>JAFWGA010000026.1 GCA_017515325.1 Blautia sp.
TCGATGGTGATCAGGTTCTGGGCCAGCGGAAGGCTGCTCATCAGGGCGTTCTCCTGCTGGAAATCCAGCCGGCGCAGGTTGCAGCTGTGTTTCTGGGCGATACTGGATGCCTGGAAATAGTTGGTCTCCAGCTCCTGCGGCGTCTTCCCGGTATTCATCACAAGGAAGGTGATGCGGAACATACGCTCATTCTGGCTCTGCAGTTCCTTCAGGAAGTTCTTCGCGTCCGTTCCGTAAGTCACCAGGTCGCTCGGCAGGATATCCATGTCATAGCCGGACCGGATGGCTTTTTTCTGTTCCTCGATCTTGGAACGGTCCAGCTCTGTGATCGTATGCTTGATCTGCTTGATCGCCTCCGTCTGGTCTACCGCCTGAAGATGAATCGTCAGGATCTGCGTGGACTCCATATCAAGAAAATCTTTCAGCAGTTCATCCGACAGATCCGAAGCCGTAATGGCCAGGTAGCTCATAGCACCGTAGATGCTGCCCATCTGAAAGCTCCGGCTGCCGGGAAAGGCAAAGGCCGTCGGTGCGATGAAATCCTTCACCGAGAGACCGGTCTTAGGAAGCCATGCCCAGTCAAAATAGAACCGGTCGCTTTCGTCCAGGTGGAACATGTCATGCATGAGCTGCAGGCGTTCTTTCCCATTCAGCGCTTTAGCCCTGACGCCGAGCCTGCGAAAGTTGTTGAGAAGATCATTCTGCACATGGATGAGCCGGGGCTTTGCCTGCCGCATGCTGTCCGCCTCAATGCCGAAGGTCAGGTACTTGGTCTTGGTCAGGCCGTTGTTGCCCTGCTCCAGCTGGGTCTTCAGCATCTGGCTGTATTCGCTCCGGACGGAATTGAATGCGTCCTTCTGGAAAGGGATCCGGATACTCTGTTCAAAGCTTTCGGCATCGGTCGCCATATTCAGAAAGGACAGTTCAAAGTGAATGGAGCTGTCGAAGAAGTTGAGGAAACTGCACCATTCCTCAAAAATGGCCGTCTTATCCTCGTCCTGCGCCAGCTGGTAGTTGATGTCCTGATAATGGATCGTCTTGGTGTAATAGTTATCCGAAACCCGGCAGATACCGTCCGGGAACATCCGCTGGAAAGGAATCGACTGCTGGGCCGTACGCGGCACCCCGTCGTCCTTCCTCGCCCGCTCGATGATCTCCTTTACCTGCTTCTGCTCACGCTTTGTGAGGCCTGCCGGCAGACGGATTTCCGCCGGCTTTCCTTTTGCGTTTTTTCGGGATGTTCTTTTGTTTCTTCCGAACAATCTGGTTTACCTCCTTTTCTGCCTGTGCCTGCCTCTCCAGGATCGAATAGTAGTTGTCCGTCTGGTAAGGCCGGATCTTCGGGCGGATGAATTTGCTTTCGATAAAGTGCCTTGCAACGACTTCAAAGGGCTGTCCGTCCCGCTCATACATGGCGAGGAAGAACAGCGGCAGCATAAGGACCATCATGCACATGACGGACAGGCTGATATTTCCTGTCACCTTCTTCATCAGGAAGAAGGCCGGAACACCGATCAGCGCTGCGCCGCCAAAGCAGATGAGCTGCCGTTTCGTCAGGTTGAAAAACACCTTGGACTTGACCCTTGATAAATCTCTCGGAACCGGGATATACGCAGCCAAAGCCGTTCCCTCCTTTCTGCCGGATGCACCGGCGTTCATGGTTTCTACTGCAAAAATGGATTTTCTGATTCAGGCTCAATGCGCTGAGAGCACGCTCTTGGCCAGGCCTCCCGTCTTGAACAGGGAGAAGCACAGCAGCACCGTGTACCCCATCACACCCCAGATGGATGCGATAATGTCATCCGAGAAGGATACTGTCTGCACGAGCACCGCATAGATGCCTACACAGATCATGATGAGGAAGCCCTGGAAGCCGA
>JAFWGA010000027.1 GCA_017515325.1 Blautia sp.
ATATTTTATCATGATTGCGACTATCAAAACAGAGTTATGGCATGTAAAAACGGCATCGCCCTACATTAGGCCAATGCCGTTTATTGTTTAATCTTTTGTATAATTTGATGGTAGATGGTCGTACTTGCTATCAGATACTTTCATTGAGAACTATTAAGAGAAACATGACTGCTCTACAGGAAAGGGGTGCCATAGTACGAATCGGTTCAAATAAGGCTGGGTACTGGAAAGTGATCAGTGAGAGTTAAGCTATGGCTGAATTTATGTTTTGATCCTGCATCTTCCTGAGTACCATGCCTCCGCGTATCCCTCGTGGTGACAGATTCAGGATTCCCATTTCATTGCGGACGAAGGTATGGCAGAACCGCCTCTTTCGTCAATTTGTATAAGCTCTCCCTGCAGGCAATCGGGATAATTGACAAAATTCACATAAAACAGGTGACAAACCCCACCCACTATGCTATAATAAAGTCCTCAAATCTATTGCAAAGGGGATGAACGTATGAAGTTTATTATCAGCGGTAAAAATCTCTCAGTCAGCGATGAGCTGCGTGCGGCGATTGAGGGAAAGCTCGGCAAGCTGGAAAGATATTTCAGGCCTGAGACAGAAGTGATCGTCACTCTGAGCGTGGAGAAAGAGAGGCAGAAGATCGAAGTCACCATTCCTGTAAAGGGCGGCATCATCCGCTCCGAGCAGGAGAGCAATGATATGTACGTTTCCATTGACCTGGTTGAGGAGGTCATTGAGCGTCAGCTGCGCCGCTACAAGACCAAGATCGTTGACAGGAAACAGTCTCCCGGTTCCTTCCAGCCGGAGTATCTTGAGAAATCCTACGACGAAGAAGAAGAGATCCGGATCATCCGTTCCAAAAAGTTTGACATCAAGCCTATGTATGCGGAGGATGCCTGCCTGGAGATGGAGCTTCTTGGACACAGCTTCTATGTCTTTATCAATGCAGAGACAGACCAGGTAAATGTTGTCTACAAGAGAAAAGGGAATACCTACGGTTTGATCGAGCCGGATGTGTGATGATTGAGACAGGTCAGGAACTCAGACTGATAGGACAGAGGAGGAGAATACATGCAATATGAGATCAAAGGCACCACATATCCCGTTGCCATTTTGAGGCTGTCCAGGGGAGAAAGCATCATTACAGAGGGCGGTTCCATGGTATGGATGTCCCCCAATATGAAGATGGAGACCTCCGGAGGCGGATTGGGAAAGATGTTTGGGAGGGTTCTCTCCGGGGAAAGCCTTTTTCAGAATATTTATACCGCGGAAGGCGGCGACGGATTGATCGCCTGTGCCTCCAGCTTTCCCGGAGAACTCAGAGTGTTCCAGATCAGTCCGGGCAACTCCATGGTTCTGCAGAAAACAGCCTTTCTTTGCGCGGAAAGAGGAGTGGAGCTTTCCACCTTCTTTCAGAAGAAGCTGGGATCGGCCTTTTTCGGAGGGGAAGGCTTTATCATGCAGAAGGTCTCCGGCAGCGGATTGTGCTTTGCGGAATTTGACGGAGACATTGTAGAATACACCCTGGGGCCAGGAGAGCGGATCGTGGTAGATACAGGAAATCTCGCTGCTATGACAGAATCATGCTCTCTGGACATTCAGAAGGTTCCGGGAGTAAAGAATGCGCTCTTCGGCGGAGAAGGGCTGTTCAATACGATCGTGACAGGACCGGGCAGAGTATGGCTTCAGACCATGTCCATCTCTTCCTTCGCTGGATTACTGTCAGGATATCTTCCCCAGAAAAACTGAATAAGGTAGAGGGAAGCGCAGCCGACTCTCTACCCCTTCCCCGAGCCTCGTTCCGACGATAGTCGGAAAAATTCACTACGCGGCTCTGGGATAGTAGAAAAGCGGCACAGCAGCCTGAAAATACAGGCGGCTGTGCCGCTTTTTATGCCAATTTTTATCTTTTTTTCTCGCCCTCTACATGAACCCGCCTGGACACCTCCTGGGTAAGATAGCCGATCAGAAGGCCGGTGATGATTCCTGTCACGATGAGGATGGGAAAAAGCCGCAGAATATGGGGGTTCTGGACAATGAGGGCATCTGCGATAAGCTGGCCGATGTTGTGGGCAACGCCGCCGGCTACACTGATCCCGATGAGGGAGAGATCGGTGTACCTCAGGAGGGCAGCCATGACCAGAAGACTCAGGGCAGCGCCGGCAAAGGCCCAGATCATGGCAGAAAAGGTCCCGAAAATTGTGTTTACCACGATGATACGGACACAGGACACCAGGGCGGCGTCCTTCAGAGAATATTTATTGAGGATAAAAAGGACGGCGAGATTGGCAAGCCCCAGCTTGATAAAAGGATTGCTGGGCACGATGGGAAAGAGGTGCTCCACATAACCGAAAATAATAGCCACCGAGGTAAACATAGCCAGGAAGGCAAGATGCTGCGTAGAAGATTTCATAAAGCGGTACTCCTTTTTCCAGCAGGTGATGAGCACAAAGAGGACATTTTGTTTACTTTAATATATTCAGGAGGGTTTGTCAAATGCTCCCCTTGCACCTTGTCAGGGAAAGTGCTACAATAAATTTCATATCATGAACACAGGAGTTAAATTAACGTATGAGCATTTTTACGAAAATATTTGGAACCCATTCAGAAAGAGAGGTCAAACGCCTGTGGCCTACAGTTGAGAAAATCCTGGCGCTGGACACCGAGATGCAGAAGCTCTCAGATGAAGAGCTCAGAGACAGGACCCGCCAGTTCAAAAAAAGGCTGGAAGAGGGAGAAACTCTCGACGATCTGTTGGTGGATGCCTTTGCCACTGTCAGGGAAGCAGCGGTACGAGTCCTGGGGCTCAAGCATTACCCGGTTCAGCTGGTCGGCGGCATCATTCTCCATCAAGGCCGTATTGCCGAGATGAAAACCGGTGAAGGCAAGACCCTGGTGGCAACCCTTCCGTCTTATCTGAATGCCCTTGAGGGGCGGGGAGTGCATATCGTCACTGTCAACGATTACCTGGCCAAGCGTGACGCCGAGTGGATGGGGAAGGTCCATGAGTTTCTGGGCCTGACCGTTGGCTGCGTCCTCAACGAGATGAAGGCGGATGAACGCCGTGCGGCTTATAACTGTGATATTACCTATGTCACCAATAACGAAGACGGCTTTGACTACCTCCGCGACAACATGGTCATCTACAAGGAACAGCTGGTTCAGAGAGAACTTCATTACTGCATCATAGATGAGGTAGACTCTGTCCTGATTGATGAAGCCAGAACCCCTCTGATCATTTCCGGACAGAGCGGGAAATCGACGAAGCTCTATGAGGTCTGCGATATCCTGGCTCAACAGCTGCAAAGAGGCGAGGCCAGCCATGAGATGACGAAGATGGCCGCTATTATGGGCGAGGAGGTTGTCGAAACCGGTGACTTCATTGTCAACGAGAAGGACAAGATCGTTAACCTGACAGAGCAGGGTGTAAAGAAGGTTGAGAAATTCTTCAGCATCCAGAATCTTTCCGATCCGGAAAATCTGGAGATTCAGCACAATATCATCCTGGCTCTCAGAGCCCACAATCTCATGCACCGGGATCAGGATTATGTCGTAAAGGACGATGAGGTCCTGATCGTAGATGAGTTTACCGGACGTATCATGCCGGGCCGCCGCTATTCCGATGGCCTGCATCAGGCCATCGAGGCCAAGGAGCATGTCAAGGTAAAGAGGGAAAGCAAGACCCTGGCCACCATCACCTTCCAGAACTTCTTCAATAAGTACCACAAAAAGGGCGGTATGACCGGTACTGCACTGACAGAAGAAAAGGAGTTCCGGGATATCTATTCCATGGATGTTGTGGAGATCCCGACCAATGTCCCGGTACAGCGCCGGGATCTGGACGATGCCGTCTACATGACCAAGAAGGAAAAGTTTGCGGCTGTGGTGCGGGCCGTCAAGGAAGCCCACGAAAAACACCAGCCCGTACTTGTCGGTACCATCACCATAGAGACCTCTGAGCTGATCAGCCGGATGCTCAAGCGGGAGGGGATTCCCCATAACGTATTGAACGCCAAGTTCCATGAACTGGAGGCGGAGATCGTCGCCCAGGCCGGTCAGGCGGACGCGGTTACGATCGCGACAAACATGGCAGGTCGTGGTACGGACATTCAGCTGGACGAGGTGGCCAGAAACGCAGGCGGACTGAAGATTGTCGGAACAGAGCGCCATGAATCCCGCCGTATAGACAATCAGCTCCGCGGCCGTTCCGGCCGTCAGGGTGACCCGGGTGAGTCCCGGTTCTACATCTCCCTGGAGGATGATCTGATGCGTCTGTTCGGGTCGGAACGTCTGATGAAGGTCTTTACTTCCCTCGGCGTCGAAGAGAACGAACAGATCGAGCATAAGATGCTGTCCAAGGCAATCCAGCGGGCCCAGGAAAAAATCGAGTTCAACAACTTCAGCATCCGTAAAAATCTTCTGGATTATGACGCTGTCAACAACGAACAGCGTGAGATCATCTACAAGGAGCGCCGGCAGGTTCTGGATGGGGAAAACATGCGTGACGCTATTATGCGTATGATCCAGGATACCATCGACGGTACCGTTGATATGGTGCTCTCGGACGATGTGGATTATGAGGACTGGGATCTGGATGAGCTGAATTCCGTTCTGCGCCCCATCATCCCCATTGCTCCCCTGACCCAGGAAGAGGTCAAGGGAAAGAGGAAGAACGACGTCAAGCAGTATCTGAAGGACGAGGCCGTCCGTCTGTATGAGCAGAAGGAAGCTGAATTCCCCGAAATCGAGCAGATGCGGGAGCTGGAAAGAGTTGCCCTGCTCAGATCCATCGACATGAAGTGGATGGATCATATTGACGATATGGAAATACTGCGTCAGGGCATTGGCCTGGCGGCATACGGCCAGAGAGATCCGGTCGTAGAATATAAGATGAGTGCTTTCGACATGTTCAACGCCATGACCACTTCGATCCAGGAGGATACCCTGAGGATGCTGTATCATGTCCGGATCGAGCAGAAGGCGGAACGTGAGCAGGTCGCAAAAGTCACCGGAACCAATAAGGACAATACCCTGGCCAAAAAACCGGTTCAGAAGAAACAGGCCAAGATTTATCCCAACGATCCTTGCCCCTGCGGCAGTGGAAAGAAGTATAAGCAGTGCCATGGCCGCCCCGGCGCCCCGGCTCTGGATAAATAATCGGAGGAAAAAAGATGAAGGCAAAATTAGAAAAGCTTTTCAAAGGTCAACTGCCGGTCGCACTGGTATTTATCTTATTAGGCCTGTGTCTGATCAGTATGCCGGCCGGTACACTGAACATTTTGTATAAGATCGTATTTGGCCTTGCTCTTGTTCTGGCAGGAGGAAGCCACATGTACGCCTATCTTGCGGGAAAGAGCCAGTATAGCCTGCTGGATCTCTTCTCGGGAGTAACCACCATTATCATGGGGCTCTTTCTCTTTACCAATCCTCAGATCGTGATCATGATGCTGCCCTGGATGCTGGCAGGCTTTGTCATCGGTGACTGTGTCTGGATTGTCCGGGACGCTCTGAAAAAGAGAAAAGCCAAAGCCGGCAGCTTCTGGCAGGTCATGCTGGCTGTTGTTGCCATAAGTGTTGTTCTTTCCATTATTCTTGCGGTCAATCCCTTCCGCACCGTCCGTTCCATGCTGTCCTATGCCGGCTGGGTTCTCTTCCTGAAGGGGATGGCAGATGTCGCGATCCATTTTCTCAAGGATAAGGGCAAGGGAAGGGTTAAGGACGCAGGCATTCACACGTCCCAGAGCTATTCCGTGGTTCCCAGCCGCCCAGGCAAACCGGTAGTATCCTCTCGTGGCCGAGCGGCCAGGGCAGCACAGACGGCTCAGCCCCGTCCTGCTCAGCCTCAGGCCTCCGCGGGACCGGTGCCCTCCATGGAGGATATCCCGGCAGAGGAAATGCCGGTGGTAGAGCCCTATGATCAGGACAACATCGATGAGGCATCCTACCAGGAAGCTGCATACACGCAGGATGCGGAGACAGAGCCTCAGGAGGCTGTCGCATATGAAGACGACGGATTCTCGCAGGAAGAAGAATATGTCGGCGGGGAGGACACGCCGGATGAAATCGTGATCGAGGATATTCCGGCAGATGACTTCCAGGAAGATGATTTCCAGGAAGACGACCAGAACGACCAGACCTCGGACTGGGAAGAATAACTATGGCCAATCCCATGCTATGTCTATTTACGAAGACCTATCAGGAACAAAGCTTCTGTGCCGGGCGGCACTTCACAAGACTGGATCTGACAGGCCTTTCCGGAACAAACTGTTACTGTGACGATGAGGCGGCGCTCGAGATCGGGCGCCGTCTTTGCCGTTTTCCACTTGCCTCGGTTCATTTTCTCGATTCCGGTAATTACCATTATATGACAGACCTTTGGCTCCGCCGCGTGGAATGCCCTTTCCGCCTGTTGGTGTTTGACAACCATACGGATATGCAGCCTCCGGCGTTTGGGGATATCCTATCCTGTGGGAGCTGGCTGTATCATACCCTCAGAAACAATCCTTGCCTAAAGGAGGTTTACCTTGTGGGACCGGATGAAGAGTCCTATGCCCAGACAGACCAAAAACTGCGGGATAAAGTGGCCTTTCTGAGCCGGGAACGGCTAAAAGTACGGCAGGAAGAAGCACAGGAATGGGTCTCAGGGATTCCTGCCGATCTTCCCTTGTACATTTCCATCGATAAGGATATCCTCTGCCCGGAAGAAGCCTGCACCGGATGGAGCCAGGGCGACATGACACTGGACAGATTGTGCCGCCTGCTTGACAGGCTGGTGGAAAGCATCAAAAGACACAAAGGAAGTCTTTTGGGTGTTGATATCTGTGGAGAAGCACCCATCGACACACCGGATGTCCATGGAGTCAATGACAGGGCAAATTCCCGTCTGCTGGCACTGTTTACCCCCTGTTTCCAGGAGAAAGAAAATGAAAAGTGAATTATGGCATATCGGTCCGCTGACAATCTACGGATATGGTTTTATGATCGGCCTGGGAATCCTTTCGGCCTGGGTGCTTACCAGTCTGCGCGCAAGGAAAAGGCAATTGGACCCTGACAGGGTTTTCTCCATGGTAGCCTGGGCAGCGATAGGAGGTCTTGGAGGCGCGAAGCTTTTGTTTCTGGTTCTGGAATTCAGAGAACTCCTGACAGATCCTGTCTACTTTATCCACAGCCTGGGCGATGGTTTTGTCGTGTATGGCGGTATTATCGGCGGAATCCTGGCAATCTGGCTATACTGTCGGAAAAAAAGGGAATCCTTTCTGTACTGGTTTGATTTTCTCATTCCCCAGGTGGCTTTGGGACAGGCATTTGGCAGGCTGGGGTGTCTGCTCTCCGGTTGCTGTTACGGCAGAGTGACTTCCCATTTTCCTTATCTGGTCTTCTCGGAATCGGTTTATGCACCGAATCATGTCATGCTTATCCCGACACAGGTCTATTCCAGCATCCTGAATTTTGCCAACTGTCTGTTTCTGCTTGCCCTGTCCCGGCACACGAAGAAAGACGGACAGGTGGGGGCGGCTTATCTGATCTGCTACAGTGGAGGCCGCTTTATCCTTGAATTTTTTCGTGGGGATACAGAACGTGGATATATCGGCCTTTTGAGTACCTCTCAGTTTATTGCTGTTTTCACCTTTCTGGCTGGAATTCTTCTCCTGGTGTGGACCTGTGCCTTCGTCACTGTCCGGTCACATAGTCGGTAGAAAAAAACTATTTCTTATGTCACCTTTTGGCGTTCTCATGTGTGTTATAAGTAAGGAGAATACGCCAATGGATGAAAAAAGAGATCATGATCTGGAGCAGGCATTCTCCAGATATTATCAAATGCTATATAAAATATCCGTTATCATGCTGTGTAATGAGCATGATGCCTACGACGCTGTGCAGGAAACATTTGTACGGTTTTTGGAATTCAAAGGGGAATTCCAGGATGACGAGCATGAAAAGGCATGGTTGATCCGAGTGAATATCAATGTCTGTAAGAATTTTCTTCGCTTTCATAAACTGCATCCCATGGAGAATTATGAAGACCTCACTCTGAAGTACCATACTGAAGAAGAAGTCGGCCTCATGGACGAGCTCTTTCAACTTTCCGAGAAGTATAAGGAAGTGTTGATTCTTCATTATATTGAAGGATATACCAATGCCGAGATCGCAGATATCCTGCAGATTTCGGAAAGCGCTGTCAAGAAAAGGCTTGAGAGAGCCAGGATAGAACTACGCAATCGGTATAATGGAAAGAAAAAGGAATGAAAAAAATGAATTTTCATAAAATAGCAGAATTGGCAGGTGATATGACAATTTCCGAAGAGGACAGGAATCGGGTGATGGAGAACTGCCGCAGGTATTTCGGCAGTGTGACGGCAGCGTCGGCCGGAGCAGGCTGTACCGTGCCGGCACCCGGGATAGCGGAGGCCTCTGAATATGAAAAGAAGACAGATGTGATGCATGCGTACTGACGGCAATTTATCCGTGAAAGTTATAAGCAGAGGGAAAGCCATTGCGCTAAGAGGGATGTTCCCTTTTTGTGCAATGGTTTTCTCTTTTAAAAAACACTTGCAAAGAAAAAAACAATATGGTATTATACTTCCTCGTGATATATTTTTTTCGTTGATTTAATATATCCTTGCTCTCTGACAGGCAGAGGGCCATCAGACCATAAGGAGGAAACAAAGACCATGAACAAGTACGAGCTGGCACTGGTTGTAAATGCCAAAATCGACGATGAAGCCCGTGACGCTGTTGTCGAAAAAGCCAAGGGCTACATCACCCGCTATGAAGGTGTCATTTCCGAGGTCGAGGAGTGGGGCAAGAAGCGTCTCGCTTACGAGATTCAGAAAATGGACGAAGGCTACTTCTATTTTATTCAGTTCGAGGCGGATCCGAGTGTCCCCGGAGAGCTTGAAAGCCATATGCGCATTATGGACAATGTCCTGAGATATCTGATCGTCCGCAAGGATGCATAGAACGATTCCTGAACTCCCGTTAAGATGGTTTATTTGTAGTCAGACGCTTACCGGCAGACTGCACTCAGTGAGTGGGGCAGCTTCTTTTCCCGAAGGAGATGCCAGTCTCTACCATAATGACCAGGTTCAGCATGAAAGGCAGAAAATATGAATAAAGTGATTTTAATGGGACGTTTGACCAGAGATCCTGAGGTGAGATATTCCGCAGGTGACAATTCTCAGGCTGTGGCCAATTTTACGTTAGCAGTTGACCGCAGATTCAAGCGTGACGGTGAGCAGACCGCGGATTTTCTGCGTTGTGTCTCTTTTGGCCGTCAGGCTGAGTTTGTGGAGAGATATCTGCATCAGGGGAGTAAAGTCGTCGTTGAAGGTCGGATCCAGACCGGCAGTTATACCAACCGTGAGGGTCAAAAGGTTTATACGACAGATATCATAGTCGAAAATATAGAGTTTGCGGAGAGCAAGGCTGCCAGCGACAGCTACCAGGCATCCCGTTCCCAGCAGACGCAGCGCGGCCCGGCGCCTGCAGCATCTTCCTTTGATGATGCCGGCGGCGCAGACGGATTAGATGGCTTTATGAATATTCCTGATGGCATAGAAGAAGAACTTCCGTTTAATTGATGAAGGAGACTGATTTTGTCTTCGGCAGCCTCATCTGCCGATAGGGCAAAATCGTCATCCGAAAACAGATGTCAGTGTAGAGCTGAGTTCTAAGAGGAGGAAAGACCATCATGGCATATACAAACAGAGGCGAGAGACCAGATTCTCCGATGAAAAGACGTGGCGGGCGCAGAAGGAAAAAGGTTTGCGTTTTCTGCGGCAAAGAGAATAATGAGATCGATTACAAGGATGCAGCAAAGCTGAGAAAATATGTTTCCGAACACGGCAAGATCCTTCCCAGGAGGATTACTGGAAACTGTGCTAAGCATCAGAGAGCTCTTACTCTTGCAGTGAAGCGTGCGCGCCATATGGCGATCATGCCCTATATCCAGGACTGATCTGTCTTTTGAGGAGATGGATTGTCATACGGGAAGATGCGTTCTAAGAGGAGAAGCATCATTTGAATTCTGATTTTTGTGAATCCGGCTGCAGCATGATGTTTGCTGCAGCCTTTTCTTTTTCGGAAAAGTTGAAAGAAAGCTATGATTCTGGTATAATTATTGTACGCGCATGAATTAGGTGTGGAATCATGCGCAGTAAACGAATCAGAATGCAGGCATTTTTGTCCGTTTACGATATAATGGCAGGGCTGCCGTAACTACAAAAAGCAAAGTGCCGGTTTTTGAAAAGGAAAAGCGATGGAAAATAAGATGAAAAAGAAAGGGCCGATTGTACGCTATCTCATGGGTTCCGTTTATCTGACCCTTCTTCTTGTTTTTATTAATCTGCTGGTTTATGTGGTCAGCTATAAGGGCGGTGTGATTCTATCCCTGGGGATTTTGATTTATGTCGGCAGCTCTTTTGCGATCTATCTGAAACAAAAGCCATTGATCCTGAATGAAATGGCTGCCTTCTCTTCCCAATATGAGACTTTTGAAAATCAGCTGCTGACGGAGATGGAGCTTCCCTTTGCCATAGCGGATCCTACAGGGCAGGTGATCTGGGGAAACGATGCATTTTGCGCTGTGACAGAGCATGAGAGGCTGGACCGCTTTTCCCTGGATGAGGTCTTTGTCAAGCTATCGGCTGAAAGTGCCCCTCCTGTTATGGGTGACAAGAAGAAAAGGGCAGAAGAGACGACGGCTGCTTCAGCCAAGGAAGAGACAAAACAAAAACAGATTAGAGACATCGCGGAAAAAAAGCAGGATAATTACCTGGTTCAGGTTAAGGACAGATTGTTTCGGCTTCAGATCCGGAGGATATCCATAAACAGCCTGGAGCTGCCGGCAGAGATTTTTGAAGACATTGGACAGTACCCTTTCCTTCAGGGCATCTGCCTGTATGACGAGACCCAGTTCCGTAAGATACAGGATAAATACGAGGATGAAAAACTTGTTGTAGGCCTGGCCTATCTGGACAATTATGAAGAGGCACTGGAAAGCGTGGAGGAGGTCAGGCGTTCCCTGCTGATCGCTTTGATTGACCGTCGCGTGGGAAAATACTTTTCTGATTTTGACGGGATCGTGCGAAAGCTGGAAAAGGACAAATACTTCCTGGTGTTGAAGAATTCCTCCCTGGAACGGCTGAAAGAGGATCGGTTTCAGATTCTGGAGGATGTCAAAAGCGTCAATATCGGGAACAGTATGGCATTGACTATCAGTATCGGGATCGGACTGAACGGCATTTCTTTCCGCCAGAATAATGAATATGCCAGAATAGCCATGGAGATGGCTCTTGGCCGGGGAGGAGACCAGGCTGCCGTAAAGGACGGCCAGACCATTACCTATTGGGGCGGAAAGTCGCTTCAGCCGGAGAAAAATACCCGGGTCAAGGCGAGGATGAAGGCACAGGCACTGAAGGAATTTCTTTCTGCCAAGGACAGAGTCCTCTGTATGGGACACAAGATTACAGATGTCGATGCCCTGGGGGCGTCCATTGGTGTGTATCGGGCCTGCAAGACGCTTGGCAAGCAGGCACAGATTGTCATCAACGATCCTTCTACCTCGATCCGTCCTCTGATTGCAGGCTATATGGAGGATCCGGAGTATGAGCAGGACATGTTTATAGACAGTGCCAGAGCCATGGAGCTGGCAGACGAGGATACTGTCGTAGTTGTGGTAGACACCAACAAGCCGAGCTATACGGAATGTCCTGAGCTTCTGAGCAGGACAAAGACCATAGTAGTCCTGGATCATCATCGCAGAGGCAACGAGGGAATTGATAATGCGGTTCTTTCTTACGTGGAGCCCTATGCTTCTTCAGCCTGTGAGATGGTGGCGGAGATCCTGCAGTACTTCTCTGAGGATCTGAAGCTGCGAAGCCTGGAGGCAGACTGTCTTTATGCCGGTATTGTCATTGATACGAACAATTTTACGACACGGGCCGGGGTACGTACCTTTGAAGCGGCAGCCTATCTGCGCCGCAATGGAGCGGATACAACCCGGGTCAGGAAAATGCTGCGGGATAACATAGATTCCTACAAGGCAAAGGCAGAGGCAGTACGCACCGCTGAGATATACCGGGATTATTATGCTATCGCAGTCTGCCCTGGCGAAGGTCTGGAAAGCCCTACCGTTGTCGGAGCCCAGGCAGCAAACGAGCTTTTGAATATTGCAGGAGTGAAGGCTTCCTTTGTCCTGACCAGATTCAAACAGGAGGTTTACATCAGCGCCAGAGCCATCGACGAGGTGAATGTGCAGCTGATGATGGAGAAGCTGGGCGGCGGCGGCCATCTGAATGTAGCCGGAGCACAGATGAAGGGATCCGAGGAGGAAGTCAAGAAGAGCCTGGAGAAAATCATAGATGAATTTATCGAAGAAGGAGGAAGCAGACAATGAAGGTGATTCTTTTAGAAGACGTAAAGGCACTGGGAAAGAAAGGTGAGATCGTAACAGTCAGCGACGGCTATGCCAGAAACCTGTTGCTTCCCAAAAAAATGGCAGCAGAGGTTACAGCCAAAAATCTCAACGACCTGAAGCTGCAGAAGGCCAATGATGAGAAAGTTGCCCAGGAAAACCTGGATGCAGCCCGTCGGCTGGCAGGCGAAATCGAGGGGAAGGAGATCATTCTGACCCTGAAGTGTGGAGAGGGGGGGAAAGCCTTTGGCTCTATCTCTACCAAGGAAATCAGTGAGGGCATCAAAGACCAGCTTCACAAGGAGATAGACAAGAAGAAAATTCAGCTTTCCAGCCCGATCAAGGAGCTGGGGACATCAGAGGTTTCCATCCGTCTTCATCCTAAGGTGGCGGCGTCTGTAAAGATCACCGTCAAGGCACAGTAAGAAACACAGGAAAAGAAAAAATGGAAGAAGCTCTGATTCGACGTGTCATGCCAAACAGCCTGCAGGCAGAACAGGCTGTTCTGGGAGCAATGCTGCTGAATCGTGATGCCATTCTGATAGCCTCGGAAATTCTCACTGGCGAGGATTTCTATCAACAGCAGTATGGCATTATTTTTGAAGCCATGGTTGAGCTGTGCAATGAAGGGAAAACGGTAGATCTGGTGACACTTCAAAACCGTCTGAAGGAAAAGGACCTTCCGCCCTCCATCAGCAGCATGGAATATGTAAGAGACCTTCTCGAGGCAGTTCCCAGTTCGGAGAGGGCTGGGGATTATGCCAGGATTGTCCGGGATAAGGCGGTTCTTCGCCGCCTGATCAAGGTCAATGAGGAGGTGGAGAATGAATGCTATCTTCAGAAGGAGGGAACAGAGGCTATCCTGGAGGCAGCAGAAAAAAAGCTTTTCCGGGTTCTGCAGGGAAGGATGGTGGACGACTTTGTCCCCATCCAGCAGATAGTTCTGAACGCGGTAAGCAATATCGAAAAGGCTTCCCGTCAGAAGGGCAGTGTGACCGGTATTCCAACCGGCTTCCTTGACCTGGATTACAAAACCTCCGGGATGCACAATTCTGATCTGGTTCTGGTCGCAGCTCGGCCTTCCATGGGAAAGACTGCCTTCGTCCTGAATATTGCTCAGTATATGGCCTTTCGGAAAAACGTTACTGTGGTGATTTTCAGCCTGGAAATGTCCAAGGAACAGTTGGTCAATCGTTTGCTGGCGATGGAGTCACATGTGGATTCCCAGAACCTCAGAACGGGAAACCTGAAGGACGAGGACTGGTCCAGACTGGTGGAAGGGGCGGATATCATAGGCCGGTCCAACCTGATTATCGATGATACACCTGGGATAACGATGGCCCAACTGCGTTCCAAGTGCCGGAAGTTCAAGTTGGAACACGACCTCGGCATCATCATGATTGATTATATGCAGTTGATGAGCGGAAGCGGGCGCAGTGATTCGAGACAACAGGAGATATCTGATATTTCCCGCTCGCTCAAAGCCCTGGCCAGAGAATTAAATGTTCCGGTTATTGTACTGTCACAGCTGAACCGGGCTGTGGAGCAAAGACCGGACCATCGTCCCATGCTCTCTGATCTGAGAGAATCCGGCGCCATAGAGCAGGATGCGGACGTTGTGATGTTCATCTACAGAGACGATTATTATCACAAGGATACCGAGAAAAAGGATATAGCAGAGATCATTATTGCGAAGCAGAGAAACGGTCCCATCGGCACAGTGGAGCTGGTCTGGCTTCCCAAATATACGCAGTTCGCAAATCTGAAAAAATAATAAGGAGAATACATGAGAAAAGGAAGATATGCTTTGGCCCTGCTTGCGGTGGCTGCTTTTCTGGGATTATCCCCTTCCCCGGTTATGGCTATGAGAGCCGGAAGGGCACCGGCAGAGCTGTTAAAAGAGACCGAGACCACATTGCCGGCTTCTAAGACCCCTCGGGTGGGAGCTGTGAGCAGCAAAGCCTGGGCAAAGATCGGCAATGTCTGCTACAATGCCCAGGGTCAGGTGATACCGGGAGCCATTACCCGGGGGATCGATGTCTCCGAGTGGGACGGCGTGATAAACTGGAGCAATGTGGCGAACTCAGCCGTAGATTTTGTTTTTATCCGCATTATGGATGGTCTGTCTTATCAGGATGTCTATTATGACAGGAACATGAAAGGGGCAAATGAAGCCGGCATTCCTGTCGGGACTTATGTATACGCAGAAGCGAAGACAGATAAGGAAGCCCTCCAGGAGGCGCAAAAAGCCATCAGCAAAATGAAAGGCTATAAGGTGTCATATCCTGTGGTCTATGATATGGAATCACCAAAAATGAGCGGGTCTTTGTCCCGTACAGCCATTTCCCGTATTGTCATGACCTTCTGCACAGAGATCCGCAAAGCAGGTTATACCCCCATGGTCTATTGTAATCAGACCTGGTACAACCGTTATCTGGATTGGTCTATCATTAACGGAATGGATGTCTGGCTGGCAAGCTACAGCGACAGGTTTCTGACTCCAGACAGATCTCTCTACGATTTTACCATCTGGCAGGCAACCGCTGGGGACGAGGTCGAAGGACATATCACCACAAGAAGAATGATTTCGGGGATTCCTGCAGACAGAAACGTGGATATTGATTTTGGTTTTGTGGATTATCTGAAGAGGGTGATACCCAGGACACAGCCGGTGTCCGGTTATACTCCCTCCGCCAATGCAGACCAGACAGGCCAGGATGACGACCTTTTGAGCCCGCTGCTCATCGCTACCGGGTGGAAAACGATCAACGGAAAGACATATTATTATAAGAACGGCAAACCGGTGACCGGAGTACAGAGCATCAATGGAAACATCTATTGCTTCACCTCAGAAGGCGTGCTCTATACCAACCGTCTGATCCGGAATTCTTCCGGTATCTATTACGTAGATGCGAAAGGGTTGCGCGTGCGGAATACCTTTATCACCGTAGGGAAAAACACCTTTTACTTTGGTTCTGACTATAAAGCTGTCCGGGGTTTGAAACGGATTAACGGAAAGCTCTGGTATTTCCGGAGCAGCAACGGCATTCTCTATAAAGACCAGAAGCTGGCAGGCCAAAAAACCATATACTACGCAAGTGCCTCAGGAGCATTGGCCACCTCTCGTTTCGTCATCCTGACCGAAAACGGTCGAAAAAATATCTATTATTTCGGGGAAGACGGAAAGGCTGTGACCGGGTTTCAAAAGATCAACGACAAGACCTATTGCTTTTATCCATCCGGTGCCAGGCTTGGCGTTATGTTGAGAAATATCACGATATCCATCGGAGGATATCAGTGCAGCTTCAATAGCGTCGGCGAACTGATCAGCCGAAAAAAAACAGCATAGCGCCAGACATCAGGATGACAAGGGAGGGCACACATGGTGCTCTCCTTCTTTTTATGGCATGATATGTTTAACCAGTATTTCCTCTAAAATCGGAACGCAGTTCGGAAGAAAGGTGACTGTATGGGCAGAGACCAGATTAAGCTGATCGCAATATTGACGATGACAGGAAACCATTTTGCCCATATTTTTCTTGAACCAGCCACAATACTCTATGAGCTCCTGATCGGGCTGGGTTATCTGACAGCACCGGTGATGTGCTTTTTTCTTGTAGAGGGATATGAGAAAAGTTCCTCCAGGAAGAACTATGCCCTGAGGATTTTTATCACCGCCTGCCTGGCCCAGCTGCCCTATCAGAAAGCCCTTGGGATCAGGATGCCCAATATCCTCTTTACCCTGTGTATCTGTATGGCTGTGATTTATATCGAGAAGAGCGGGAGGAGAGAGAGCTTTGTCCTGAATGGGTTTCTTATCCTTGCCTCAGCCTGGTGCGACTGGGGGGCTGTTCTTCCGTTGGCAGCACTATGGTTTGTCAGGGCAGGGGAGGATAAAGAGGAACAGAAAAAAACTTTCGGAAGGATAGCCCTTATCATTCTGATCGTGAGTGTACTGGACTACATCCCAAAAACCGCCGAGGGGATCAACGGTTTTTGGGCCATACTGATCCATGGAGCTTTCGGAGGCGCAGGCGTTCTTCTGGGCGGTCTGCTGATCTGCTGTTTTTATCAGCCTCATGCAGTCAGGCGGCAGGGAATCCGTAAGAAAGCGTCACAATGGTTTTTTTATCTTTATTATCCGCTTCATCTGGCGGGCCTGGCCGTTCTGTCCAATCTGTGGGGGTTCTGAGGGGTTCTGGTTGACAGCTTTCAGAGAACATGATATCGTATGAGAGAGGATAAACAAACATTAAACAGATAAACAAATGCTTAAAGGAGACGGTTTGTCTAAGAGGAGAAGTATCCCATGACATCACGAGAAAAGCAGATCCTTCATTGGATCAAAGAAAACCCCATGATCTCTCAGGAGGAGTTGGCTCAGAAAGCGAATATTGCCAGGTCCTCGGTTGCTGTTCATATTTCCAATCTCATGAAAAAAGGACAGATCGCCGGCAAAGGGTATATCGTAAAGGACGATCTCTATGCAGTGGTTGTCGGGGGCGTTAACATCGATATCTGCGGTCAGTCCTTTTCCCCTCTTATCGCCCGGGATTCAAATCCCGGATTTACCAGAATGAGTCTGGGGGGAGTGGGAAGGAACATTGCCCACAATCTGGCCCTGCTGGAGGTGGAGGTCAGTCTTCTCACGGCCCTGGGGGACGATTCCAACGCCAGGCTGGTGGAAGACAGCTGCTCCGCCCTTGGCATCGATATCCGGCGGGCTCTGAGAGTCCCGGGGGGGCGAACCTCCACCTATCTTTTTCTGAATGGGCCGGATGGAGACATGGCTCTGGCGGTATCGGATATGAAGATCTGCGAGAGTATCACACCGGCCTATCTGGAAAAGAACACGGTAACGCTGAATCATGCAAAGGCGGTTGTGATTGATACGAACATCCCAGAGGAGTCCATTCGCTGGCTGACAGAAAAATGTGAAAGTCCTGTTTTCGCAGATCCGGTTTCCGTTGCCAAGGCAGAAAAGCTGAAACCCTATCTGGGAAGGATCCATACTTTGAAGCCGAACCGGCTGGAAGCGGAATATCTGTCCGGAGTGAAGATCCAGAATGAATCCGATTTGAGAAGAGCCGCCCGGATTCTGCTGGATACAGGCCTGGAGAGAGTCTTCATTTCTATGGGCTCTGATGGCGTGTTTTTTGCGGATCATAACCGGATGGATCAGGTGCCGGTCTATGAGGCTCAGATGAGAAACGCGACAGGCGCTGGCGATGCTTTTATGGCGGGATTGGTGTGGTCATATTTGCAGGGAGCCGGATTGGAGGACGCCGCCTGGCTTTCATCTGCGGCTTCCGCGATAGCCATCGAAGGGAAGGAAACCATCAATCCGGAAATGTCTGTCAAGGCTCTGTTGGAGAAAGCAAAGGAGAGGGTTTCCGGGGAATTTCTGGCAGACTGTGATATCTGGTAACGTAAATAAGGAGGAAAGAAAAATGACATACACTCAGATTTATTCTCTTCAGTATCCTGATGAAGCATTAGCCTGTGTAGAAGCCGGGGCGGACAGAATAGGAGTCCTGGTCGGCTTTGCCGGCGGAAAATATCCTTGTGCCGTTACGGAGGAGAGGGCAGCTGAAATATTCCAGGCGATCCGGGGAAAAGCGGTTACGATCCTGATCTCCGTACTG
Source organism: Blautia sp. (assembly GCA_017515325.1). Taxonomy (GTDB): domain Bacteria; phylum Bacillota; class Clostridia; order Lachnospirales; family Lachnospiraceae; genus Blautia_A. The sequence goes on from JAFWGA010000027.1 coordinate 18,071, forward strand.
CCGGATCCTGACGCTATTATTCAGCAGACCAAGCGCCTGATGCCGGATGTCCTTCATCTGTGCGCTGAGTATGACGGGGATCCGGCCTTTAAAGAACGGCTGAACAAGGAGGTTCCGGGTGTTCTCTTGATGGAGGCGGTCGGAGTCGGCACCGATCCCAGGGCGATCGACGAGGCCGTCTACAAGGCATCCTTTGCCGATATTCTGATTCTGGACAGTGTCTCTGATGTAGTACCTGGGGTCGGCGCGGCAGGTGTTACCCATGACTGGGATATTGACGCAGAGATCGTTAGGAGAGTAAATGTTCCTGTCGTTGAGGCAGGTGGCCTTGGACCGGATAATGTGGCGCAGGCTATCGAAAAAATCCATCCCTGGGCAGTTGACTCGCTGACCAAGACCAGTATTAAGGAGAATGGAATCCTGGTTCGTAAGGACATCGATAAAGTACGCGAATTTTGCCGCATTTCCCATCAGTATTAATAGCGGGAGCACAGGACATAGCAGCAACAAGCAAAATAGAAAAAAGGCGGAAGAGACATGCGGTATGGCTATAAGATTATTCGTTCAGACCGAAAAACCATGTCCCTGCAGGTTAAAACGGACGGCACTATCCTGGTCAGGGCTCCTCTGGCCTGCAGCAGGGAAGAGATTGAACGCATGCTGGCCTCCCATCAGGATTGGCTGAAAAAGCAGTTGGCCAGGATAAAAATGGCTGAGGACAGTCAGGTCAGGATAACGGAGGAGACGCGCCAAGACGGCATAGAAAGAGCAAAAAAGCTGCTTCCCATGAAGGTGGCTTATTATGCCGGGCGGATGGGGGTTACCTGGAACCGCATTACGATCCGGGAGCAGAAAACCCGCTGGGGCAGCTGCAGTTCGAAAGGAAACCTGAATTTCAACTGGAAGCTCATGCTGATGCCGGAGAATATTATAGACTACGTAGTAGTCCATGAACTGGCTCATCGGAGAGAAATGAATCATTCCTCTCGCTTCTGGGAGATTGTAGCAAGTCAGATCCCGGATTATGAGAGGAGAAGGAAACAGCTGAACGAACTGGGCATGAGACTGCAGGGATAATGATAGAAGGGGTACTTTTTAGGGTGATATTGTATGCTTGAATACAAAAACCTGAGTCGGAGACTGACAAAAAATATGATGACGCTTCTTGGCTTTGAAGGGGTGTTTAAGCTTTTGACGGTAGTTCTGGCAGTTCCCATTTTTTCGGGCTTTCTGAAGCTGACAATGTGGCTGACAGGATACCATTATCTCACAGCGGAAAATATCCCTCGCTTTCTGACGCATCCCCTGTTTTTGATCTGCGCCTTTTTTCTTCTCATGCTGATGGTTTTCTATCTTTCTGTCGACATGGGGGCAGTGATCTACAATCTTCACCGGTCTTATGCGGATGAGAAAACAGACATTTTTCATACCTTTGTTTTTGGCCTGCACTGGGCCTTGAAACTGTTTTGCGGGAGAAATCATTTTCTCATGATCCTTTGCCTGTGCCTTATGATGCCGGTATTTGGGATAGGCTTTGCTCCTGCCCTTCTGGGAAATCTGCTTGTCAGGGACATACTGGTAAAACGGTTGGCTTACGGTTGGCATTACCTTGTGTTTTTCGGATTGGCGGCACTCCTTCTGCTGGTTCTTTTTTTCCGCAACATGTATGCCTATGTATTTATGACCCTGGAGGATTGCGGAAGCAGGGAAGCTCTCGAAAAGAGTGCCGGTCTTTCAAAGGGGGACAGAAAATGGGATATTCTGGTCTTTCTTCTTGCCTGGATTACCTTTTATCTGGTCTATGCCGGTTTGATGGGAGTCGCCATGCTCATTGCAGTTGTCTGTGAGAAGGCTCTTCGGCCGACCATACTGGTCAATTCCCTCTCTACCTCTTTGATGCTTACGGTCACAACCGTCTGCATGATCTTTGTGGCGGCATGGACAGCTCCGGCCAGCTGCAGCTGCATCGGGACGCTTTATTATTATCATAAGCAGAGAAAAGGAGAAGCTGTGCCGGAGACGGAGACAGGAGGACCTAAGCTGGGTGCTCCTTTCCGGAAAGAACACCGACCCCTTGTCGTTGCCCTTGAAGCGTTGATTCTGGCCTTGTCTGTCGCTATCTGCGGAATCTATATTTTTCGGACCTATCGGGGCCGTTTTAATCCGAATATAGAAGGTCTGCATCAGCTGGAGGTGACAGCTCACAGAGGAGCATCTCGTCACTATCCGGAAAATACGATGGCTGCTTTTCGGGGAGCTCTGGAGCTGGGGGCTGATTGGATCGAGCTTGACATTCATCAGAGCAAGGACGGGCAGCTGGTGGTTATGCATGACAGCAGCCTCTACCGAACCTGCAGAGTGCGCAAAAAGGTATGGGAGCTGACATGGGAAGAGCTGTCCCAGCTGGATGCGGGAAGCTTTTTTTCCCGCGAATTCAGGGGAGAAAAGATCCCCTTGCTTTCTGACGTGATCGATTTTGCCAAGGAGAATCATATCCGTCTGAATATTGAGCTCAAGCCGTCCAAGGAAGAAAAGGGAATGGAAAAAAGGCTGGTTGAGCTGATTCAGGAAAAGGACTTTATGGCGGACTGCGTCGTCACATCGCAGAAATACACGGCTATCACCAAGGTCAAAGCCTTTGACGAGGCGATCCAGACAGTGTATGTGATGGGCTATGCCTATGGAAATGTCGCCTCCCTTTCTGCTGCGGATGCCTACAGCATCAATATGAGCAGTGTGAGCCGGAGGCTGGTTTCCCAGGTGCACAATGAAGGAAAGCAGATTTATGCCTGGACGGTAAACCGTCGCTTTAACATTGAAGACATGATGGAACGAAACGTGGACAATGTCATTACTGACGATGTCAGCCTGGCCAAGACCATCGTGGGAGAGAAGCGCGCGGGAAATGCTCTTCATGAATACATCAGATGGCTGAATAAGTGGTTTAGATGAAAAAAGCTCCCTTGACTCTGAATAAGAGCATAGGGAGTTTTTTGCTTTTCATGCCGTAGCAGCAGCTGTACCGCTGACACAATACTCGATATAGGATTCCATCTTGTCCTTAGGGATGCCCAGCGGAATGGAAAGCTCGGAGTACAGACAGTCCTGTGCCTGCTTCAGATAGCGTTCATCCGTTGCAGTCATTCGTTTGCCCTGCCTCTGTCGCTCGACCTTGCGGGCGTGCAGCGTCTTGATAATGCGGATCCATTCCCTGCAATCCGCGCTGCGGATGCATTCTTTATACTGAACTTCCCGCGTTTTATCATTTTCGACCATGAGCAGATCGATCTGGGGCATATCCTTGATCAGTTGACGGGCCTCAGATTCCGTGATAATTTTGCGCATGGGGACCTTCTGGTTTTCGACGGGAGTCATGATCCTGCCGTCCTTCTGGAAGTAGGGCTGCAGTTCATAGTAAAGCTGTCCCTCAGATAAACCGGAAACCTGCGGGGAGGAAACCCCGATTACCTTACACACACCATTGTTTCCATAGATAATCAAATCACCGATTTCAAACATACAACAAGCCCCTTTCTACCACAGACAATAACCTCACCAGAGTTACCTACGGATTTCCCCTTCCCTTTTTCCAAGAATACAATGCCTTATGCAATCATTCTACATTGTGATGCGGTGGGTTTGGAAAACCACAAGAACATGAGATATAGAGTAAACGAAAAAGCTGATGCTTCGCTCTGTTTACTGCGCTGAAATTAAACCGATTATGCAAGGCTTTTCGATGTCAATTCAAGCGCCTATATATGTGATAAGATAAGGACATGCTTTTTTATTCTTTTTCTTTTTTCTCTTTCGTGATTAATTTTATCACAGTTTTTGCGCTTTTATAAGCACAATTTAAAAATTCGTCGAAATGGCAAGATGCCTTTAGATTATTTTGGGGACATTGGTAAAAATGCTGATTAAAAAACAGCATTTCGCAGAGGAAATGCTGTTTTCTATGGCAGGGGCGACGGCTTCAATCAATACCTGTTACCTTGTAGTCCTTATCCTCAACGGCTTTTGTCAGAACCGCAGGATCCACATCATGGCTAAGGGTAAGAACGGCGGTGCCGCTTTCATGGCTGACGACAGCTTCCGTAACGCCATCAAGAGCTTCAAGAGCATTCCTGACGGTTTTTTCACAATGACCGCACATCATTCCTTCAATTTTGAGAGTTTTGTTCATGGCTTGTTTTCCTTTCATGTTTTTATTCATTTTTATCAGCTTTTCTCCGCTTCTGATGGATGGGTTTTTGCGCTTTTTATCCTTTGACGCGTCATGAATGGAGAAGAGATTCAGCCTCAGCGCATTCATGACGACACAGAAGCTGGACAGACTCATGGCTGCAGCTCCCAGCATGGGATTCATCGTGATCCCAAAGGTGTGGACATAGGCACCGGCTGCGGTAGGAATCAACAGCGTATTGTAAATCAGCGCCCAGAAGAGGTTTTCAAGGATATTCCGGTAGGTCTGGCGGCTGAGTCGGATGGCTGCCGTGACGTCTGTCAGACGGCTTTTCATCAGTACGACATCGGCAGCGTCGATGGCGACATCTGTTCCCGCTCCGATCGCGATACCGATATTGGCTCTGGTAAGGGCAGGAGCATCGTTGATGCCGTCCCCTACCATGGCTGTCTTTCCGTATTCCTGCAGACGGCGGATGACATCTTCTTTCCCGTTGGGAAGAAGCCCCGCGACAACTTCATCTACTCCGGCCTGACGTCCGATTGCCTCAGCGGTGGCTTCGTTGTCTCCTGTGAGCATAACCACATAGACCCCCATATTCTGCAGCTCGCGGATGGCCTGGGCACTGTCGTCCTTAATGGTGTCCGCCACAGCGATCATACCCAGAAAACGCTTTCCTTCGGCGAAAAAGAGAGGGGTTTTCCCATCCTGGGCCAGTTGGGCAGCCTTTTTTTTCATGGCCGGGCTAATGGAGGATTTTCCGCTGATAAAAGCATAATTTCCGCCCATAAGCTTCTGCCCGCCGCACACAGCAGTGAGACCGTTTCCCGGAAGAACTTCAAAAGAGGAAACCTCAGATGCGTTCAGGCCGGCTTCCCTGGCGTAGTCCACAATAGCCCTGGCCAGGGGATGTTCGCTGCGGTATTCCAAAGTGACAGCCTTTACCATGAGCTCTGTGCGGGTGATCCCCTCCTCCGGGATGATATCCGTGACCTTTGGCTCGCCGTTCGTGATCGTGCCCGTCTTATCCAGGGCGACGATCTGGACATTTCCTGTCTCCTGAAGGGATTCGGCATTCTTGAAGAGGATGCCGTTTTTGGCACCGACGCCATTGCCCACCATGATGGCGACAGGAGTGGCAAGACCCAGGGCACAGGGGCAGCTGACAACCAGGACAGAGATGGCGCGGGCGAGACTGAAGCCGATGGGGCGCCCCACAATCATCCAGACAATGAAGGTGAGAACCGCGACAAGGATAACGCAGGGGACGAAAACGCCGGAAATGGTATCCGCCAGACGGGCAACCGGCGCCTTGGTGGCAGCAGCATCGCTGACCATCTGGATGATCTGGGCCAGGGTGGTGTCCTCGCCTACCCGGGTCGCCCGGCAGGTCAGAAAACCGGACTGGTTTAATGTGGCGGAGGAAACCGTATCCCCGACGTTTTTATCGACAGGAATACTTTCTCCGGTCAAAGCAGCTTCATTGACTGCGGAAAAACCCTCGACAACCTCGGCATCTACCGGGATGGTTTCTCCGGGACGCACGACAAAGAGATCTCCGGCATGGACATTGTCAATCGGAACCGTCACTTCCCGGCCGTCCCTGAGCAGGTTGGCTGTCTTGGGGGCAAGCTTCATCAGGCTTTTCAGTGCGTCTGTGGTCCTGCCCTTGGAAAGAGATTCCAGCATTTTTCCCACGGTGATCAGTGTCAGGATCATGGCAGCGGACTCAAAATAGAATTCCATCATATATTCCATGACCTTGTCGGAGCTGCCATCAACCTGAGCCCGGGTCATGGCAAAGAGCATGACAGTGCTGTAGGCAAAAGCGGCAGTGGACCCCAATGCGATCAGAGTATCCATATTGGGGGCACCGTGAAAAAGGCTCTTAAAGCCGCTGATAAAAAAGCTTTGGTTGATAACCATGATGATAACGGCCAGCAGCAGCTGGACCAGACCCATGGCGACATGGTTATCATCAAAAAAGCGAGGAAGGGGCCAGCCCCACATCATATGTCCCATGGAGAAATACATGAGAACGAGAAGAAAGACAATGGAGGCGAAAAGCCTTTTTTTCAGCAGCGGCGTGCTTTTGTCCTTTAGGGCTTCTTCCTCGGCAGCAAGCTTTGCCGTCAGGCTGCCGGAAGCCTTTTTAGATTCGAAGGTTTTCGGGGAGGCACCGTATCCGGCGTTTTCCACCGCCTGGATAATGGCCTGGCTGGATGCGGTTCCTTCGACTCCCATGCTGTTGGTCAGCAAACTGACACTGCAGGAGGTCACACCGGGAACCTTTGCCACTGCTTTTTCCACGCGGGCCTGACATGCAGCACAACTCATTCCGGTTACCGTATATTGATCCATAAGACTATTGACACTCCTTTCGTCAGGTTGTTATGCCGAACTGTCTGCAGAACATATGGGCCATATCCTCGACGGATTCCTTGGGCTCTTCCCAAAGCCAGACGATAGCAGTATTGATCAGAGCACCCATGTACATATAAAGCTGATAGCGGTCAATGCTGTTGGCAGGCATTACACCAGCGATGCTTTCATGAAACTGGTTGAGAGAAGCCAAAAGAAGGGAAGCGAAATCAGCGCGGCACATGTCGACGAAATATTGCCGGTATTCATAGAAATACCGGAAGCTGCGCAGGACATTCTCATAACAATAAAAATCATCGGGTTCCGTCAGGGTCTCGCTGCGGAATTTCTCTAATACCTCGTCCACCAGAGTCTGGAGAACGTCCTCCTTGGAGGAATAATTCCGGTAAAAAGAAGCACGTGCTACGCCGGCTAACCTTGAAATCTCTGTTATGGTAATTTTGTAGAAGGACTTCTTCCGCATCAGGGAAAACAGCGCATCCGTAATGGCTTCCTTGACGATCCTGTTTGCTTCCTTTCGCTTATCCATAAGCCTGTACTCCTTTATCAGTAAACGAACAAAATGCCTGCATTCCGATTCGTTTACTGCGCCGAATTTACGCCGCTGTAAGCGGTATGATTTCGCAGTAAGTTCGTGCGCATAGTATATATCTCTCCAAAGATTACCTTTCTTACCCTAATTTGTCAACGAAAAAAAACTTGCATTTCGATACTATATAAATTATAATAGCCTCCGAGACACGAGGAAGTGGCCGGAATGAATCCTCTTTGTGTCTCTTTTTTTTGTTATCTCCATATTGGTTTTGGAAAGGAGTCATGTATGGTTGAAGTGATAACCAATGTAAACAGCACGATCAATGGGATCGTCTGGGGCTGGCCGGCACTGATCCTTCTGGGCTTTGTCGGGGTTCTGATGACCCTGATGACAAAGTTTTTCCAGGTTTCTCATTTCAGATACTGGATGAAGCATACGATCGGCGCTATCTTTGGGGAAAGGCATGTAACTGCCCACACAGAGGATAAAACCATCTCCCAGTTTCAGTCCTTATGTACTGCTCTGGCAGCAACGGTAGGTACCGGTAATATCGTCGGCGTGGCAGGGGCTATTGCCATAGGCGGCCCGGGAGCTGTTTTCTGGATGTGGCTGATCGCGTTTTTCGGTATGATGACAAACTATTCAGAGAATGTTCTGGGTATTCTTTACCGTAAGAAAAACTCTGAAGGAGAATGGTGCGGCGGTGCCATGTATTACCTTCGCGACGGTCTGGGAAGCAAAAAGGGGTGTAAGGAGATCGGTATAGTGCTGGCTGTCCTTTTCTCCACCTTCTGCCTTCTGGCCTCCTTTGGGATCGGAAATATGAGCCAGGTCAACAGTATGGTAAACAATGTCAACCATGCCTTTGGCGTTCCCATGATCTGGACCGGTCTTTTTCTTTTCTTTGCGGTCGCTCTGGTTATCATAGGTGGCCTGAAGCGAATTGCGGCCTTTACAGAGAAGCTGGTGCCTTTCATGGTTATCCTCTATCTGATCGGTACCATTATCATTATCATTCTTCATATCGGTCAGGTTCCGGCAGTTTTTGTTGCCATCTTTAAGGGTGCTTTTGCTCTTAAATCCGCTGCAGGCGGTGTGGTAGGCTCCGGTATTGCCCTTGCGATGCAGATGGGCATGAAGCGTGGTGTGTTTTCCAATGAGGCCGGCCTTGGCTCCTCTGTTATGGTGCACTCCAGTTCAAACGTCAAAGAGCCTGTCCGTCAGGGCATGTGGGGGATCTTTGAGGTCTTTGCGGATACCATCATTGTCTGTACCCTGACATCCCTGACGCTGTTAAGCTGCGGTACGGTAGATCTTACCACCGGACAGCTTACGGAAGCAGCGCAGGAGGTTGGCTCCAGTGCCCTGATGGGCTTCGCCTTTGAGCAGACCTTCGGCAAGCTCGGAGCAGCCTTTGTGGCGATCGCGATCCTGCTTTTCGCCTATTCAACCGTCCTTGGCTGGAGCCATTATGGTTCTAAGGCCTGTGAATACCTGTTCGGAACCCGATCCATCATTTTCTATCGGATTATTTTTTCCGGAATCGTTTTGGCGGGTGCCCTTGTGGAAGCTCAGCTGGCATGGGATATTTCCGATACCTTTAACGGTCTGATGATGATCCCCAACCTGATCGGTGTGTTGGTGCTTTCCCCGCAGGTTATGAAATGTACGAAAAATTATGTGGACAGAAAAATCCGCAATCTGGATGTCGAGCCAATGCTTTCCATGTTCCCTGAGATTCAGAAAATCCAGGAGGAAGCGGTCATGAACGGAGAGGATTAACTGTAAAAGAAACAATTTTCTACTGTTTGTTTCATGTTATGAATTGAGATATAGTAAAAAAAGTGATACACTTGTATCACTTTTTTTACGACATGGCTGCCTCTATCAGATGTCACCTGACGGTGACCGACAGCCTGCCGCCGTGGGGCAGAAAGCAGGCCGCGCCTCCCTCTGCCGAAGCCAAAACATCATCCGAAGACAGTTTGCCGGACTAGAGCATATGTTCTAAGAGGAGAAGATAAAAAATGCAGACAGCAGTCATGACAGATACAAACAGTGGTATTACCGTAGAAGAAGGACGAGCCTTGGGAATTTTTGTTCTTCCGATGCCTGTAATCATAGATAAGAAGGATCACCTGGAAGGGGTTGATGTGACCCACACTCAGCTTTTTGAGGCCATAGAGGCTGGCATAGAGGTTTCCTCTTCCCAGCCTTCCCCGGGGAGTCTGACAGATCTGTGGGAGCGCATACTGGAAGGCGGCTTTGATGAAGTCATCTATATCCCCATGTCGAGTGGCCTGAGCGGATCCTGCAGTGCTGCCTCTGCGTTGGCGGAGGAGTACGAAGGACGGGTTCAGGTAGCGGACAACCACAGGATTTCGGTTACTCTTCATGATTCTGTTCTGGATGCACAGAAAATGGCTCAGGCCGGGGCATCGGCCCTGGAGATCAAGAGCTACCTGGAAGAGCACGCTTATGAATCAAGTATTTATATTGCGGTGAACTCGCTTGACCTGCTCCGGAAAAGCGGCAGGGTTACCCCTGCTGCTGCTGCCATTGCTACTGTGATGAACCTGAAGCCTATCCTGACGATCCAGGGAGGAAAGCTTGACAGCTTTGCGAAGGCGCGTGGCGTGAAGCACTGCATGAAAAAGATATTGGAGGCGGCAGGGGAAGACATCCGGACAAGGTTTTCCCAGTTCCCTGCCGAGCGGATCAGCATAGGAGCCGCAGGCAGCTTTTCCCATATGGAGGATGAGCTGGCCTGGCTGGCCGCTGTCCAGGAGGCTTTTCCGGATCATCCCACCTTCTACGGCAGATTATCCTGCAGTATTGCCTGCCATGTCAGCGTAGATGCGATCGGGCTTGGGATTTCTGTTCTCCATGAGTAGTCAACAATAAGACAAGGGCCTGTCAGTCAGAGATGACAGGCTCAAAAATGCCTTTCATAGAGGAAGAATAAAGGGCTGTCACAAGGAATGTGCTATCTGTCGATGACACATTCCTTGTGACAGCCCTCTGTTTTTTGCCTTATGGAACAGGCCAACTACACCGATGGGCAATTGGCAGTTTACCAGGTTACAGCGATGTCAAGCTGATAAGGATTGTAATCCGCAAATCCGCCGGTATCGCAGACAATGCAGGTACCCAGGCTTGATTCGACCAGGCTGCCTCTGGGATGTACGCCAAGATTGGCAGCACACATGATATAATCACCCAGCATCTTGCAGCCGTTTTCGTTGACCCAATAAGGATCATTGTTCCCCATACCACGCATGATACTGATCACGCCGGACATATCAAGGTTATAGTAGGTTTCCTTGCCGCTGGGTCCCATGACGGTGCCGGACATGGGAGAAAGCTGCGGGCCATCCCAGGTTGATGTGGATACGGCACCAGACGAGGCGGTAGAGGTGAACCCTGGCTCCTCAATGCCATCCTCAGAAGTGATGATGGTAATGGACTGGGCTTTTGAAATATTGGAAACGACAGGCTGGTTGGGAGTACTCTTGGAAGTAAAAGCGCTGGCATCCGGGTCCTCTTCGGCTTCTTTCTCTTTGTCTGCGGATGTGTCCGAAACAAAAACACTGCCAAAAACGGGGATGAGCAATTCTTCCTCTTCCTCGTCCTCGTTATCCTTTGCTTTATCCTGTGATGTAAAGATATCTCTGTTATCTTCCCCTGAAACAAAAAGCTCCTGGGACTTTTCCGTAGCGAAGACGGGAGATGCTGCGAAAACGGATAAAGATGCGACACAGCATGTCAATAGGATACACGTTGTTTTTTTCATATAAAACCTTTGATGAGCTAAGGCCCTGTAATTAAATTCCTCCGCCCTCTGACTTGTCTTCGCAAGCATCTGCCGCGTTGGTCTCGTCTTCCGACTCGGTCGGCGCTAAACGAGTGCCGCCGGCACTCAGCGCCGTCAGTTGGCGATGCCCGCATCGCCGCCTTCCTCCGCCTTGCATATGCTTACGAATACTGCGTCATATGGCTAAGTTATTTAATTACAGTGCCTAAGGCGCTTACAGTGCCTAAACGCTCTGTTATTTCCTTTCTTGCTTCAACTGGTTGTTACAGCTGTTATTGTAGCCTTTTGCCTTATGATTGTCAAATTCCAAAGCAGAAGAGAAATTCGAAAAATATAATGAAAATGATAGCAATCAATTTTTTTTTGCCGCAATTATCGAAAAAGGAACAATAATCCTTAGACGGGTTTTCGAATGACAAGAAGGCAAAAGGATAAAATGAATAAAACAGGAGATGGAAATTTATATAAAATGGACAAAAAACAACATGCGTCTGTCCCCGGCTGTTTGACGATAGCTGCACGCATTTCGCAGCGGAGTGCTGACGGAACGGTTGCCAATGCGTTCAGTAAACAGCAAGGGAAAATCTGCCGATCTCGTCATAGATCTCCTCCAGATCTTCCATGCTCATGATGACGGAGCCTTGCAGCGGATCCTGAAGGTATACCTCACCTTCGGTCAGGTCATAGCCGGTCAGGACAGCGCAGTGTTCATTCCAGTACCAATAGTATTCCCGGCCCCGATAATCAATTTCATCACCGGAAAAATCCGGCATATCATATTCCATGGTTACCCAGAGCAGCACCGGATAACCGGCGGCGACGTAGGGGAGAAGGCCATACAGACTGGTTTCTGTGAGATCGTGGGCTCTTTGCGTAGCTTTCACAGATATCAGATAGAGATTGGCACTGTTGGTCAGACCAGGCGGAAAGACACCACCGCCGTCGTACTCCCTGGGATCACCGATATATCCCGCGGCGATATTATCCTCGCTATAGACAAGATAACGGTCTGCAATCGTGGTTTTTTCAAGAGAGTAACCAAGAAATCTTAAGGCCATAGTAAGAGCTATGCTTTCACAGCCGGTAGGAAGCTCCGGCATCTGGTTAAGATAGGGAACGGGAAGACTGACCCTCTGTGGGAGATTATCGCTGGCTTCGGCAATTTTTATCTCTGCTTCGGAGGGAGAAGACGTAGCAAGGATAAATTGTTCATCTGTCAGAGCATGAGTTATGTTACCGGGCTCCTCACCTGCTGCGTTTTCTATATTTCCGGCAGATGCTGAGGCAGGCTGATGAAAAGAGTACTTAGACCGGGCCAGGATCCAGATTGCAGCAAAACCTGCGGCCAGGAGCAATATCATCCTTATACCAACTTTTCTTCTGCTGAAAGGAGTGGGACTGTTCTGAAGGCTGATGTCTGGTTCGGGCTTATCCTTAGTGTGGGATTCATCTTCATGGGAGATCTGACTTTTTTTCCTGGAGTTCATCATTCAACTCCCTTTCTGCCGGAGGTAATTGTCTCAGGCGGTTTGTTTTTACACCTGTCTCTCGTTGTTTTCGGTATGGAACGATCTGCTGCCAGAACAATTACCGGTGTGTTACCGGTAACAGGGGGAGCAGAAAGCGGACCACTGCGTCAGCGGCGGCAAGCTTATAAGCATATCTGGTAGGCAGGGAAGCTATTTCTACGCAATCGGAATACAGGAAACCTTTTAAATCGACAGCGAAAAAGACTCTTCCCGGTACACTGTCAGCATTATTGGGATCTGGGTTTCCTGTTGTTCCTGTAATCCCCAGTCCGATATCCGAGAGATAGGCATGGCGGCAGGCCGTGGCCATGGCACGGGCTGTTTCCGGAGAATAAACGCCGTAACGGGAGATCAGAGCGGCGGGAATCCCCTGACGGATTTTGGCTTCATTGCTGTAGGTGACAAAGGCACCCTTAAAAATCGCAGAAGCTCCAGGCGTGTCTGTAATCAAAGACGCGATCAATCCGGAGGTGCAGCTTTCCATAGTCGTGATGCTGGTATTATGGCTGATCAGATAAAGAGTCAGGGTTTGATAAGCCTGACGAATGCTTTCCTCTTGAATCATTTTTTAACCTTTTTTAATACGGAACAAAGAGCATCTGTATCCTCCTGGGTGGTAGCCCAACTGGTGGCAATCCGCATTACTGCAAGGTCATCCGGAAGCTTTGCCCAGAAGTCCAGTGTCACCAGGCGGCAAAGGGCATCTGATTCCTGTTTCGTAAGGAGAATAAAGATCTGGTTTGTAGGGGTTTCTAGATAGAAAGAATATCCTGCTTCATGCAGACAGCGACGGATCTGGTCTGCCTTTTGGATCGCGTTCTGACCGATTCTTTCATACAGGCCATCTGTGAAGAGGGTATCAAACATGAGTCCTGTCAGTCTTCCCTTGGCAAGCAAGGCGCCATGCTGCTTGACCTGAGTGAAGAAATGAGGTACCGTATTGTGCCGGGGAAAGACAACAGCTTCGCCGAAGAGGGCGCCGCATTTGGTTCCGCCGATATAGAAGACCTCGCACAGGCGGGCGATATCTGCCAGGCTGGCATCGTTTTCAGGGCAGGCCAGAGCATAGGCCAGGCGGGCTCCGTCAAGATAGAGAGGGATTCCGGCTTGCCGGCAGACACTGCTGATGGCTTCAAGCTCAGAAAGAGAATAAAGGGTTCCGCTCTCAGTGGGCTGGGAGAGATAGACCATACCGGGCATGACCATATGCTCGTGGTTTTCATCCTCCCAGTAGCTTTGGATCAGGTGAGAGATATCCTTCGCCTGCAGCTTGCCCTCATGCTGGGGAAGCAATAGGACTTTATGCCCTCCTGCTTCGATAGCCCCGGCTTCATGGATGCTGATGTGGCCGGTATCAGCCGCTATGACGCCCTGGTAGCTGGCGAGCATGGCATCTATGACGGTAGCGTTGGTCTGAGTTCCTCCTACCAGGAAAAAGATGTCTGCTTCCGGAGCGCGGCAGGCCTGGCGGATCCTCTGCCGGGCAGCCTCAGAGAATTGGTCTGTGCCGTAGCCGGAGGTTTTCATCATGTTGGTGGACAGGAGGCGGTCCATAATGGCCGGATGGGCTCCTTCCATATAGTCGGATGCAAAAGAGAGTTTCTGATTTGATGTCATATTTCTTCCCTTCCTCCGCCTTGCATATGCTTACGAATACTGCGTCATATGGCTAAGTTATTTAATTACAGTGCCTAATCCAATATAACGTCGCCCACACCGGCAGGCAAGTCTGCCGTGGGGTCAGGCGCAGGACGAGACTAATGCACCACCGTTTGGTTACAAGTAGTATAGGTAGTGAAAGGAGGCTTGTCAAGATCCGTTGTTTGGGAGGAATCAACGGTTCAGCGGCGCCAATATATGATTTTCCAGTCAAAAGTGATTCTACGGATTGTTCCGCGCTTCGCGCTTCCACAATCCTCCCCGATATTCGCAATCCGTGGGACCCCGTTCTCGCCTCCCGGCTCGGTCGTTGCTGAACGCGTGCCACTGGCACGCAGCAACCCACTTCATGCTCATATCGGGGGCAGTCATAAAGTCATTCCTCCACCGGCAAGCAAGCTTGCCGTGTCGGATGACTTTTGACTGCTGAATCATATATATTCTTGCCTACTCAAAAAAAGAGTGTTATAATTCCTTGTGGCTGTCAGATTGAAGGGGCAGCCACGGCAGAAAAGCTGCCGGATATTCCGTTTTGTTATCCGAAAAGGAGGATGTACTATGAAAAAGAGACTTGCCTGCATACTTCTCTCAATGGGAATGGTAGTTTCTGCTATGGCAGGACTTGCTGTGAATGCATCGGCGGAAGAGAACCCCACCATCAAGATCGGTGTTTTTGAGCCTCTGACAGGCGAAAACGGTGGCGGTGGCGTACAGGAAGCTCAGGGAGCCACCTATGCCAACGAGATTCGTCCTACTGTCACGATTGACGGTGTCGAATACAATGTCGAGCTGGATGTTGTGGACAACAAGTCAGACAAGACAGAGGCTGTTACGGCTGCTCAGAAGCTGGTCGCTGACGATGTTGTCGCTGTGATCGGTTCCTACGGCTCCGGTGTATCCATCGCTGCAGGCCCCATCTTCGCAGACGCTCAGATCCCGGCAGTTGGCTGCTCCTGCACCAATCCCCAGGTGACTGCAGGCTGTGAATATTACTTCCGTGTATGCTTCCTGGATCCCTTCCAGGGCAGTGTTATGGCTCAGTATGCCTTTGATGAAGGCTTCACAAAGGTGGCAACCTTAGAGCAGCTGGGTGATGACTACTCCGCAGGTCTGGCAAACTTCTTCAAGAAACAGTTCATCGCTCTCGGCGGAGAGATCGTTGACGAAGAAACCTTCCAGACCAACCAGTCAGATTTCAAGGCCGCTCTGACCCAGATCAAGGCTGCCGGAGCAGAGGCTATCTTTGCTCCCACCTCCATCGCCACCGCTCCGCTTGTCATCAAGCAGGCCCGTGAGAACGGCGTGGACGCAGCCATCATGGCTGGAGATACCTGGTACAACACCACCATCATCGATAATGCCGGTGCAGAGAACAGCGAAGGCATGGTGGTATCCACCTTCTTTGACGAAGCCGATACCGATCCTGCCGTTGCAGAGTTCGTAGAAGGATACAAGGCATGGCTGAACGAGGATGAGGAGCGCATCACCAAGAATGGCGGCAATGACGCCGTTGTCGGAAACACCGCTCTTTGCTTCGATACCTACAATGTCATCCTGGATGCTCTGGAAGCAGCCGGAACAACAGACGGCGAAGCCCTCAAAACTGCCCTTGCCGGAATCGAGTCCGCAGGCGTGACCGGAACCATCACCTTCAATGAGATCGGCGATGCCAACAAAGACACAGCCTATATCGACGTTGTAAAGGATGGCAAGTTCGAATTCCTTAAGACAGTTACGGTGAAAGAGTAAGCCACAAGGGCTGTAGATACCGGTATGATTGGGGCGGGGACCTTTTCGTCTCCGCCCTTTTTTATGGCAGGGTCCGGAATCACATCCTCCTGCCCTGCCAAGGAGGATTATTTTAATGACTGCTTCCGTGCTTATCCAGCATTTCCTGACGGGGATTTCTCTGGGCGGCGCCTATGCGCTGATTGCCGTAGGCTATACCATGGTTTATGGTATCCTGCGACTCATCAACTTCGCCCATGGAGACATCTTTATGATGTCAGGATACTTTATGATCTTTATCATGGCTACCTTCCCTTGGTTTCTTTCTATCCCTGTGGTGCTTGCCTTTACCGTGCTGCTGGGGGTGGGGATTGAGAAGGTGGCCTATGCGCCGCTTCGCAGCGCCCCGCGTATGTCTGTTATGATATCCGCCATCGGTGTCAGCTATCTGCTGCAGAATCTGGCCACCTATCTTTTTACCGCCATTCCCAGGGCTTATCCAGAGATTCCCATCCTGAAAAAAATATTTCACTTCGGAGAAATTACTACCTCTCTGGTGACCATCCTGACACCGGTTCTGACCATTGTGCTGGTGATCCTGCTGATGCAGCTGATCAACCACACCAAGATCGGTATGGCCATGAGAGCCGTTTCCAAGGATACTGAAGCTTCCCGTCTGATGGGAATCAAAGTGAATACCACCATTTCCATGACCTTTGTTCTGGGCAGTCTGCTGGCCGGCGTAGGCTCTATCCTGTATTTTACCGACCGTATGACGGTATACCCCTATTCCGGCTCTCTGCCTGGGCTGAAATGTTTTGTCGCCGCGGTATTGGGCGGCATCGGTTCCATCCCCGGAGCCGTGATCGGAGGCTTTATCATCGGCATCTGCGAGACCTTCCTGGTAGCCATGGGTTATTCCATGTTTTCGGATGCTTTTACGTTCCTTCTGTTGATTGTTATCCTGCTGGTACGCCCCACCGGACTGTTCGGGGAAGCTGCCACAGACAAGGTTTGATGGAGGTGAGAGATATGAAAAAGCATACAGGCCGGGATCTGGTTCTCTCCCTTTTGCTGGCGGCTGCATTTGCTGCCCTTCTGTATTATTTCCAATATGATAAGGCGGCCTCCCACAATTACGCGGTATCCATCCTGGAAAGGAGCGCGATCTACGCTGTCGTGGCGGTTTCCATGAACCTTCTGAACGGCTTTACGGGACTGTTTTCCCTGGGACAGGCTGGTTTTATGGCGCTGGGGGCCTATACCACCGCTATCCTGACGATTCCGACTCATGTACGCCAGAGTGTATATTATATGAACGGGATCGAGCCCTGGCTGGAAAAAATCCATCTCCCCATGGTTCCGGCCATGATCGTAGGCGGATTGATTGCCGCCGGATTTGCCGCTTTGATCGGCATTCCTGTACTCAGGCTCAAAAGCGATTACCTTGCCATAGCCACCCTGGGCTTTGCGGAGATTATCCGTGCCCTTCTGGCATCGCGGCCTATGGACCGGATTACCAATGGCTCCTATGGCCTGAACAATATCCCGGGCTTCAAAAGCATATACCAGGTATTTGGCATCGCAGCAGTCTGTATTGCCCTGATGGTCCTTCTGATCAATTCCTCCTATGGCCGGGCCTTCAAAGCCATCCGCGAGGACGATGTCGCCGCTGAAGCCATGGGGATCAATCTTTTCCGGCATAAGGAGCTGTCCTTTGTCATTTCCTCCTTCTTTACAGGAGTAGGCGGCGGCATGCTTGCTGTCTATATGAGATCCATCGATACCAAGACCTTCCAGGTTGCCTTGACCTACAATATTCTCTTGATTGTTGTCCTGGGGGGGATCGGAAGTGTGACCGGTTCCATTATCGGATCCCTTCTGATCAATGGCGGACAGGAATGGCTTCGTTTTCTGGATGAACCGACCACAGTTCCCGTGCTTTCCTCCCTCTTTAAGCCTGGTTTTAGAATGGTCGTCTATTCCCTGCTGCTGATGATCGTTGTATTGTTCTGGCGCAGTGGAATCATGGGAACCAAGGAATTCACCTGGGACGGGTTGTTTGGGCTGTTTAGCCGGAAAAAGAAAAAGACGGGAGGTGCGTGATGAGTCAGAATGTGCTGAAGGTAGAAGACGTCACCATGCAGTTCGGCGGTGTCGTTGCTGTCAACAACCTCTCCATGGAAGTCAATGAAGGTGAGATTGTAGCCCTGATCGGACCGAACGGAGCCGGAAAGACCACGGCCTTTAATGTCATTTCCGGTGTATATGCGCCGACCAACGGACGGGTATCCTTTATGGATAAGCCTATGGTTGAAAACCATCCCAAGGGAAAAATGCGTCGTATTTATCATGGAGAAAAGGACGGGGTATACAAACAGTCTATTTCAAAGACACCTGATCAGATCACAAAGCTGGGCATTGCCAGAACATTCCAGAATATTCGTCTTTTCAAAAGCCTTACTGTGTTTGACAATGTGCTGATTGCTACCCATATGCGTTCCAAGGCAAATGTTTTCTCAGCCGCGTTTCGTACCAATGCGGCCGAGGAGAAAGCCAACCGGCAAAAAACCAGCCGGCTTCTTGAAATGGTCGGCCTGTCTGATGAGCAGGGTGAGATTTCCACCTCTCTTCCCTATGGTAAGCAGAGAAGGCTGGAGATAGCCAGAGCTTTGGCGACAGAGCCCAAGCTGCTTTTGTTGGACGAACCGGCAGCCGGCATGAATCCACAGGAGACCCTGGAGCTTGCCCAGTTTATCTGCCAGATTAAAAAGGATTTTCAGCTTACCATACTGGTCATTGAACATCATATGGACTTCGTTATGGAGATTTCGGACCGGATCTATGTCCTGGATTTTGGCAAACTGATCGCCCAGGGAACGCCCGATGAGATTCAGAGTAATCCGCATGTAATCAGCGCATATCTGGGGGTGCAGGACGATGAGTAATATTCTGGAAGTGAGGGACCTAAAGGTCAGCTATGGCGGTATTGAAGCGGTAAGAGGCATTAGCTTCGATGTGCCGGAGGGAGAAGTGGTCACCCTGATCGGGGCCAACGGTGCGGGCAAGAGTTCGACTCTTCGTTCCATAGTGGGGCTGGAGAAGGCCAGCGGCGGCAGCATCAGATTCAAGGGGGATGAGATCTCTGGTCTGGGGACTGAAACGATCGTAGGCAAGGGAATCACCCTTGTGCCGGAGGGACGCCGTGTATTTGTAAATCTGAGCGTCCTGGAGAATCTGAGGATGGGAGCTTATCTGAGAAATGATTCCATCGAAGAGGATCTGAAGTGGGTTTACGATCTCTTTCCCAGACTGAAGGAAAGAAGCTGGCAGGCAGCCGGTACACTTTCCGGAGGTGAGCAGCAGATGCTTGCCATCGGAAGGGCACTGATGAGTAAGCCCGATCTGGTCATGATGGATGAGCCTTCCCTGGGACTGGCGCCTATCATTGTGCAGGCCGTTTTTGACATCATCAAGGAAATCAACCGTCAGGGAAAGACAATCCTTCTGATTGAGCAGAATGCGAATATGGCTCTGAATGCCGCCCATCACGGCTATGTGATGGAAACCGGCCGGATCACCATGACCGGCACCGGGGCGGAGCTGGCCGATGATGAGTCTGTCAGGGCTGCATATCTGGGAAAGAAAAAATGACAAAGAAAAAACCCGCCGGACGATTCAGGCTTTATAAAGAATAGCCTGATCGTCCGGCGGGGTTTATCCCCTTCAGGAAACTTTAGTCTTCTTTGAGGGAAGTGGATCGCTCTTCTTTCCCCAGCTCATGTCCGGGACTACCCCGCCATTGGCTGCTGCTTTGCGCTCCAATGTCTTCTCCCAGAGGACATCCGCTGCCTCCTTCCAGTTCCTGGAATATTCGTCGCACTTAGCGCACAGATGCTCGGCAGACTCCGGTGCCTGCAGGTCTGTCGGCTTCGCTCCGGTTTCCTCCACCATCTGGCGCAGCCTGGTTGGGTTTTCCAGCATGGGGCAGGGCAGGAGCATGTTGTCGTTGAAGGGCTGATTGTCATGGTAAGCCAGGAACAGCGGGCTCTTCAGGGCATCAAGGAGAGAGGTTTCCCGGATATTGCAGTTGGAGTAATGGATAAAGACACAGGGCTCCACATCCCCATTGGCGTTGATATGCAGGTATTGTCTTCCGCCGGCTATGCAGCCGCCGCAATATTCAGCATCGTTCTGGAAGTCGATGGTAAAGATCGGCTTTGTGGAACGGAAGCCACGCAGAGTCTTGATCATCAGCTGACGCTGGGCGGGAGACGGAAGGAGCTCGGTGGAGGAGTTAAAGCCTGTGGGCATAAAATGGAAGAACCAGGCGAAAAGGACGCCGTGATCAACCAGATTATCAAAGAATTCGTCTGTGCAGATGCTTTCCACATTTGCGGAGGTATAGCAGGTGGAAACACCAAAGGGAAGACCACGTTCCTTTAAAAGATCCATGGAATGAAGAACCTTCTGATATACGCCATTCCCACGGCGGCCGTCGTTTGCCTCCTCGGATCCTTCCAGAGAGAAGGCAGGAATGAAATTCTTTACCCTTTTGATCTCATCGCAGAATTCCTCATCAAAAAGGGTGCCGTTGGTGAAGGAGAGAAATTCACAGTCGGGGTGCATTTCGCAAAGCCTGATCAGATCTTTTTTGCGGACTGTGGGCTCGCCGCCGGTATAGATATAGAAATGAACGCCGAGCTCCAGGCCTTGGTTTATGATGGAATCGATCTCCTCCAGGGTCAGATTAAGCTTGTGGCCGTACTCTGCCGCCCAGCAGCCGGTGCACTTCAGATTACATGCACTGGTCGGATCAAGAAGGATGGCCCAGGGAATATTGCACTGATTCTCCCTGGCTGCTTCGTACTGGATGCTGCTGCCCTTCAGGCTGGCCTCTATGATGAAATTGCGGAAGAAGGTTTCGCGGACAGCGGGATCAAGGGAGTAAATGTTGAGCAGAAGCTTGTACCAGTTGCTATCAGGATCCTTGATGGCGTTGCGGATGGTATTCCTTTGATGCACGTACCAGTCTGCCGGAACCACCTTATCGACAAGCTCCATCAGCCGGGGAATATTCTTCTCCGGATCCTTTTCCAGATAGCTGAGGGCGGTATTGACAGCGGTGGCGATAGCAGCCTGTTTTGCTTTGTCAAATAAATTCATCTTAATAACTCTCCTTCTAAATAATGAGCGCATGAAAGTGGCGCCGACCGGAAATCAGTGGCATGGTTAAGGATGGAAATCCAGAATACGGACAGTAAACACGGCGACAAGCAGATTCAGAATTCCTTCAGCCAGAAAAGCCGAACCCAGCCAGATGGATAAGGCAGGCAGGCCGATAACGGGTTGGATCAGGAGAATCGTACCTATCGTACCGGTTGCTATGGCAACCAGTAGGAGGCGCCACCACAATGTATCCAGTCCAAATTTCTTTGCGTCCATACAGGTCTGTACTTTAAAAAGCGCGTCTGTAAGGATCATCAGGCCAAAGATAACATAGACCAAAGCCTCCATATAGGCAACTCGGGCAAGCAGAATGATACCTACTGCCGTCATCAGGATTCCAAAGGCAAAATCAAACTGAAAAGCAAGATCGTAAAAATCTCTGGAGAAATAACTTACCATTTTCAAAATACCGTCAACGATAAATAAGATACCGATGATCTGGCATAGCACCAACGGGGTGATATATGGATTGAGAACAATCCATACGCCAAGTGCGCAGAAAACAAGGGAGATGATAATATATCCGTTCCTGACCAGCTTTAACGTCCTGAGTGTACCCAAAATGTCACACCTCCTTTCTGTATTGTAATCGTAGGCGCACGAATTCATTTATTCTGTTTTCTGCTATGGATTTTATAATACGTATTATAAAACAATGTAGTAGACAAAAAAATGGACAGATAAGAAAAACTGTCTGTTTTTTAGGCAGATTTGCTTATTTGTCCAATGAAATGTGATCAAAAAGATTTTTGGGATCAGGAAGCGGAAGGGATGAGACCAGTTCTTCTGTTCCTGCCAGACTGCCATAGCCGGTCAGAATCTCGGACAGAGCAGGAAGCTGAGACAGGAAAGCGAAACGAGCCAATATATCATAGTTCATGCCGCAGTCCATCCAGTCTATGAGGAAGCCCTGGAAAAGACAGTGACAGCAGTAATATAAGGCATCCAGGGTGGGAGAGAGCGAGGACTCTGTTTTTTCCTGATTGCGAAAGAATTGGTCAAGGGCTGAGGAGATCAGGATACGGAGATAGTGTATAAAGATCTCGCTGCGGGAGGAATGATACAAATGCAGCATAGCTTTCTGGTGCTTATTGATACAGCCGATGATACTGGCCAGGGTATCCATCAGGCTGAAGCAGGAGTGAGCCTGTGCCATAAACTGCTCCAGCTCTTGGCGCAAGGCTTCATCTACAGCCCGGGGAATATCCTGAAAATGATAATAAAAGGTGTTGCGGTTGACGCCGCAATGTTCCACGATGTCCTTTACGGTAATCTTCTCTAGGGGTTTTTCATCCAAAAGAGACAGCACCGTGGAAAGGATCACTTCTTTTGTATAAGTAGCCATGCCTTTCTCACACTCTCATTTCGTAACTGTTCTGTCACGAGTTCCGTCACAGCTCATTTCTGAAAATGGTTGATGCTCCTGCCATAAAAAAAACGGAGATACCAAAAATAGGTACCTCCGTTGCCCCTGCCAAGGAGTCGAAGCGACAGGATTTGAACCTGCGGCCTCTGCGTCCCGAACGCAGCGCTCTACCAAACTGAGCCACGCTTCGCCATCAACAAGTAATGTTTGATGTTAAATAGCGAGAGGGGGACTTGAACCCTCGACACCGCGGGTATGAACCGCGTGCTCTAGCCAGCTGAGCTATCTCGCCATGTATCTCTTGCTGCCGCTTCGCGACTGCTTGTTTAATATACTACTGATACTGGCGATTGTCAATCATTTTTTTAAAAATTTTTTCCGCTACCAAATATAATCCCTGATAAAGGCAAGCACAAGGATATGCACCGGATAGATGGCGTAGAAGAGGTATTTCATGCCATTGGATCTGATAAAGCCGCGTTGGCCGTTGTACATATTGATAAAGATAAAGGCAAAACCGGCACACCATTCATATTTGAGCCAGGCAGTGCCGATCACTGCCTGGCCGGGACGATTTTTTCGCAGCCAGTACATGATCAGAAGAAATACATAGCCACGGTAGCTGTAATCGGCCCGCAGCAGGATGGAGACGATGAGCAGCAGTCCCACACAGATCGTCTGCATCAGCCGGTTTTCTTCGAAATATTCGATCAGACATATAGCCAGGAAACCGAGCAGAAGAGTGAAATATACATTCTGCGTACTGTGGTGAAGGCTTTTTCCCATCCCGAGGTTCCAGGGGATTTCTGAAATCAGGGCAAAGAGGAAGAGGTTCAGGCCATATCTGAACCTGTTGTGGGTATGCTCCAGACCCTCAACAATCAGGAAGCAGTAGAGGGGAAAGGCCAGCCTGCCTATATTTCTCATAATCCGGTAGACAGAGTAGCTCCTGCCAAATACAGTAAGCAAGGGCATCAGGGCAGGAGGATAATTCTTGAACAGAATAGAGGCTGTGTGATCCGTCACCATGATCAAGACCGCCAGCAGCTTCAGGCTGCTGCCACTGAGCAGCAGCATCTGCCGGGGAAAAATGGAAAGATCTTTCTGATTATTCATTATTTTTACTCCCCATCAACATTCCATCCGGAAAGGTAGGCCTCCTGCTCGGGCGTGAGACGATCTATCGTTAATCCCATGGCACGAAGCTTATAACGACCGATTTCGTCATCGATGGTGTCCGGAACACGGTAAACCCTGGTTTCCAATTCATGGCGATGTTCAGCCAACCAGGCCAGGCTGAGAGCCTGCACGGCAAAGGACATATCCATAATCTCTGCCGGATGGCCCATGCCACAGGCCAGGTTTACCAGCCGACCTTCACCCAGAACATTCAGGGTTCGCCCGTCGGCCAATTCATATCCTACGATATTTTTCCGTCTTTCCTGCGAATGGACAGCCATCTTCCTCAGAGAAGCCACAGCCACCTCGCAGTCAAAATGGCCGGCATTACATAAAACAGCCTGATCCTTCATCACAGCAAAATGCCTGTCGACGATCACGTCCTTGCAGCCGGTCAGAGTAACAAAAATATCGCCGATCCTTGCCGCCTCGTCCATGGTCATGATGCGGAAGCCATCCATATTGGCCTCAAGGGCTTTAAAGGGATCGACCTCCGTGACGATCACATTGGCTCCCATGCCCTTTGCCCGCATGGCGGCTCCCTTTCCGCACCAGCCATAGCCGGCAATCACGACATTTTTCCCCGCTACGATCAGATTTGTGGTATCCATGATGGCAGTCCAGACCGACTGGCCGGTTCCATACCGATTATCATAGTAATGCTTGGCCTTGGCATCATTAACCGCTACCATAGGACAGGGCAGGATACCCTCCCGTTCCCTTGCCACAAGGCGATGAATGCCTGTGGTGGTTTCCTCGCAGCCCCCGATCAGACGGTCACCGTATTCTTTACAGCGCCCGCCCAGCAACTGGATGAAATCACCGCCATCATCCACGATCAGGTGTGGATGGCAGGAAAGAGTCTCCGCCAGAAGCTCTTCATACTCCTGGGGGGAAACGCCGTAGATTCCATAGGTATCGACGCCCATTTCAGCTACCGCCGCTGCCACATCATCCTGCGTAGACAAGGGATTACAGCCAGTCAGGGAAACCTTGGCTCCACCCTTGGCCAGAACCAGTCCCAGGTTGGCGGTTTTGGCTTCAAGATGGACGGAGATGGCGATATTCAGTCCGGCAAAGGGCTTCGTCTCCTCAAAACGGTGTTCAATCTCCGTCAAAGCCGGCATAAAGGAACGAACCCATTCAATCTTTTTCCGGCCGGAAGGGGCCAGGGATGCGTCTTTGATTCTGCTCATACTAAATCCTTTCTTTTCACTGTTCCGTTATGTTACCTGAATGAGTGACAGCATACTGTCGTTGACTATAGCTGTGACAGCCTACAGCTGACTGTCTATGATCTTACCGACTTCATAATACACTCTTTCCGTATCGATGGTCAGCATTTCCCGTTTTCTCATCAGGAAACGTCCGTTTACCATCAAACTGTCCACCTCCGACCCGTTGGCAGAGTAACAGAGGGCGGAAAGCGGATTATTGGCAGGGAATAAAGAGACACTGTTCATATCCAGAAAAACAAGATCAGCCAGGGCATTTTCTGCAATCACCCCCAGCTCCCCCTCCCGCCCCAGGGCGGCGGCAGCATTCCTGGTGACGGAATCGATTATGAAGGGAGCAGGAGCCATAGTCGGATCCTCGCTGATCCCTTTGTGAATCATGGTCAGAAGTCCCATTTCCCGGAAAAGATTCAGGGAATTGTTACTGGCTGCCCCGTCTGTCCCCAGACAGATATTGATCCCGGCCTGCCGGATCTGACCTATCGGGGCAAATCCATTTCCAAGCTTGCAGTTGCTGGCAGGATTCGTGACGACGCTGGCTCCCGTTCGGGCAAGAATCCCGATATCATCCCCCCGAAGATGGACACAGTGAGCCAGAATGGTCTCTTGATCCAGGAAACCAATCTGCTGCAGCAGCTCCACCGGAGTGATTCCGTTCTCCTTCAGGCAGTTTTCCACCTCATTTTTGCTTTCAGAGAGATGAATCTGCTTCAGCATCCCATGCTTTTGCGCCTCGACCGTAACCTGCGAGAGAAGCTTCCTGGAGCAGGTATAGACGGCGTGGGGAGAAAGCACAAAAGAAAGAAGATCATTTGCATACTTCTCCTTCTCCTCGATCGCCTCCCGGAAGCGTCTGCCGTCATCATAAAGGTCTTCTCCCACAAGTCCACGGCCGATATAGGCACGCAGACCGGCCGTAGAGGCAGCTTTGGGAGACTGCTCATGGTACATGTGCATATCCACAAAACAGCTGGTGCCGGTCTGGATCATCTCAATCAGACCCAAAAGAGAGCCCCAGTAGGCACATTCCCTGGGCAGATGATCCTCCACCGGCATGACCTTCTGAAACAGCCACTTGTCGAAGGGAAGATCATCCGCGTAATTGCGCATAATGGTCATATAGACATGAGTATGCATATTGATCAGACCGGGTATGATCAGCTTGCCTGAGGCATCAATGGTTTCGAAGCTCTTCTCTTTTGAAGGGGCATCGACAGAGAATGAAGCATCTTCCATCGGATCTGTGATCCGGGAAATCCGGTTTCCTTCTATATATATTGTTTTCTTTTCTGTCGTATACCCATCAGGGGAGGGCAGAAGCAAGACACCGTGAATGATCTTATAATTCATAGTTTCGTCTGGTTCCTTTCTACTTGTACCGTAACAATTCTGTCGTGAGTTTCTGCAAAAGATGCATAGAAGTCGGCACGGGATATCTACAGGATCTTTCCTTCGAAAAGGGTGACACAGATATCATAAAGCTGCTGAATGTTCAGAGAGCAGTTCTCCTGGATGTAGCTCTTGGCAATACTGGTAAAGCCGCCGGCCAGAAAATGGGCCGTAAAGCCTCGGCGGGGGGGATCAATGTCCTGAAAAAAGGCAGTACATCCGGCCAGGCTGTCATAAATACTGGAGTAAAGAAGATAATCAATATGATTGTCCACCAGAATGCGGATAAAAGGGCTATGGTTCACGATGTAGCGGCAATATTCCAGACACAGCTGATGAAAACAATCCGAGCTTCTGTCAGGCAAGGTCGGTTCTTCATAATACTGTTTCCTGAGCAGAAAGGTAACCACATTCTCCTTTGAAGAAAAAAGGCTGTAAAAGGTTTGTCTGGAAATACCGGCATCCCGGCAAAGCTCACTGACACTGATCTGATCGTAGGCCTTTTGCTGCATCAGCGCCAGAAGCGTCTGTGCAATCATAGCCTGTGAAGAACAAGCCGTTTTATTCTTTCCGCAGTACATAATCACCTCGCAAAAAACACCAATGACAAATACCATTTATCGTTGGTTGCCTACAGCTACCAGAGAAGTTTAAAAAAAACATTGACAAATGTCAAGCACAGTGCTATGATTCCCTCAAACCTTGACAAATGTCAAGGATTTTTAGACTTGTGCAGTGCAGTTCACTTTAGAGACGCACAGGTCAAATTTTTTATCAATGGTTTGGCACTCATCAAATACGAGTGCTGATAAAGTGGAGGAGCCTGTTTCGCCTTTCAGCCGGCAGCTCCAACAGTTACCAAAGACGAATTTACTCCGTGTCAGCGGCTTGTTGCCGCAGTAAGGCCGTGGGTATCCGAATGGCAGACGATGCTTGAATAGAGAAAAAGAGGAAAGATTATGTCAGTATTACCAACCTATAATATGCTTTTGACACCGGAATCCTTCGCCTATTTCAGGACAGATTATTACCGGACCATGACAGGAAAGAATCCTGTTACCGAAGAGAGAGTCATCCTGGTCGTAATGAAGACGGATGCCTCTCGTGAGGAACTGATGAATGACAGCTTTTATCCGATTGGCCTGAATGGGACGATCACAGAGGTAAACCCTAACGGCTATCTGGTTGTGCGCACCAGAAACAGGGTGAATATTGAAGAGGCGGTCGTTTTTCACGACAAAAGTATTGACCTCTCCATATCAAGGAGAAGGGATATCGAAGACCTCAATGAAGAAGATGCCTCCGAACGGATCAACGCACTGAAGGCAAGAATGGCCAAATATGTGGATCAGTACCAGTGGGGAATGATGATGCGTACCAATCTCTCTCGCTGGACAAAGATCGGAGAAATCGCCTCCGCTTTGTCCCCCTGGCTGATCAATACCAACCAGGAGAGATATGAAATCCTTGCCGAGGACAGCCAACAGGCCAGATTCGACATGCTGGAGAAGCTGCTTTACGAGAATCTGGAGATGTCCCAGATCCACAAAGATGCCCAGAGTGCCCAGGAAGCGGACCATCAGAAGCTCTACCGGGAATCCGCCATCAAAAAGCAGATGGAATACCTGCAGAAGGAACTGGATGAGCTGCACCCGGAGAATGTCTCAGATTTAAGAAAGCTTGAACTCAGACTTGAGGAGGCAGAGCTGAATGAGAATGCCCGCAAGGAGGCAGACAAGGTGTTAAGCCGATTAAAGCAGGAGGGGGCGAACGGCCCCGAATCGGGCCTGTTGTACGACTACCTGGATTATCTGGCGTCTCTGCCCTGGAAGAAGGAAAAAATCAGGGATATTTCCCTGACGGAGGCGGAAGAGGCACTATCGGAGGATCATTATGGCCTGGATAAAGTAAAAAAGAGGGTGATCCAGCAGATCGCCGTCATGAACCTGAAAAGACAGCAGGCCGGTTCGATTCTTCTGTTTGTGGGAGCCCCCGGCACCGGAAAGACCAGTATCGGCCAGAGCATCGCCAGGGCTTTGGGCAGGGAATATGTCAGAGTCAGTCTTGGCGGTGTCAGGGATGAGGCAGATATCCGAGGCCATCGCAGAACCTATATCGGAGCCATGCCAGGGAGGATTCTGGATGGCATTGCCAAGAGCGGAGTTTCCAATCCGGTCATGGTTCTGGACGAGGTAGACAAGCTTTCCCTGTCCTATCAAGGGGATCCGGCCAGCGCTCTGCTGGAGGTATTGGATCCGGAGCAGAATGCAAGCTTCACCGATCATTACCTGAATGTGCCCTTTGATCTTTCCGATGTCTTTTTTATCTGCACGGCCAATTCTGTGGATACCATACCGGAGCCTCTGCTGAACCGTATGGAAGTGATCTCCTTCCAGGGATATACCCCTACAGAAAAGTATGAGATCGCCCGCCGCCACCTGCTGCCTAAGGCTATGCATGCAGTGGGGTTGAAAGAGACGGATCTCCATATTACGGACGAGGCCATCCGCCGTACCATCGAGGATTACACGAGGGAGGCAGGAGTCAGAGGACTGAAAAAACGCATGGATATGATCTGCCGAAGTGCTGCCGTGACCTTTGTGAGACAGGAGGAAGAGCGTAGAGATTCGGACACAGGAGAGCCTTATGCCGTCCAGGATGCCCATGTCGGTAAATCGGATTCAAATTTAGAATCCGTGGAAGAAAAGCTGGAACCCGTCGCCAGGATACAGTCGGAAGTTCAGCATCCCAGGGTAGAGGTGAACGAAGAAAACCTTCGTGATTTTATCGACAGCCGTCCCATCCTGCACCGCCAGGTTGGCGAGAAGGCCAATGCCGGCATTGTCACGGGACTCGCCTGGACCCAGGCAGGCGGCGACATCCTTTATATTGAGACCATGTTCACAAAGGGTGAGGGGAAGCTTTTGATCACGGGACAACTGGGAGACGTGATGAAGGAATCCGCACAGATCGCTGTCAGTCTTGTCAAGTACATCTTTCCCGATCAGGCGGAGATTTTTGAAAAGAACACACTCCACATCCACGTGCCGGACGGGGCAACGCCCAAGGACGGTCCCAGTGCCGGTATTACGCTGACAACAGCCCTGGCTTCACTGGTTTCAGGGACACCTGTCACACCCCAGGTTGCCATGACAGGAGAGGTGTCTTTGCAGGGCGGCGTAAAACCCATCGGAGGCCTGCCGGAAAAACTGATGGCTGCCCAGAGAGCCGGCGTCAGGAAGGTATTCATTCCCCAGGACAATGTCGAAGACTTGAGGGACGTGGCCGAGGAAGTAAGGGAAGCACTGGAAATCATCCCCGTGACCGAGGTCGAAGAGGTGCTTGACCATCTTGGAATCAGAACCACAGCCCCTGTGCTCAGAGCAGTATGAGCAAAAAATACGACCTGTGCCTCGTAAGGTCGAAAAACATCTTTTTTGCTTTACCAGTGGAAAAACAAAATAAATGATGGTACAATACTTCTCGTTATTGTGAAAAGAAACTGACGAGGAGAAAAAAGATGAAAAAATACACGCAGATGAGCAGAGAAGAGCTCCTTACCCTTCAGCAGGAGCTCTCCGGAGAATACGAAAAAATCAAAGCCCAGAGCCTGTCTCTCGATATGTCCCGGGGGAAGCCAGGCACGGACCAGCTCGATCTTTCCATGGGAATGATGGACGTATTGCACTCTGGTGTGGACCTGCGCTGCGAAACAGGTGTTGACTGCCGCAATTACGGGGTCATAGACGGCATACCGGAAGCAAAACGTCTCTTAGGGCAGATGTCAGAGGTTCCTCCTGACAATATTATCATTTACGGTAATTCGAGCCTGAATGTTATGTTTGACAGCATTGCCCGTTCTATGACCCATGGTGTCATGGGGAATACCCCCTGGTGCAAGCTGGACAAGGTGAAGTTTCTCTGTCCCGTTCCAGGCTATGACAGGCATTTCAAGATTACAGAGTTCTTCGGGATTGAGATGATAAATATTCCTATGTCGGAAAACGGCCCGGACATGGACATGGTGGAGGAACTGGTTTCCTCCGACCCTGCCGTCAAAGGGATCTGGTGCGTACCCAAGTATTCCAATCCTCAGGGCTACACCTATTCTGAGGAGACCGTAGCCCGCTTTGCCAGGCTTAAGCCCGCTGCACCGGATTTTCGTATTTACTGGGACAATGCCTACAGCATCCATCATCTTTATGACGACAATCAGGATTTCCTGGTAGAGATCCTGGGGGAGTGCGCCAAAGCAGGCAATCCCGACATTGTATATAAGTTTACCTCCACATCCAAGGTCAGCTTTCCCGGCTCCGGCATTGCCGCGGTAGCCGCCTCGAAGGCAAACCTGGAGGACTTCCGGAAATATATGAGAATCCAGACCATCGGCCACGATAAAGTGAATCAGCTTCGTCATGTCCTCTTTTTCAAGGATCTGGATGGTCTGCACGCCCATATGAGAAAGCACGCCGATTTGATCCGTCCCAAGTTTGAGCTGGTATTGCATGCCCTGGATACAGAGCTTGGTGAGCTGGGGATCTGTGACTGGACCCGTCCCCACGGCGGCTATTTCATTTCTTTTGACGCTATGGAGGGCTGTGCCAAGGCCATTGTGGCCAGGGCAAAGGAGGCAGGCGTGATACTGACCGGGGCAGGAGCTACCTATCCATATGGGAAGGATCCTCTTGATTCCAATATCCGTATCGCTCCGACCTATCCCTCAATCGAAGAGCTGGCCCAGGCCGTGAAGGTGTTTGTCTTATGCGTTAAGCTGTGCAGTGTGGAGAAGCTGTTGGAAGTATGAAAAAGAAAGTGATGATTACGATCATCCTCCTTCTGCTCATTTCTACCGGAGGAGGATACGCTTACGGGGTATGGTATTTTTCCCGGCATTTCATGCCCGGTTCGACAGTGAACGGGTACAACTGTTCCTACATGACAGCTGATGAAGCAGAGAGACTCATGAACCGGGAGGCGGAGGCCTTTGCCCTGGCCATCGAGACAAAGGGGAAGGGCAGGGAGGCAATCACAGCCCATGACGTAGGCCTAAGGTACGCTTCGGACGGGAGTATAGAAAAGATGATCCGGGATCAGAATCTCCTGTCCTGGTTTCTGGAATTCAATCAGGAGCATGCCTATGACCTGTCTCGCTCGATCACCTTTAACGACAGCCTGATGAATCTGGCGGTCAGCTCCTTAAAATGCATGAATCCCAGCCAGACGATAAGGCCAAAGGATGCCGCCATCACAGAGTACCAGGATCGTTTTGTGATTACTCCAGAGGTGGAGGGCAACGCACTTGACTCCAACAAGGTAAAGCAGTGCATCATCCAGGCCATGAGCACCGGGAAGGTTCTTCTGAAGCTGGAGGAGGAAAACTGCTATCTGCATCCCTCGGTATATGCCGATGACCCTCAGCTGGTCGAAAACTGCGATAACATGAACCGTATGGCGGATACGATCATCACCTATGATTTCGGTGATTCCACAGCCCAAATTGACCGGGAATATATCAAGAGCTGGTTTATTCAGGATGCGGAGGGATATGTGAAGATCGATGCCTCCCTGGCGCAGGCTTATCTGCAGAGTCTGGCTCAGAGTACCGATACGGTGGGAACCACCAGGAATTTTAACAATTATAAGGGTGAGACGATTCAGGTCTACGGGGGGGATTTTGGTTATATTCTGGATGTGGAAGAGGAGACGAAGACCCTTGTGGCTCTGATTCAGTCGGGCAGCACTCAGGTAAGGGAGCCAGCCTACAAGCAGATGGGAATGAGACGCAGCGGGATGAATGACATCGGGTATACCTATGTCGAGATCTCCATAGCCGACCAGAAGCTGGTCTATTACCAGGACGGTGTGCCCCTCATCGAGACAGACTGTGCCAGCGGAAATCTGTCTTATGCTGGCTGGGGTACCCCCTCCGGTGTCTATAAAGCCGGGGTCAGAGAATCCCCCAAGCTTCTGATGCAGGGCTTTTTGAATCTCATAAACACCCCTGTACCCCAGCTTTTGACGGAGGATCTCTTTACCAGCTCTGCAGATGCCATAGCCCCACCGGCAGTTTCCCTTCCGGATAATCTTGTTGTGGAGAACGGTTTTATCAAATATGCTACCGTTTTCTGCTGGATGCCTTTCGCCACGGTGGGAATCAGCGAGGGGGTTAATCGCAGTTCCTATGGGGGAAGCCCCTACAGCGAGGATCGCACAGCAGGAAATGTGGAGATTCCCTACGAGGCAGCCACGGCTTTATACGGCGTTTTTACCGAAGGCCTGCCTGTGGTGGTATATTGACAAGGCCTGACGGTTCCATCAGCACCTGGCACCAGACTGCAAGGCTGGGCAGTTATCGTATGCGCACGAATTGTTACAAGGAGGACTAGAAATGAAGATCGTTGTGCTTGCAGGGGGCACCAGTACAGAGCGGGATATCTCCATCGTTTCCGGGACAGGAATTTGCCGGGCACTCCGCAGCAGGGGGCATCAGGCCATCCTGATCGACGTATTCTGCGGAGCCGCCCAAACAGACGTAGACCAGGCCTTTTCCGAGGACTATGACGTGGATGAGGCTGTATCCTATATCAAGAGCTTTAATCCCTCTCTTCCGGAGCTGATCAGGGGCAGAAAAAGCTTCTGGGGTCCAAAGGTCCTCTCCCTTTGTGAGGCAGCAGACATCGTCTTTCTGGCCCTTCACGGCAAGAACGGGGAGGACGGGAGAGTGCAGGCTACCTTTGATCTGATGGGGATTCCCTATACCGGTGCCGGTTATCTCAGCAGTGGGATGGCTATGGACAAGGCTATCACCAAGAAGCTCTTCTGGCAGCAGGGAGTGCCTACACCCAGGGGATTCTCCTTTTCCCGCCAGGATCCCTTCCAATACCCGGATCAGCATGACATGGACTTCCCCGTGGTCGTGAAGACCTGCTGCGG
The DNA here is from genome assembly GCA_017515325.1 of Blautia sp. Lineage (GTDB taxonomy): Bacteria > Bacillota > Clostridia > Lachnospirales > Lachnospiraceae > Blautia_A. The sequence continues at coordinate 51,235 of JAFWGA010000027.1, forward strand.
GGGATCAAGCGTAGGTGTCTATATCGTCCATCAGAGGCAAGAGTACGAAAACGCTCTGAAATTGGCCTTCGGCTATGAAGAATTTGTCGTGGTGGAGGAGTATATCAAAGGCAGGGAGTACACAATGGCGGTGGTGAATGGCAAGGCCTACCCGATTGTGGAGATTGCTCCCAAAGAGGGCTTTTACGATTACAAAAATAAATATCAGCCTGGGTCAACGGTGGAAATCTGCCCGGCCCCCCTTGAGGAGGAGACGGCAGACACAATGACAAGGATCGCCCTGGATGCCTATAGAGCCCTGGATCTGGAGGCTTACGCCCGATTTGACTTTATCCTGAATGATAAAGGCAAAATCTATTGCCTGGAGGCGAATACCCTTCCGGGAATGACTCCCACGAGCCTGATTCCTCAGGAAGCCGAGGCTTTGGGAATGGATTATGCCGATCTGTGCGAGGAGCTGATGAGGGTTTCCTCCAGGCGTTGTGTCTGGAAGGACTGAGTATAGTAAACGAACATAATGCCTGCATTTTGATTCGTTTACTGCGCCGAATTTCCGCCGCTGCAGGCGGCATGATTCCGCAGGAAATTCGTGCGCAAACTATAAAAGGACTTAGCATGAAAAATCTTACTTTGGAAAACATCGCTTTGGCTGTAAAGGGAACATATCATGGTCCGGAAGACAGCCGGAAATTCGAAATATTGTCTGTGACCACGGACAGCCGTAAGGCTGAAGCGGGCTGTCTTTTTGTGCCTATCGTGGGGGAGAGGGCAGACGGACATAGTTTTATTCCCCAGGTCATTGCCGCGGGAGCAGCCTGTGTGCTTTCAGAGAGGGAACTGGAGAATCCTTCCTTCCCCTGGATCCAGGTGGCATCAACCCTTCAGGCCGTGAAAGATCTGGCAGCCTTTTATCTCGATCAGCTGAATATTCCCGTCGTAGGTGTGACAGGGAGCGTAGGAAAGACCAGCACTAAGGAAATGATTGCCAGTGTGCTGTCCCAGAAGTATGCAACCCTGAAGACCCTGGGTAATTTTAACAATGAGCTGGGTCTGCCGCTGACGGTCTTCCGCCTCAGAGAGGAAGAGATCGCAGTTCTGGAGATGGGCATCAACCATTTTGGCGAGATGTCTCGCCTGGCTGCTGTGGCAAAGCCGGACACGGCTGTGATCACCAATATCGGAACCTGCCATCTGGAATTTCTCCAGGATCGGGACGGTGTCCTGAAGGCAAAGACGGAGCTGCTGCCCTTTATCCGCCCTCAGGGTCATATCGTTTTTAACGGAAATGATGATAAGCTTTGTACGGTTTCCGGCTATGGGGATATCCCGGCACAATACTATGGCCTGCCCGAGGAGAAGAAGGCCTCTTTTCTCTCGGTCTGGGCGGATCAGATCGAAGACAAGGGTTTTGGGGGAACCGATGCCCTCATCCATCTGGAAAAATCCCGGGAGGTATTTCCCGTCCACATCCCGGTACCGGGCAGGCATATGGTCATGAATGCCCTGGCTGCCGCGGCGGTGGGAGAAATATATGGTCTTTCCCCTGCTCAGATTCAGGCAGGTATCGAGAATGTAAAGGCCCTGGAAGGACGTTTTCACCTGATTCAAACGGATCGTTTCCGGATCGTGGACGACTGTTACAACGCCAGTCCCTTGTCTATGAAGGGATCCCTGGACATTCTGAGGACCGGGGCAGGCAGGAGAGTAGCCATTCTGGGAGATATGGGTGAGCTGGGCAAGGATGAGGTATCGCTCCATCGCGAGGTGGGAGCTTATGCCGCCCAAAGCGGTATTGACACGGTCGTGTTTGTGGGAAAACTGGCAATGGAGATGGCAGAAGCTGCCAGGCAGACGAAAGAAGATGGGAAGCCCCTGGTCTATTGGGAACCCTCGGTAGAAGCATTGACAGAAAAACTGGCCAGCTATGTCCAGGATGATGATACCATCCTGGTGAAGGCTTCCCACTTCATGCATTTTGAGCGAGTGTTGGAAGCGCTTCGGCAGGCAGGAAGGAGATACATATAATGGCGTTAAATCCATTACAACTGATGAAGCTGGTATCAACCAAGAAACAATTCGAGGAGAGGCATCCGCGTGTGATCTCCTTCTTCAATCATGAAATGAAATCTCCTCTTCCGGAAGGATCTGTTATGGAGATGTCGATAACCAGGCCGGGCGAGAAGCCGGTTTCGACCAATCTGAAGTTGACAGCCCAGGATGTGGAATTGCTGAAGGAGCTGATGAAGCTGGAGCTTTGAATCGGATAGAGAAAGGCTCTGCAGAAAAAACCCTGATCCGTTTGCAAAGCGGATCAGGGTTTTTTTGGCAGGGGCGCCACGCATCAATCATCATTTGATTTTGGGAATGCTGGCGAAGCCTTTAGCCAGATCCTCATCAGAGGGGATATAATCTGTCATGGTGCCGTTATTGTAGGCTTCATAGGCAGTCATATCAAAATATCCGGTTCCGGTCAGGCCAAAGATGATGGTCTTTTCTTCTCCCGTCTCCTTACACTTCAGGGCCTCGTCAATGGCTCCCCGGATGGCATGGCTGCTTTCGGGGGCAGGCAGGATACCTTCAGCGCGGGCAAACAGCTTTGCAGCTTCAAACACAGAGGTCTGTTCGACAGAACGGGCTTCCATCAAGCCATCAGCGTACAGTTGGGACAGGATTGTGCTCATGCCATGATAGCGAAGGCCGCCGGCATGATTGGGGGAGGGGATGAAATCGTGGCCTAAGGTATACATCTTTGCCATGGGGCAGACCATGCCTGTATCGGCAAAGTCATAGGCGAACACGCCTCTGGTGAAGCTGGGACAGGAGGCCGGCTCCACAGCGATAATACGGTAATCCGCTTCCCCCCGGAGCTTTTCTCCCATGAAGGGAGAGATCAGGCCGCCCAGATTGGAACCGCCTCCGGCGCAGCCAATGATGATATCGGGCTTGATGCCGTATTTTTTGCATGCTGCCTGTGTCTCCAGGCCGATAACGGACTGATGGAGCAGAACCTGATTTAAGACACTGCCCAGGACATAACGGTAGCCGGGCGTCTGGGTGGCAACCTCAACCGCTTCGGAGATAGCGCAGCCGAGAGATCCCGTGGTACCAGGGTGGGCTGCGTTGATCTTCCGCCCGATCTGCGTATTCATGGAGGGGGAGGGTGTCACCTCGGCTCCGTAGGTGCGCATTACCTCACGGCGGAAGGGCTTCTGCTCATAGGAGACCTTTACCATGTATACCTTGCAGTCAATTCCGAAGAAAGCGCAGGCCATGGAAAGAGCGGTGCCCCACTGACCGGCTCCCGTCTCTGTCGTTACACCCTTCAGCCCCTGCTCTTTGGCATAGTAGGCCTGGGCGATGGCAGAATTCAGTTTGTGACTGCCGGAGGTATTGTTTCCTTCGAATTTATAGAAAATGTGAGCCGGTGTATCCAGTGCCTTCTCCAGAAAAACAGCATGGGTGAGCGGTGAGGGACGATACATCTTGTAAAAATTCAGAATCTCTTCCGGAATCGGGATCAGCTGTGTATCATTATCCAGCTCCTGACGGATCAGTTCGTCACAGAAAATGGGCTGCATATCCTCGAATTTCAGGGGCTCAAGGGTAGCCGGGTGGAGTAACGGCGCGGGTTTGTTTTTCATATCCGCACGGACATTGTACCAGGATGTGGGGATATCCTTTTCATCAAGATAAATCTTGTAAGGAATCTGTGATTGGTTCATGGGCATTCTCCTCGTATAATATGTTTGTAAGCAAGATAAAGCTTACCCACATCTGATTGAATATAGAGGTAAGGACATCTAAGAGGAACTCCCCTCATCCTGATTCCCGCTATATTGGTTAAAATTGTGTATACAAATATAGGTGA
>JAFWGA010000028.1 GCA_017515325.1 Blautia sp.
AACCATGAGTCCCAGAGTACGTGATATGGTTGGTTGGTACTCTGGGACTCCCTTTCTTTTTTTCTGGAGACAGTATACAGAACAATTCACGGACAATCAAGTAGATCATTTAGAAGACAATTTGACTTATCTAAAACAATATGTTATTCTGAGTGATGTGGATAATTCTTATGAGATTGACCTTCCTGGGAATACAGGTGATTTGGAAAATGGCGCAGATATTCAGCTTTGGAAAAGTGATGAGACAATGAGTCAGTATAACGCTTTCGATGTGAGGAAGCTGGAGAATGGCTATTATATACTCACTCATGTCGCGTCGGGGAAGGAAATATCACAGGGGGGAACATCTGCGTCAGGAGCAATTATCGGGCTTTATGAAGCGAATTCTCATCCGGCTCATATGTGGGCTATCACCAAGGACGTTGATAATGGAGGGTATATACTGCGATCAAAGGCCAGTGGCATGGCGATGGGTCTGGAAGACGGTGCGGCAGGAAACGGAACTAAGGTACGTCAGTTTTCGTATAATGGGACAAAAGCTCAGACATGGAAATTTGTGAAAGCAGAGTATAATGTTGAATATGACGCAAATGGTGGGTCAAGAGCACCCGCGGCTCAGACAAAATATTATAAAGAGAATCTTGTTCTCAGTGAGATTTTCCCTGTCAGAAACGGTTATGAATTCATAGGTTGGAGTAAAAAAGCTTCTGCTGCGTCTGCTGATTACCAGCCGGGTGATTTATATAAGCAGGAAATAGACCTTACACTCTATGCAATATGGAGTGAACTGAAACCGGACTTTATACTGCCAGCTTCATTAACGGCAATTGAGGAGGAGGCTTTTGCAGGAGGGGTATTCCGGTATGCGCAGCTTCCGGAAAATGCCAGAGCTATTCGAACCAAGGCTTTTGCTGACTGCGAGAGATTAAAGCATATCTATATTCCGGAAGCAACAAATACAATTGCAGCGGACGCTTTTGATGGGGTGAAAGATCTTACAATACATGGTATAGATGGAAGTTATGCAGAATACTATGCCGGTGAACATGGGTATGCGTTTATGAAAGAGTAAAATAATACTGGTGATAGCAATATTCTGTCGAATTGTCTGAACGCTCAGTAATGTTTATGCGTTCGACCATTTAAGGTGTATAGCCGCTTTTGTGGCATGTGGTTGGAACAACTCAAGAGTGGCAAAGTGGTTGTTTTTTTCTGCTCCTGAGTAATTATTGGATATGTCTGGGATAGAATGGAGGTGTTATGAATTGAAAAACAGGAATCATAGAACGAGGCTTGCCCTGTTGATGGCCTTTCTGGTTCTGGTTACCCATGCCGGAACCGCAGCCGGCGAGTATCTGATCCTGCCAGGAGGAATTAAGAATCTTGGGCAAGAGTCCTTCTTCGGGACAAGCTCCCTGGACATAGTGGAAGTGCCATGGGGCGTTGAGACTATTCCGAGCAGGTCTTTTGCTTACAGCAGCGTGTCCAAGATTTTTCTGCCCGGTACGGTGGAAAGCATTGCACCGGATGCCTTTGAAGGCAGCGATGTGGTTCTGAGCTCTCCCATAGGCTCCTATGCCCAGGAGTATGCCATGGAGTATGGTTATCCCTGGGAGGACAGCGGCGCTCATTACCGATTGGATTTCCTTGACGAGACCAGAAGCATTGCGGAATCAGACATGGAGCTTCCCCAGCTGGAGATCACGCAAAGCGGAGAATTGTCTCTGGAAGGCACCCTCACCGAAGCCCAACAGGAGGGACTTGATGCTTATAACGCGAAGGTTAGGGAACTGAACCTGAAGATTGAATCCAGCAATAGTCAGGTTCAGATGCTATATGAATCGCTGCGTTCCTTTGCGGATGTTTTACCGGAGGCGACGATTCTGGACAGCGGTGATACCCTTTCTTTATCCATCGGCGGCATGAACCTGGTTGTGGATCAGGAATTTGCTTCCATTGCGCAGCAAGACAATGTGGAAGGGAAAAATCTTTCCCTGAACGGGGAAACCATTTCCTTCCAGATGGGGGGAAAAGAATATTACATAGCTTCCTCAGGATCCTCTATCTTCCTGTCCGCTTCGGAGGAGGAGGCCATTGCCAGCGCCGCGGCTGCGGGTGATTTCTCCTGGAGTGCACTGCAGCATTATTATACGCTCATCCAGGAGACTCTGGTAACTGCTGGAAATGCGGAAACTATAATCGAAGCGGTTGAACCACTTTATGATACGGTTGTCGGTGACCAGGAGGTACTGGTAAACCTTGCAGAGAAGGAACTGGCGAGTGCTTCTGAAAAGAATAAGTCGGTCTGGCGAAAGACGATCACAGATGAGAAAAAGAAGCTTGATTTTCTACAAAAATGCCGCAAAGCCATCACTCCGCTGAAAAAAATCCTTAAAGGATATAATATCTACCAGCTCTGCAAAGAGGCTATGGAGATATACTATCACTGGCGGGAGATTCTTACAATCAGGGATCATGGGCATCCGACCAGTGAGGAGCTGCGCTTTCCCAAAACGGTAGATATTTCAGATCAGCTTAATAAGGATATCAAGTCTCTTTTGATTCTGTACGGGACAAATGCTGTGATAAACTTATGCCAGATTTACTCGGCTGTCGTGGTTATTGAAGAAGCTGCAGCATCCGCCGCATCCATTACCCTCACCGGGTTTAATCCGGTAACCGGTGCTATGATCCTGAAAACCATAGTCACAGCGCTTGGGAAAGCTCTGATGGAGGGGGTCAAGGAGGCGGTCGCGGGAATGATATTAGACTCCTTTGAGAAGACGCGTTACGATTCCGTCAAATACAACGACGGTCTTTTGCATACTGTCATCACGGGAAAGGTTACGGACGAAGAAACCGGAAAAGCATTGAAGGGGGTGGCAGTCACGACTCTTTTGGAATCCTGCTACACGGATGCAAAAGGGGAATATCGGCTGCATGTATCTCCCTTGACATATACCCTGCATTTCAGCAAGAAGGACTATATCACGGCATGGTCAGATCCGGTCAGTGTCGCCAGGGGGCAGGAAGCAGTCCTGAATTTCGCCATGAAGCCGGTAGATAAGAGCGCCCAGATCGCCGGGGTTGTCTATGATTCCGTTTCCCGAAAAGCCCTGAAGGGAGTAGAGGTCGCCTGCGGGGAGGAAACCCTGGTAACCGGCAGTGATGGGAATTTCTCTTTCACTGTGGAGGCCGGTACTTATCAGATGAGGTTCTATAAAGAGCAGTATATTGCACAGCCTTTCTCGGTCACGGTAGAAGAGAAAGAGGTAAAGGTGGAAGAAATCGCTCTGGTAAAGGGGAAGGAAATCCGGACCAGGGAAGATCTGGAATATTTGCAATATGATACTAATGGGGATTATTACCTGGGGGCGGATATTGACCTGAGCGATGCTCCCTGGACCCCGCTGCCCTGGTTCAGCGGTTCCCTGGATGGAAATTTCCATCAGATCACCGGCATGAAGGTGACAGGTGGGAGCGGCGACGGTGCAGGTCTCTTCCTGGGGCTTTATGGAGGGGAAGTCATGAACCTGACCATAACAGGCGCGGAAATCAACGTTCCGGTGGACGCGGAGTATAAGCTTGTCGGCATCCTGGGAGGAGGAGCCAATGAGAATTCCAAAGTAGTGGGATGCCATGTCGCCGGGGATATTGTGGTGTCCGGCGGGAACACGGAAGGGTGCGTTTTTGCCGGGGGCCTGGCCGGAACCGGGAACGGGAGTTTTTTTCAAAACTGTACTTTCATTGGCAGTATTAAGGTGAAAGACCCAGAGACAGCTTTTGTCGGGGGGCTGATAGGCGCGTCTGATGACGGCACGGTAAAGGATTGCCATATTGATGCACAGATCACCCTGGATCAGGAGTCAGCTTGTTCTTCCCCCATGGGGGTGAATGCATATGGTGTTTTCAATGGGAATTCTACGGGGGAAAACTGCCATGTAAACGGATCCATATCGGTTACCTCGATCGATGCGAGGACAACAGCATGCGGGGTCAGCGGTACCGCGAATTCCACAAACAATGCGCAGATCAAATGCATGAGTACCTCTGGAGTGGCTTATGCCACGGGCTGCTCCGGCAGTTTTGGCGGAACGAATGGGGGGACGGTCATTGCTGTGACCCAGACGGGTGCTGCCCATGCCATGGGAATGACGGGTGTCAGCTCCGGCACCAATACAGCCATGGTAGCTTCCCGAGCCGGGCAGACAGGCGGCAGCGCTTATGCCGTAGGATGCATAGATTGTGATCAGGTGACCAATGCAGGAAATGTGATGGCTGCTACTGTGAATGGGGAAGCCGTGGCGCAGGGTATCGCTGGAAAGGGTCCGGATCAATGCACCAAATGTATCAATAATGGTACAGTCACTGCGAATTCAGTAAAAGGGAGCGCAATCGCTGTCGGATTGTCAGGCTGTGGCAAGGACAGTGTCAATACCGGCAATGTAACCTCTCAAATCCAGCAGGGAAGCGTGGTGGCCCAGGGTGTCGTGAATAGTGACCAGAGCCGTAATGAAGCTTCCGTGAGCGGAACCTATCAGGGAACCGATGATGTGGCTGGTTCTGTATCTGTTCAAGGACTCGGCAATTGTACGTCTTCGGTAAATACAGGATTCTTATCCGCCAAAGTCATAAAGTCAACGACCAGCGCCACTGTAACAGGGATTTCCGGTGGGAGCCAGTGTGAGAATCTGGGGAGGGTGGAAGCCAGGAACCAGTCGGGTCAGGCAAACGCCAGGGGAGTGATGGCAAATAACTGTATTAACCGAGGGGCAGTCTTCGCCCATTCCAGCAGCACTGAAGTAAATGAAAGCTCAAATGCCACTGCTTACGGGATTGGGGGAAGTTATTCCGATTCCCATAATTACGGGGATATCACTGCAATCTCAAAGAGCAGCCGTGCATATGCCTATGGATATGGCAGCGGCAGCGGATGTACCAGCACCGGTCTGGTATCCGCCACTTCTCAGTACTTCTGGCAGAGGCCGAAACCAGGAGGAGGCAGTGAAGGAGGCCTGGGCTCTGCCTACGCCGTAAACAGTAATATGACACAGGCTACGGTAGGAGGATATACCATATCCGCTGCCGGGGATGAAAGGGTGAATATGTATTATTTCCTGGCAGGATGCTCCAAGCACAAGGGGGAAGAACGTAGATTTGTTTCGTTTGAACCGGGGACGGTCAGCATTGACGGGTGCTATGTGCCGGCCGGTTATGCGTATGCGGTATCCTCCGGGAACTGAAATAAGCGATGAGCGCCCCACGCAGGTATATGGTGGGACTATCGAGTAAAGATGTCGAAAACAGACATCTCTGGTGTGACAGGTTTTTCATCAGCCGGGGATAAATCATTCGGATTTTCCGTGCGACGAGAATAGATTATTATCTTTTTATGCCAGGGGGGATAAAGCTGTCAAAATAAGTCATTATTTTAGAACTGTGCGGTGACTATTTCGTAAACGCAGTGTTCATCACACAATATTCAGACCGAATGACCTGGGTATCCAACCAGTTTGGTAAAACTGAGTGAGACAGAAATGAGGGATGGTTATGAAGAAAAAAAACCTGATGGCAGGGATGCTTGTTTTGCTTTTGGCGCTATGCTTCCCATTTTGTGTGAAGGCGGATGAGGCTGATGATATCCTTATGCTGCCTTCGAAGATGTAGACGGTGAAAAAAGAGGCTTTTGCCAATGACAAGAGTATTACCTCCGTTATGATCCCCAAATCGGTAGGAAGCATCCAATCAAAAGCCTTCGCCAACTGTGTAAACCTGAAGGAAGTGATTCTCGGAAATAATGCGAATGTGACATCGCCCCCGATGCCTTTGCGGGCTGTGGAGACATCCATTTCCAGGCTTTCCCGGATACATCAGGAGACCCGGAATGGTCGAATGATAAGCTTCTGCACGGAAGCATGATCGCGGGCATTATCGGGGACTGCGCAGGAAACACGGGCGTGGAGATACTACCTGTCCGTGTGGTATCTGAAAGCGGCGTGGCGAACCTGACCATGATTGGCCTTGGCATCAGGTATGCGATAAGCCGAGGCGCGGATGTGATCAACCTGAGCCTGAACTTTGAGGAGAACGACTACGTCAGCTACTGGATTGACAGGGCGGTTGCTGCCGTCATAAATGTAGTGGTAGCGGCCGGCAACAGTAAAAGGGACATCTCAAAAATATACCTCGCCAATGTCCAGGGGGTCATCGCGGTGTCCGGCATTGACAATGATTATGAGTTGTCCGGTACTTCAAACTACGGGGCTAACATCGCCTTTTGCGCACCGGATTCCTATGTGACCTCCTCCGCCTTTCCTACGATGGTGCGCAAGGGAACATCTTTTGGGGCTCCTATGGTGGCCACGGCGTTAGCTTTGGCAAAGCTGGACAAAAACCACACGGAAGAAGACCTTCCCGTCATCTGCCGAAAGCTCAAGGATGCGATTCCGGACGTGAATAACTACGGATATGGGCTGATGCAGCTGGATAAGCTGACGGAAAGCGAGACCTACACGATCTCGTATAACGCCAATGGTGGAACAGGCGCACCACCGAGTCAGGTAAAAACCAGGGGCGTGGATCTGGTTTTGAGCACGACGCAGCCAGTAAGGACATGTACGGTGACATTGGACTTTGGGACAGGAATAACAGACGAGCGAATCGTGAAAGCCACATTCTCCGGCTGGAAAGCAGAAGGAACAGGAACGAATTATTCTCCAGGCTCGACTTATACAGAGGACGCAGTAGACACGCTGTATGCCCAGTGGACTTTTGGAACATTAGGAGCTTTGCCTTCTCCGTCTCGTGATGGGTATTCCTTCGATAGATGGTACACGGCAAAAACAGGTGGAAACGCCGTGACCGAATCTACGAAGATTACAAAGGATATGACGATCTATGCTAAATGGAAACCTGATTTTGGAATCGATAGAGATTTGCAGAATACCTACTGGGCGAAATCTCAATTCGCAACGATTGATACATACGGAGAAGGCCTTACATATAAATGGTATATAAATGGAGAATATTATTCCGCAGGCTCAACACGTGATCGTTCGAGCCCTGGAAAGTATTACAATTTGCTTAACCTTTCTATTCTGGAATCAGACTACACTTTGTTTTGCAGAGTGTCAAAGGGGGAACAATACATCGATTCATCCGAAGTAGTTGTGCATGTGGGGGATAATCTGGCAATTAGCATTGATGACATAATAGTTGACATGCGTTCATATGACGGCATTAATGGTATGATTGCAGTAGGAGATAGAGGGAATATCAGAGTACGTGTGAAACCTGCTGGGGTGACATCAGATGTGAAATACACTACAAGTGATAAGAATATCTTAGACTTAGATGGGAGCACCCCATTTATAAAAACTTGGCCAGGTGGAGATATTGTGGAAATGACCAACGCCTTCAATGCCAGGCAAATCGGGACAGTGACTATTACAGTTGAAATTGATGGCATCTCTGATGCTATTGAATTGACGATAGATATAGAATCACTTATAATCCTAATGGGGGTCATTTTGAAAATGGATCTCCCTATGTCCTGGCATATGGAATGCTTCTTGATGCATGTAATATTACAAATACGATTGTATTCCTGGAAAGTATAGATCATGTTATCAATGCAGTAAGAATAGAAGGGGAATGGTATTATATTGACACAACATGGAATGATGAGATGGGAGATAATCGTTTCTTTGGGATGACTTCCGAGACTGCGTTGGAAGTTTATGGAATTGATATGGATGCTCTTATAGTGGAGTAATAAGTATGGCAGCGAAGAGATAGAAATGAAGACAGAAAGGGGGAACGACTATGAAATGGATATATAAATTTATTATATGCTTGGTTATCTTTTTGACTTTCTCTGTACCGGTTAGCGCAGAAAGATATGATGATTTTGAATATGAAGTAAAAGGTTCTCCTTCATATGTTTCGATAACTGAGTATAAAGGAACATCAAAGATTGTATTTATACCTGATAATATTGACGGATTGCCGGTTCGGGAGGTCTCATTAAATAATCATTTTCATACGGATGTTAATCCTTATGTACGAGAGGTTATTTTGCCTGAAACCGTTGTGAACCTTAATAATTATGCATTTACCGGATGTGCGTATATGACAAAAGTGGAGGGATTAGACCATATTCGTCAAATTGGAGAATTAGCTTTCTATGGGTGTGAAAGATTAACGGAAGGAGTTTTCTCCTCTAAATTACAAGGGCTTGCCAATAATTCCTTTGAAGGCTCCGGTTTTATCAGCCTGACTGTTCCTGATGATTTGCAAATAGAAGAGATAAACCCGTTTGGTGGAGCAAATTCTTTAATGGAAATAGTATTTGTGCGTGGGTCAGGGGAGAAGACCCTTGTTCTTAAAGATGGCGTGCTGTTTTCTAATGGTTTTGATTGCCTGATATGTTATCCTGGCGGACGCGAAGGGTCATTTTATAAAATCCCGGAAGGAACAAGAACGATTTTGAGAAAATCCTTTAATATAGTAGGACAGACTGGGCTATGTGATGTAGTTATTCCAGAAAGTGTCAATAAAGCATGGTTTGATACTTTTTTCTTTACGCATGCAGCACATTTTTTTGTGCATTCAGGATGTGGAGCCATAGGTGTGTTAGAGGAATGTAAAAACTATTATCTCAACTGGGATCTGGATTATTATCAGCTGGAAGAAGAACTGATCACAGTTGATGATTATATTATTAACATAATAGAAAAAACAGTAAAATCAGGGATGTCTGAATTGGAGAAGGCATATGCTATTATCGACTATTTCGCCGACAATATGGTATACGATACTTCAATAACAAACGCCTCAGTATATGTTTTTTTAACAAAGCATTATGGCGTTTGCCAGGCATACGCTGAAACTTATAAATTAATCATGGATGCATTGGATATTCCTTGTGTGTTGGTAGGCAATTTCAACCACATCTTTAATGCTATTCTAATCGACGGAAACTGGATTTATATTGATCCGACCAAATGCATTGGAGACAATCCTGTTGCGCGATATATGATGTTTGGCTTTGATGATACCATTTTCAATATATTTTATGGCGGGCAGGACTATGACAAGGAGATTGTAAGCGCTAATACTTGTCGCTACCATTACTATTATACATCTGGGATGTTGGACGGATCAATCAGGCTTCTGGAGGCTGGCATTCAAAATGCTGTAAATGATGGATGTGATTACTTTGAAGTAAATGTTGATTCCCTGGGGTTTATGGCAGATTATAACGTTTGCGGCAGTGTTTGTGCTTCTATATTGACGGAAATGGGATGCATGATAGATGATCAGGTTTACCCGGTCAGATGCAACTATATTGATGGTGTTCTCTTTATAAACCTACGCGAGAAGACAGACGAGAGTCGCCTGTTCGATTACCAAGTGGTTGCAGGATGCGCTATGCTGACAGATTACAAGGGAAATGATGAAGATATAATTGTGCCATCCAGTATAGATGGATATACGGTCACTAATATTGGACAAGCTTTTACAAATAATTATGATATAAGAACTGTTACTATTCCGGAAACCGTTATGGGAATTGGTTCGAATGCATTTTATTCTTGTGTAAACCTGGAAAGTATTAATATTCCGAGATCATTGAAACTGATAGGAGATTCTGCCTTTGAGAAATGTTATTCTTTGAATTGTGATATGATATTGCCGGAAGGACTCGAGAGTATTGGCACTTTAGCTTTTGGATATTGTTATCTGCTGCCGTCGGTGACAATCCCTGGTACTGTGGATACTATACCGGAATTGGGATTTTTGGAATGTCGTAATCTTAGCAATATTACCCTTAAAGAAGGTATAAAAAATATACAGAAAGGATCTTTTACTGAATGTCGAATGATCAGCTCCATTTGTCTGCCTGAATCTCTTTTATCAATCTGGAATGGGGCTTTTTCACGAACAGGGATCACGTCTTTGCATATTCCTTCAAATGTTAGTATGATTGAAGAATCAATAATTGACGGATGTGATAAACTGACAGAATTAACAGTTGGTGGGAATAATTTGTGGTTTTCTTCCATAGATAATGTGTTATATATGAAGGAGAATAACTTGCCTGTAGTTCTTAAAGCTGCTCCGATGGGGGCAGAGTACAGGCACTTAAATATACCAGATACTGTTATCAAGATTGAAGCAAACGCATTCAGATGGTCTAAGAATATTTATAAAGTTACTATACCTTCTTCTATACGTGTTATTGGTGATCAGGCTTTCAGAGACTGTACGAATATTACGAATATATATTTTTCTGAGGGATTGGAAGAAATTGGTGACTCTGTATTCTTGGGCTGTAAGGAATTGAAAGAACTGTGGCTGCCAGACTCAGTTCACAGTATCGGAAATTATAATGTGTTTGGACAGACTATACATTTACGCAGACTTAATATTCCGAAAGGTGTAACAGAATTAAGTACAAATGTAGGATTGAGTGTTTTTGATACAATTCACATTTACGTACATGATAATGTGACTTATCTACCTGCTTTTGATACCTATGGGGATCCAAATCTGGTTTATGTTCATGGAAATGTGGGAACTTATTCGCAAGAATATGCGGAAAAAAATGGATACATATTCTGCACAGATACTGATCCAACAATTAAAGCCAGTGCAGATGTCATATATACAAATTATAACGATGTAAATGATACCACCGGCCAATTTTCGTTTTCGCTACCATTAAGGCTTGGAGGTATACAGGAGATTTCATCCGATCAAGTACAATGGACCAGTAATGATATCTCTATTATTCTTCCTGAAACAAGTGACAGTGGAGAAACTAAGTTTTTGGTAAAAGGCCTGGGAAATGCGTTATTAACTGCTGCCTACGGAAATGAGCAAGTTTATGTTATTGTTCATGTTAATGATAATATAATGAAAATTCCGTTCCCTTCTTCTCTTTCGTTAATTGGAGCAGACGCATTTTCGGGAACACAGTTGAATGGGTATATAGATTTTAGAGAATATCCAAACGTTAAAATATCAGAGAGTGCTTTTTCTGAATGCAATGAAATCAAATATATTGTATTGGGAATGGATACGAACATGGATGATAATGCTTTTAATGGACTGGATAATGGAAATATAACTGTATTCTGTGCAAATCGAGCCCAGGCGGATTATATGACCCAGAAGAGTATTCCTTATGCAATTTGGAACGACTAGATGATATGATAGGGGTGATAAGACATATTTTAAAGATTGGTGTTTTTGTCTTTTGATTCTTTAAGGAGTTAACTATGAAATGTAAAGAGTTAACAATAAAAAAAGGTATTTGGCTTAGCCTGATGTTATCTTTGCTATGTGCAGCTAAGGTATGGGCTAATCCATACTCATCCGGACAATGTACCTGGTGGGCGTATGAAAGGGCTTCTCAGTTACATGGTTCTTGCCCTGTGATCTCGGGAAATGCAGGTGGCTGGTATGATAATTGCCTTTCGGTGGGATTAAACAGAGGTTCTACCCCCACAGTTGGTTCAATTGCCTGTTGGAATAATGGATTTGGTAATGACAGTGGACATGTAGCTATTGTGGAGGCTGTATATTCGGACCATATCCATATTTCAGAGTACAATTGGGCTGTTTCGGAGGGTTATAGTGAAGCTGATGTTTATTTTTCAAATTAGGGATGACAGCGAATCATACGTTATATGCCAGGTGGAACCTTGTTGCTTGTGATTTCGATGTAAACTATATTATTGACGGCGAAGAGGTGCGTGGGTTAAACAATGCGGCTTGCTTTGATTTAACGCTAGGCAATAGACAGTTTTTTGATAAAAACGATTTTTATACGAAGGAAAACGAGAGGGTGTCTCCCGGCACGACATATTCCATCACAAATATCCGGAGTCTGCCTGGCTACAGATTCGCTGGAGTGGCTTCTTCATCGGAATATGGTTTAACGGGTACGGTTGACACACAGCGTGTCGAAGTATGGTTAAATTATGAGACGAAAACCTATACGGTAAACTACCACGCCAATGCTGGCAGCGATCCTGTCGTGAATCTGCCTTCTAATCAGACTAAGGTCTTTGGTATCGATTTAACGTTAAGCGGAGTCACTCCGGGTCGAGAAGGGTATGTTTTCCTTGGATGGGGAAAGGATGCAGTGGCATCATCAGGATTAGTTAATCCCGGTACGATTTATAGCGACGATGCCAATTTAGAGCTATTTGCTCTTTGGAAACTTTCTCCTGGCTTCAGCCTTCCAATGGGACTTACCACAATTGAAGAAGAAGCTTTTGCGAATAACGCATTCACCTGCGTTTTCATCCCGGTGACTGTGACTAAGATAGGTTCAAAAGCCTTTTCGAATTGTCCGAACCTGCGGGCTGTCGAGATTCTGGCTGACGAGGTCGATATTGCCGTGGATGCGTTTTCTGATGTGACAGGTCTGACTATCTACTGCCATAAGTATAGTGATGCCGAGTGGTACGCAAAACAGCTTGGGTTTGAGATTAAGTATATCGATTAAAAATGTACGGACTTGATCGAATCTTGTCTTACCAGGAGAGTGGTGTCTGATGCGGAATCGAGATAGAATGGAGGTGCTGTGAATATGGTGTTTTCAATGGGAATTCTACGGGGGAAAACTGCCATGTAAACGGATCCATATCGGTTACCGCGATCGATGCGAGGACAACAGTCTGCGGGATCAGCGGTACCGTGAATTCCACAAACAATGTGTAGATCAAATGCATGAGTATCTCTGGAGTGGCTTATGCCCATGGGCTGCTCCGGCAGTTTTGGCGGAACGAATGGTGGGACTATCGAGTAAAAATGTCGATCAACCGACATCTTTGATATCCTAAGCCGTTTTAGGCGTCAAGGACCGCGAAGCGGTGCATTTATCCCTGACGCTTAAGGCGGCTTGGGATTCCTCTGGGAAAGGGGATGAAACCAACTGATCGTATCACAATTTCACAATCCAAGAGGCTACTGCAGCTTGATCCCTGCCAGGGCCTGGGCGAAAGCATCATTAAAGCCTTTATTTGCCTCTGCCTCCTGCTTTTTCAGATACTTCTGTACTTCGCCTTTTCTGGCGCCGCCCCCCTCATTGGCTCTTCTGTCCTGGAAAGCAGAGAGCTTTTCCCTGTGACCGCAGCTGCAGACGAAGGTCTCTTCATTTCCCTTCAGGACCAGCTCCATCCTCTTATGGCACTGTGGGCAGCGGGCGTTTGTCGAACGGGCTACGGTCTGACGGTAGCCGCATTCTCTGTCCTGGCAGACCAGCATCCTGGCATTTTTTCCATTCACGGCCAGGAGTTTTTTGCCGCAGTTGGGGCAGACCTTATTGGTGATATTTTCATGACGATAGGTCCCCTGACCGGCTTTGATCTCATCGACGATCTCTTCTGTATATTTCCTGATATCAGTGAGGAAAACCTGCTGCCTCAGCCGGCCATGGGAAATATCTGCCAGCTTCATCTCCCAGGAGGCGGTGAGCTCCGGTTTTCGCAGATCCTCCGGAACCAGCTCCAGAAGCTGCCTGGCTTTTGCGGTAAGGTAAATATCATTCCCCTTTTTTTCCATCAGAAAGCTGGAAAAGAGCTTTTCAATGATATCTGCCCTGGTGGCTACCGTCCCCAGTCCTCCTGTTTCACCAAGGGTTTTTGCTGCCTGGGCATCCTTGCTCTGCATATATTTGACAGGATTTTCCATGGCTGCCAGCAGGGTCGCCTCGGTAAATCTCCTGGGGGGAGTTGTTTTTCCCGTGCGGATCTGGCTGGAGGTGATCGGCAGGCGTTGTCCCTGGGTCAGCTGAGGCAGGCTCTGATCCCGCTTGCCCTGCCATTCTTCTCTTGGCTCTTTTTCTTCTTCGTCCTCATCATAGATGACATCCCCGTACACGGCCCGCCAGCCGGGATTTTTTATCACGTGGCCGCTGGCAAAGAAGGAATATTTTCCTGCCTGCCCTTCTACGGAAGCCTCCTCATATTCACATACCGGATAAAGCACCGCCAGGAAACGGCGCACTACCATATCATAGATTTTGCGCTCCTCGTTGGTCATATGATCCAGCTGCACATACTGCTCAGTCGGTATGATAGCATGATGGTCGGTCACCTTGGAATCATCCACAAAGCTTTTTTCTGTACGGATCGGCTTAGACAGCAATGATCCGGCAAGAGCGCGGTAGGGACCTGTACTGACAGCACGCAGTCGTTCCGGGATTGTGGGAACCAGGTCCCGGGTCAGATGGCGGGAATCCGTGCGGGGATATGTAAGAACCTTGTGGTTTTCATAAAGCCGCTGCATGATATCCAGGGTCTGCTTGGGGGAATAGCCGAAGCGCTGGCTTGCCTCTCTCTGCAAAGTAGTGAGGTCATACAGACCCGGTGCGGATACGATCTTTTTTCGCCTGCTGACAGAAGCGATCTGAAGGGAGGTAACCCTGTTTCCTGAATCTGTCTTCAGACAATTCAGGATCTCTTTCGCCTTCTCCTTATGAGAGATTCTGGAGGAATTGGTTTTGGGATCTTTCCAGACAAAGCTGACACCGCCGGCAAGGACTGTGACCCCATAATACTCTTTGGGAACAAAGGAGCGGATCTCTTCCTCTCTGGCGCGGATGATGGCCAGGGTCGGTGTCTGAACTCTGCCGCAGGAGAGCTGGGCGTTATATTTACAGGTAAGAGCCCTTGTCCCGTTCATCCCTACCAGCCAGTCTGCCTGAGCCCTGGCCGAGGCGGCCCGATAGAGATTGTCATAATCGCGCCCGTTTTTCAGCGAAGCAAATCCCTCCCGGATTGCCTTATCGGTAACCGATGAGATCCAGAGCCTGCGGATGGGCTTACGGCATCCGGATTTTTCCAGGATCCAACGGGCAACCAGTTCCCCCTCTCGGCCGGCATCGGTGGCTATGATAACATCATTGACATCAGGGCGGAAAAGCTGGTTCTTCACCGCCTGGTACTGCTTTTGAGTCTGGGGAATAATTACCAGCTTCGGTTCATCGGGAAGCATGGGAAGAGTTGCCATTTCCCATTTTTCATATTTTTTGTCATACTGCTCTGGGTCGGCCAGGGTGACCAGATGTCCAAGCGCCCAGGTGACAACATATTTGTCAGACTCCAGAGCACCATTCAGCTTGCGGCTGCAGTGCAGCACACGAGCGATATCTCTGGCAACGGAAGGTTTTTCTGCCAGTATTACAGATTTCATGGATAATCCTCCCTTCTTTCCTGAAAATTGGTGTTTACAAATAATCCTGAGGTCTGTATACTTGTTTCCAGTTGTGAGACCCTAATCTATGGATCCTACCCAAAATATCCGGTTCGGCTATTCTGGGGCGGCTTCCTGCAAGATGCGAAGGAGGTTTTTATGAACCAGGAAGAACTGCTGCATATCGTACAGAAACATCAGCTTTGGGTTGAAGATCAGGGGGGAGAGAAGGCTGTTTTGGCAAATGAAGATCTGTCCGGTCTTTCTTTGGCCGAGGCTTATCTTTGGATGGCAGATCTTAGCGGAGCCAATCTCGTAGGAGCTGATCTGAGAAAAGCCAACCTCCGGGAGGCAAGCCTTCAAAACGCTGATCTGAGAAAAGCCGATCTCAGAGAAGCCGATCTTCGCAGGGCTGATCTGAGAGGAGCTGATCTGAGTGGGGCGGTACTGACGAATGCCCTGCTTCAGGACGCTGATCTGGATCAGGTCCTTTCCAATGATCTTACCGTAGGGCTCAGAAACTGGTGCCCGACAGAGGGCTCTTTTACCGCTTACAAGCGCTGCGGTCAATATATCGCAGAGCTTCTGATCCCTGCTGATGCCTTACGCAGCAATGGCACAACAAGAAGATGCCGTACCAATAAAGCAAAGGTAATCTCCATCACAGAGCTGAATGGGGCTTCCGATGGTACGACTCAGGTGATCAGTACGGCAGACGATGATCTTTTGCTGAAAGAAGGGGAAGAGATCAGTGTCAGTAATTTTGATCCCTGCCGCTGGAATGAGCATACCACCGGGATTTATTTCTTTATGGACAGACCGGATTGTATCGATTATCCGGAATCTCGTCCCATGAACTGCCCGGCCAAGACGGAAGTCACCGGTTATCTTCAGGTGGGAGACAAAATGGTTACCCTCACCATTGAAAAGGATACAGACAGAGTCAGCGGCGAAACGATAAAATGCCGCTGCAAGGAGGCTGTCGTCAGGTCCATTACAGAAGCGGATGGTGGGGAAACAGACGTCAGCTCTGTAACCGATGAGGCAGGGATTTACACCTTCGTTAGCGGAAGAAAGGTTTTTGCTTCCCATTACAGTAAAGATCGTTGGAATGAAAACGGTGGAGGGATTCCTTTCTTTCTGGACAAGGATGACGCCGCGAGATTTCCGATCTGAGGCATGACAGCATCAGAGCATTTCCCGGTGACGGAATTCTGAATGAAAAGGAAAGGAGGCAGGAGCCTCCTTTTCTGTTTTATGGCAGGGGCGCTGAAAGAAAGATGTCACCTGACGTTGACCGGCGCCATGCCGTGGGGCAGAGAGTCGGCTGCGCCTCCCTCTACCCTATTGGTTCAGTAATCTTCTTCCAGGATCCGGATTTCCAGAAAGTCAAAATCAATCTTTTCAATAAAGCTGTCCGGGCCGAAACGAGTGCGGGCGTGCTTTTGAAAACTTCGGATATTTGAATCCAGCCAGATCGGGTTTTCCAGATCCAGACGGTGGCAGATTTCCTCAAGTCCCCGAAAAACCTTGTGGGTCCGGGTATCAGACCCGGCTTCTTCATATATGGCGGTATCATAAATACGGTTCTGCTTCCAGAGCCTTCCTTCCAGGCAAAACATGACACGAACTCCCTTTGCTTTGGAAAATTGAAGTATACATATGATATGGAGAATACATGGAATACAATGGCATAGTTTATCAGACTGATCCGGAATGTGCAATCAACTTTTTCTTTTCAAAGCAGCTTTTTTTTGATAAGCTAATCATGAAATAAACCATTATTTTGAGAGGAGGAGAGAGATGGAATACATGATTGAGACGCTGGAGGTTCTGCTCGAGAGTATTGCCAGTCTGGCGATCGTTTTGTTTGAATTGATTGGAATCGGCATTCTCATCTGGAGTGGTATGTCAGGTTTTGTCAAATGGCTTAAAGGGGACAAAGATACAGGGATCTATCTGGCCAAGGGACTGGCGATGGGACTGGAATTCAAGATGGGGAGCGAGATTCTCAGGACGGTTATCGTGCGGAGTTGGGAAGAGATTGCCACGGTAGCAGGAATCATTGCTCTTAGAGCTGCTTTGAATTTTCTCCTGAGATGGGAGATCAAGCAGGAGGAGAAGGAGAATGAGAAAGAGAATGCTCTGCCGGGTTCTGAAGAATAACAGGACGGTGGCATCGGTTACTGCCGGAAAAAAGCATTATGCGCTCTGGGATAAAAACAAAGCAGGAGGACAGCCATATGCTGTCCTCCTGACTGTTATCCCTGAACTGTGCAGACGAACAGTCGGCCGTCTGCGACGCACTGTTCCATCCCTATATTCGCATTTCGCACAGTCCCCTTCTTGCATGTCGGGGCTCGCCTGCCGTGGGAACAGGCTTTTTGCACTGGAATCATTCAATCTATGCTGCCGTTCATCAGTCTGTCTCGAGAATATTCCTTTTAAAGATGTAGTTTGTCGAATCTTCCGGATCGACATAATAAAGCTTACCCGCGAAGTAGTTGCTGACAGCCATACCACCGGTATTATCCAGAATAATGCCCCTGCTGTTGTCTTCGCCGCTGATGATGATACTGGTCTGGGTTGCCTTGTTGTTCTTTAACGTACCGTGATTTGCTGCCACCATACCGACGAGGCAATCAGGATTGTATTTAGAGCTGTTCTTATGAATGATGCAGATTCCTTTGATGGTGCAGTCCATGATGGTTCCTGCGTTTTCTACGGCAAGTGAGGCGGCAGAGTAGGTACCGTAAGTGGAGCCGGTCATTAAGACGACGGACGATCCATCGATGATGCAGCCACTGATATGGCCGCTGGGAAGGTTGTCGGCTACCAGCAGACCGCCATTGTATCCCCCGATTTCGACGATATTGTCATCCAGAATCTTACAACCGGCAATGGTTCCGGCATTGGAAAAAGCAAGAAGGGCACCTTCGTTCATGGCAGATACGGTGACCTCTTCCATGGTAATGTTGCGCAGACTGCCGCCGCTGCCTACTCCTCCGAATAAGGCGAGCTTCGTGGAGAAGGGATCTTCGATGGTCAGATTCTTGATGGAGAAGCCGTTTCCGTTATAATGGCCGACAAACGGCTTCTCAACGGTGTAAAGGCTTCCTTCAAGACTACCGCCGATGTCTGCTGTCTGTTTAAAATACCGGCCGTTATAGAAGGCAACATTTTGAAGGTCGTTGATGGTAGCTACCTGATAGGGGTTTTTTGAACTCCCATCTCCGCCGGAAAAGAGGGTATCCCGCAGAACGATTGTTTTACTGGAATAGCTGTACTTGGATCCGAGCCGGATGGCTACATGGTATGTGCCGGCAGGAGCCTGGCTTCCGTCGGTACAGCTGCCGTCCCATTTAACGGTATACAAAGTGCCTGGCTTTAATGGCTTTTTGTTAGTATATTTGTGACGATAGACAACCTTCTTTGAGCTGTTGTAGATGAATATGGCGGGATCCGCGCAGGATTTTTCGACCTTAAAGGTGATCAAAGCGGTATTCTCTCCGTAGACAAAATCCCCACCGGTAGAAGTCTTCAGATCGGTGACCAGGCTTCTGGAATCGACCGGATTGACGGTGATGTTACAGATGTAGCTTTTTCCATCGTAATATGCCCTGGCATAGGTTTTCCCCGGCAGATAGCCTTGCACGGTTCCATTGCTGGTAATCTTGGCTACCTGTCTCTGGCTGGGGATAAAGATAGACCATTTGGCAGGAAGAGCTTTATAAGGCGTGGAAGTATCCAGGTCGAGGATACCCAGTCTGACTTGCTCTCCCATTTTCAATGCTAGATTCTTGCGGGTAATATTTGGAATGGCATGTGCTGTTGCGGACAGGCTGAACAGCAGAAAAACACCGAGAAAAAGGGAAAAGAGAAGGGTTTTCTTTTTTCCGGGGAACCTTTGATTCATGATTTTCCTCCCATCTGCAGTTTTGATGAACTGCAATAAATGAATGAAATGTTACAAAAGGGTTACATTTATTATACGTTATCTTTTCGCTTGTGGCAATACTAAACTTGAAATATTTAACGTGAAATTATTAACGGAGGGTAAACAGGAGGGGTAGTATGTTAAACCTGGAGTATTTGCTTTCCAGGGGAGAGACATCCCGGATAGACGCCAGATCTGCTGCCGGAGCGGTTCCGGCTGTGGTATGGCAGATATATTCAGCCTTTGCCAATACATCAGGAGGCATCATACTTTTGGGTGCCGAGAAAAAAAGAGGGGCGGAAGGGCTTTTCCTCACCGGTATCATGAATCCGGAACAGCTGATTCTTCAACTGTGGAGTGGCTTGGAGAACCGGAATACTGTCAGCGCGAATATTCTTTTTAAAAATCAAATCTATCGGGCGAGGATCTCAGAAGCCGATATCGTTGTGATGGAGGTGCCGAGGGCCCCCAGGATTAATAGGCCTGTTTTCACCGGGAAGGATATTTTTTCCGGAACTTATTTCAGAAGTGGGGAAGACAATATCCTCTGCAGCAGGGACAGGATCCGCGATATGCTGCGAGATCAGAAGGAGGACAGTGGAGAACGGCAGCTGCTGTGGAGATACGGGACGGATTCTCTGGATCCTGATACCCTGGCCAGGTATCGTGCTGTGTTCGGGGCAAGGCACCCCAAGCATCCCCTGCTCAAAATGGGGGATGAAGAATTTCTGGCCAGGATAGGGGCTGTCGGCAGAAATGAGGAGCGACATCTGTGTGCGAGTTTAGCGGGACTGATGTTTTTTGGACGCAGAGAAGCCTTGTATGAGGTGAAGCCGGATTTTCATCTTGACTACAGAGAACTTTTGCCGGGGGGGAACGGGTGGATGAGTCGTGTGTCTTCAAAGAGACAGGACTGGAGTGGCAATATCTTTGATTTTTACTGCAGAATCATCGATTCACTTACCGCAGTAGCCAAAGGGGATGAGCCCGAAGATCCGCTTTTGCTTCGCAGGTTCAGAAGCTGCCTCGAGGAGATGCTGATCAATTCTTTTGTTCACGGCGATCTGATATGCGGTACCGGCATTGTATTGGCGAAGGGAGAGGAATGGCTTACTGTGTCAAGTCCGGGTATTTTTCTGATGGATCCTGACGAAGCCTGTGCCGGGGGATTTAGTGAGCCCCGCAATCCCCTTTTGAGGAGTTTTTTTTCTCTTATCATGGCAGGGCAAATTCAGGGAACAGGACTGGTTGAGCTTTTTCAGGTTTGGAATGCCACAAACAGAATAAAGCCCAGGATTGTGGAATCCTTTGATTCCAACCGGACAACCTTTATCCTGAGGCTGAAGGCGGGAGAAGCTCCTAAGGAAGAAGAGGATATCGGTGAGAAAACCGACAGCCCGTCTGTTCAGACAAATGACAGGCCTGAGAATGTCCCTGTCGGTAAGGCTGCCCAGCTTGCCGAGGAGGGAAGGCAGCGGCTTCTGAAAAAGCGGGGCCTGACGCAACAGCAGGCGAGAGCTATGGTGGCTTATCCTGAATATCCGACGGGGATGGATCTGAAGGTGTATGACAGTATGTTTACTCTGGAAGGCAGTTCCGTAAAGGAATTGGCCAATCATCTGAATTTGCCCCATGAGGATGTGGACAAAAGCCTGCACCATCTGAGTCAGCTTGGATTTCTGTACAGAAGATGAGTTAATCCGTGCTGCGCTTTCAGCGGTTGCTGCGCATCCTTTCGGTCACCGTACAGGTCAAAAATATTTCTTGAAAATACGTAGAAGATACTATAAAATTATGGTAACGAATCTTCAGTTTGCCACAGACGGAGGATATTATAATGGATGAGAAGAAACTGACTACCATTGGGGTACTTACCAGCGGCGGTGATGCGCCGGGAATGAATGCGGCTATCCGTGCCGTCGTGAGAAGAGGCCTGAGCAGCGGGCTGAAGGTCAAAGGAATCCAGAAGGGCTATTCCGGGCTTTTGAATGAAGAGATCATAGATATGACAGCCAAGGACGTGTCTGACACGATCGAAAGAGGGGGTACGGTACTCTACACAGCCAGATGTGCGGAGATGCGTACCCAGGCCGGTCAGGAGCGTGCCGCCGAGATCTGTCGGGAGCATGGAATCGAAGGCCTTGTCGTGATCGGGGGGGACGGTTCTTTTGCCGGTGCCCAGAAGCTGGCAAACCTTGGGATCAACACGATCGGTATTCCGGGAACGATTGACCTGGATATTGCCTGTACGGAATACACCATTGGCTTTGACACGGCTGTCAATACAGCGATGGAGGCCATTGACAAGGTTCGTGACACTTCGACCTCCCATGAAAGGTGCAGTATCATAGAGGTAATGGGGCGCAGCGCCGGGTATATTGCTCTTTGGTGCGGGATTGCCAATGGAGCAGAGGACGTTCTGATCACGGAAAAGTATGATTATGATGAACAGAAGCTTGTCAATCATATCATCGCCAGCCGTAAAGCAGGGAAAAAGCATCACATTATCATTAATGCGGAGGGGATCGGCCATTCTGAGGCTATGGCAAAGCGGATCGAAGCGGCAACGGGCATAGAGACGCGGGCTACCATCCTCGGCCATATGCAGCGCGGCGGCAGTCCTACCTGTAAGGATCGCGTTTATGCTTCTATGATGGGAGCAATGGCAGTGGATCTCCTGCTTGCCGGTAAAACCTGCCGAGTGGTTGGTTACCGCCATGGGGATTTCGTTGATTTTGATATCAATGAGGCCCTTGCCATGAAAAAGAATGTAGATGATTATATGTGGGAGGTTTGTAACTCCCTGTCTCACAATTACAGCAAGCGTTCTTCAGCTATGTTGTGATTTGCCTTTTCCTCATCTGCAGGGAAATAGGGCACCAGTGAGTCGGGCATCTGAATCGTGCTGTCAGGGAGGAGGGGTGTCATTGATCACAAGCCTGAATAATCCTCAGGTTAAAAGAATCCTTCATCTTAATCAAAAAACAAAAGCCCGTCGCCAAGAGGGGCTTTTTGTGGCAGAAGGAGAGAAAATGTTTCTGGAAGCTCCGGTCAGCTGGATAGACAGGGTCTATGTGAGTGAGGAATATGTTCCGCAGGCAGGGGCAGCCGAGAAGCTTTCCTGTGTATCCTCAGAGACTGTTGGCTCCTCCGTCTTCCGGCAGATGAGTGATACCTGTACGCCGCAGGGGGTTCTGACGGTGCTGAAGACTCCGGTATATGGAGCCGACGATCTGTTGAGCCACTCGATGGAGCATGCCCCTCTTTTTCTGATCCTGGAGGATATCCAGGATCCTGGAAATCTGGGAAGTATGATCCGCTCCGGTGAGGGGGCGGGGGTAGACGGAGTGCTGCTTACCAAAACCTGTGCCGATGTCACCAGTCCCAAGGCAGTCCGGGCGACCATGGGCTCTGTTTACCGGATTCCTTATCTGTGGATAGAAAACATAGAGGAAGCCGGTCGGATATTAAGACCTCTTGGTGTAAAGCTGTATGCTGCCTATCTGAAGGGAGGGGAGGACTATGACAGGATGGATTATTCCCATGGCTGCGCTTTTCTGATCGGCAATGAGGGGAAAGGCCTTACGCTCGAAGCTGTGAATGAAGCGGACAAACGGATCCGGATTCCGATGTGCGGTCGGGTGGAATCTCTGAATGCCGCCATGGCGGCCAGTATCCTCATGTATGAGGCGGCCAGGCAGAGACGGGAAAAGCATACTATGTATCCTTGAGGAGGTCTTGTATGAATCCGATTATTTGGTTGATGATTGTGGTAGTATTGGTGATTATTGAAGCGATGACCTTTGGGCTGACTACGATCTGGTTTGCGGGAGGGGCTCTGTGTGCGGCAGTTATGTCATATCTGAAATATGGTATTTATCCCCAGCTCGCCGTGTTTTTTGGAGCATCTTTTTTCCTGCTTGTGGTGACGCGTCCTCTGGCTGTCCGGTTTATGAAGAAAGGCATGCCCAAAACGAATGTAAACAGTATGATCGGGCGCACTGCGAAAGTGATAGAAAGAATAGACAACCTTGCCCAGACAGGACGGGTGCGCGTCAACGATATTGAGTGGAAGGCGCAGTCGGTCGAGGATGGAAAAACCATTGAAACGGGAACAATTGTTGAGGTGAAAGAGGTCAGAGGAGTCCGTCTGATTGTTGACATAGCCAAAACGGAATGAACGAATGTTTGCCCTTCGGAACGAAAACCCATTGTAACTAAGCAGAATACAGGACTGAGCAGTGACAAACCATAAATAATGAAAGGAGATTACCATGGGAACCATTATTTTCTTTGCAATTCTGATCATTCTGGTATTGTGGATCATGGCATCGTGTGTCCGCGTTGTGCCGCAGGCCTATTCTTTTGTGCTGGAGCGTATGGGAGGATATAAGGCGACCTGGGATACGGGCATTCATTTCAAGCTTCCCTTTATTGAGAGGGTAGCCCGTAAAGTAAATATGAAGGAGCAGGTGGTGGATTTCCCACCCCAGCCGGTTATCACAAAAGATAATGTCACGATGCAGATTGATACGGTCATTTTTTTCCAGATCACGGACGCGAAGCTTTATACCTATGGGGTGGAGAATCCTCTTCTGGCCATTGAGAATCTTTCTGCCACGACACTGAGAAACATTATCGGCGATATGGAACTGGATGAAACGCTTACCTCCCGTGAAGTCATCAATACCAAGATGAGAGCTTCCCTGGACGAGGCGACTGATCCCTGGGGCATTAAGGTAAACCGTGTAGAATTGAAAAATATCATCCCTCCGGCTGCGATCCAACAGTCTATGGAGAAACAGATGAAGGCGGAGCGTGAGCGCCGTGAGGCCATCCTTCGGGCAGAGGGCGAGAAAAAATCCACGATTCTTGTGGCGGAGGGCAAGAAGGAATCCGCTATTTTGGATGCCCAGGCAGAAAAGGAGGCCGCTATCCTCAGAGCTGAGGCTAAGCGTGTGGCGATGGTAAAGGAAGCGGAAGGACAGGCGGAAGCAGTACTCAAGATCCAGAATGCCAACGCGGAAGGAATCCGCATGCTGAAGTCGGCAGGGGCGGATGAGGCGGTGCTTACCTTGAAGAGTCTGGAAGCATTAGCCAAGCTCGCAGAGGGCCAGGCTACCAAGATCATTGTGCCCTCTGATCTTCAAGGGATTGCCAGTCTTGCAACCTCTCTGAAGGAGATTGTAAAGGATCAGTAACGCTATTCGGCCAGGTGTGTGTTACAAATGTCCGGCAGCAGAGGTCACAGCTGCAAGGATACGGCAGAAATAAGAATGGAAAGAACGATTATGAATAAGAATTTGGCAGCAGGTTTAAAAGGAAGAAGCTTTCTGACGCTGAAGGATTTTACCCCTGACGAGATCCTCTATTATCTGGATCTGGCGGCAGAGCTGAAGGCAAAGAAGAAGGCAGGAGAGCTCCATGACCGTTTCCGGGGGAAAAATATCGCTCTGATCTTCGAGAAGACGAGTACCAGGACCAGATGCTCCTTTGAGGTGGCGGCTCATGATCTGGGGATGGGAAGCACTTATCTGGATGATCTTGTTTCTCAGATCGGGAAAAAGGAGAGCATAGCGGATACGGCTCGGGTGCTGGGGCGCATGTATGACGGCATAGAGTACCGGGGCTATGGGCAGGAGATCGTGGAGGAGCTTGCCAGGTATGCCGGTGTTCCCGTCTGGAATGGCCTGACCAATGAATATCATCCGACGCAGATGCTGGCGGATATGCTTACCATCAGGGAGCATTTTGGCCGTCTGAAGGGGATCCGTCTGGCTTATCTGGGAGACGCGAGGTATAATATGGGAAATTCCCTGATGATAACCTGCGCAAAGCTGGGAATCCATTTTACTGCCTGCACCAGCAGGAAATATTTCCCGGATCCGGCATTGGTGAAGCAGTGTGAAGAATTTGCTGCCGCCTCACAGGCTACGATCCGGCTGACGGAGGATGCCTGGGAAGGAACCAGCCAGGCGGATGTGCTTTATACAGACGTCTGGGTTTCAATGGGGGAACCGGATGAAGTCTGGGCGGAGAGGATCCATGATCTGACACCGTATTGCGTGACCAGGGAGCTGATGGAGCATGCGGGTTCACAGGCTGTTTTTTTGCATTGCCTGCCTGCCTTCCATGATCTGAAGACGAAGATCGGAAAGGAGATGGGGGAGAGGTTCGGGCTGACTCATATGGAGGTGTCGGACGAGGTCTTTGAGGGAGAGAGATCTCTGGTATTTGAGGAAGCTGAGAACCGGATGCATACGATCAAAGCGGTTATGGCGGCGTCACTTGGGTGGTGACGGGCTTTAGTGATGATGAGACGGTCTGGGCGAGGGGAACTCTCGGCTTGCAGGCTCTGAAAAGGGGGGATGGCATGTTCATATGCCATCCCCCCTTTCGCTGTACCATAGCCTTCGGCTGTGTGTGAGCCT
Organism: Blautia sp.; assembly: GCA_017515325.1. Classification (GTDB taxonomy): domain Bacteria; phylum Bacillota; class Clostridia; order Lachnospirales; family Lachnospiraceae; genus Blautia_A. The sequence goes on from JAFWGA010000028.1 coordinate 25,579, forward strand.
GTCTGAGGGCATCAATGCGGTTCCCTCTTGGGAGGAATAATAGGCTTGACAAGATATGGAAAAGAAGATATAATCAGCTCGAAATGAAGTTGTAATAATTACGTAATATTTCGAAAAGGATTTGAAAGACAAGGTGCGATGATATGAAAAGAAATAGAATCCTTACGTTGGTTGCGATTTTTGCCGGTATTTTGTTAATGCCTGTTGTTGTATTTGCCCGTACAGGTTATGTGCTTGAAGATCTGTGCGTTCGTTCTTCCCAGTCTGTTCATGCCGATATTGTTGGTGTCCTGGAGGAAGGGGATGTGGTGAACATTACCTATGGACCGGAGGATGGCTGGTATGAGATAATCTATGAAGGCGAATGCTGTTATGTAAGGGATAAGTTTGTCAGTGTTGACGGTGAGGTACATGACACCGGAGCCGCAATGGGAAGATATTCGTCGCCAAGCTGGGATTCTTCTTTTGATGACAGCGACGACGATGAATATGACAATGATAGCTATGACTATGATGATAGCTATGATTATGATGATAGTTATGATTATGATGATGACTATGATTATGATGATAGTTATGATTATGATGATGACTATGATTATGATGATAGTTATGATTATGATGATGACTATGATTATGATGACAGTTATGATGATAGTTATGATTATGATGATGACTATGATTATGATGACAGCTATGATTATGATGATAGTTATGATTATGATGATAGTTATGATTATGATGGCAGCTATGATTATGATTATGATGATGACTATGATTACCCTTCTGACAACTATGATGATGACGAAAGCTCTGATGATGGTTCTGAGTCTGGCGGGTATTATGATTACCGGCCTGACAGCTCCTCTGATGAGATTGAGGCTTCCGCTTCGTACGATGATTCGGAGGCTGAATACTCTTACGATAAGCCCTATGAGGCAGATGGAGATTTCTCTGAGGAGGAACCGGTGAAGGCTGATAGTCAGGAGGTGGTTCAGACTTCCTCCTCTTCTTCGGGGAGCGGGACTTATCTGGGTACTTTTACCTTGACGGGTTATTGTAATTGTGCTTTATGCTGTGGAACCGCAGGTGGTGCTACTGCTTCGGGAACTACGCCGGTTGCCGGTCATACGGTTGCCATGAATGGAATTCCCTTTGGAACACAGCTGCTGATCAATGGAGTCGTGTATACCGTGGAAGACCGTGGCACACCTTATGGCCATGTTGATATTTTCTTCGATTCCCATGAGGCTGCTTTGAGCTTTGGCAGCCAGACCGCTGAGGTCTATCAGTTAAACTGAAGACAGTAGAAAAAGACATCGGTTCAGTCAGAATTTTGCCATGCTTGTTGAGCAGGTACGAAATGGCAAGAAGCTTGGTTCACAGATAGGATGAGGCAGACAGAGAAAAAGGTCATATGACTTTTTCTTTGTCTGTCTTTATTACTATATACCTCATCTGGGCATGCGGCAGGGTGAGCAGACAAGGAGTGATCTGATGCAAAGGGCAGACGAGAAAAGATATCAGCATTTTTTGAGTACAGGTCAGGAAAAACTCCGTCTGGAGGATGCGCTGCAAGGTTATTTCGACCAGGAAACCCCGGCGGAGCATAGGAAGGACTACTTCGAATATCTGAAAATCCGATATCGCAGTGCCTGTGATCTTCTTGTGGAAGAGCATCAGGCGGATAGGGTGGGGGATCTGATCCGGGATGGCCTGATGGGCAGAAGGGATCTGGATGATCTGATTGAGCGAAGCGCACAGGAGGATAAGGCGGTTTCCTGGCTGCAGCTGCTGCGTTTGAGAGAAGTGATAAAAAAGGGGGATGTGATACGGCAGGCAAGGCAGGGGAAGAATGAGAAGGAATCGGCAAGGCTGCGGACAAAATTTCCGACGTCCAGTCAGGCGTATTCCGATCTGGAGAAAGCAAAGACGCTTATGCACAGATGCCGTAGAGAAATCTATAGTCTCTTTCCGTTTTTGGGAGGTGCAGTCTGTACCCTTCGGCTGACGGCTGACCTGACCTGTCAATGCTTTGGGACAGATACCGACAGCCTGTTTTATTCTCCGGAATGGGTTTTAAAACAGGAGACAAAAAGCCATGAGTTCCTTCTGCGAAGCTGGCTGCATACACTTCTTCACTGTCTTTTGTTTCATCCCATGCTCTATGGCCATGTTCCTGACGCGGCATGTGATATGGCAGTGGAATTTATCATAGAGAGGGAATGCTGGCAGCATAAGAACTATCGCCGCTTTCTGGGATATCTGCCCCAGCCGGGTCTTTGGTCCTCCTTCTATGAAAAAATGCAGGGAAGGATCTGGTCTCCGGATCGGATTGTCGATCTGGTGCCTGCTGCCGTATTGGAAAAGATGACGGATCTTTTATGTGTTGATGATCATCGATATTGGGAAAGGGATAGAGAAGGGAAGAACAAGGAGGAGAAGCTCAAAAAATGGAAGCTTCTCCGACAGGGGGCAGCAGAACAGGCCGGAGCCGGACGGTCTGGCCTGGGAATGGGAAGCTTTGCAGGAGACAGGCAGGAGGAAATAAGGCGGATACAGAAGAGCCGACATGATTACCGCAGTTTTCTCCAAAAATTCGCTGTGCCACGGGAAGAATTGGAACTGGATCTGGAGAGCTTTGACTATATCTATTACACCCTTGGGATGGAGCGGTTCGGAAATCTTCCTTTGCTGGAACCATTGGAATACCGGGAGGGGCATAAGCTGGAGGAGCTGGCCATTGCCATCGATACCTCCGGTTCCTGCAAGGCGGATACCGTGCGCAGATTTCTGGAGGAAAGCTATGCCATCCTGGATGAGAAGGAAAACTTTTTTCGGAAGATGAACGTTTGGATCTTTCAGTGTGACTGTACCATCCAGGACACAGCCCATATCCGATCACGCCGGGAATGGGAAGAATATCTGGATCAGCTTAAAATCCAAGGCCGTGCCGGCACAGATTTTCGCCCGGTTTTTCGCCGGATTGAAAAGCTAAAAGAGACGGGAGAGCTAACCGGTCTGAGGGCACTTTTATACTTTACCGATGGAGATGGCATATTTCCCATCGATCCCCCCGACTATGAAACCGCCTTTGTCTTTATCCGCGAGGAACCATCCATGCGCAGAATTCCTCCCTGGGCCCGCATTCTCCTTGCCGGTGACGAAACCTTGCCAGAGGAGCTGTAATGGTAACCCAACTCTGTGGCCACTTATTCTGTTTACTGCCGTAACTGCGAAGCGGAAAGTGGGAGTCGTGACATTCTGGTTAACGGTGTGGCAGGTACCGGCAGGGGCCAACCATAAACCGGTACTTTCCTTTTTCCTAAAAGTTTGCTATAATGCACTCCTGTAACCATAAAGGAACCTATGACCATACGAAAGACAAGAGGTCTGAGAGGAATATTTTCATGGATACACCTATTATCGCTTCCTACTATAAAGAAACAGATCCGATCAAGCGCCGGAACCTGTTGGAGCAATCCATAGCAGAGGGGGAAGAACCCGAAGAGAACGAGATCAGAAAAGAGATCTATGGTGTCCGTTATCGTCACCCCTCCGGTGCCGACAAAGCACGGCCGGCAGATGAATTTCTGGGCCTGTGGATGTTCATGGAGTACAGTGCAGGCGCGGGAGGCGGCATGTTTGGCCTGGGGTCAAAAAGAATAGATCGGGAGCTTCAAAAGAAGCTGAAAAGCTTGAAAATCAGGGAATATCAGGATAAGGGCGGGCTGCACGCAGAACTGTATTTTAAAGAGATCTGCCATATGGTCCGCACCTATATGATATTGTGTGAAAAAGATCATAGCTACAATTCCACAGCATTTGGTATTCTCAGAATGAGTGAAGAAAGCTCTCAGAATAAACTCAGAAATGATATACGCAATGTCGTTTTGGCTTTGCCGAGGATGACAAAGCTGGAAAGGGAGACCGAATGGATTGCCCAGGCTGCCACGGAGGTTTATGAAGAATTCTTTCCCCACGAGGGAGGTCTGAAGTCTTTTCTGAAAACGGAATGAAGGCAGAAGGCAATGATGAAAAACAAAGAAAGGAAGAAGCTGCCCTTTCAGCAGCTTTGAGCAGTTTTTTATGGATAAGAACAGGATACCTGCTTATGAAATTGTTTGCCGGGAAGAGCTTCCTGACATTCATGCTACCGGGTGGCTATTGCGCCATAAAAAGACCAAAGCCCGGGTCATGCTGATTGAGACTGAGGATGAAAACAAGGTCTTTAATATCACATTCCGCACGCCGCCACATGACAGCACCGGCGTCGCTCACATTCTGGAGCATTCGGTTCTGTGCGGCTCCAGGGAATTCCCTCTGAAGGATCCCTTTGTGGAGCTGGTAAAAGGTTCTCTTAACACATTCTTAAATGCCATGACCTATCCGGACAAGACCTGTTATCCGGTTGCCAGCTGCAATGACCAGGACTTCCAGAATCTGATGCATGTCTATCTGGACGCGGTCTTTTATCCCAATATTTATCATAGAGAGGAAATCTTTCAGCAGGAGGGCTGGAATTACCATCTGGAAAAGCCTGAGGGTCCACTGACCTACAATGGCGTCGTATATAACGAGATGAAGGGGGCTTTTTCTTCCGCGGATGATGTCCTGGAGAGGGAAATCATGAATCAGCTCTTTCCTGATACTCCCTATGGGGTGGAGTCAGGGGGAGACCCGGCCTGTATCCCGGATCTGACCTATCAGGCTTTTCTTGATTTTCACAGGACCTGGTATCATCCCTCCAATTCCTTCATCTATCTCTATGGGAATATGGATTTTGAGCAAAAGCTGGCTTTTTTGGATGAAAGCTATCTCTCCTCCTTCGAGGCAATAGACGTTCATTCTGAGATACCGATGCAGAAGGGATTTGATTCCCTTAAAGAGGCAGAAAAGAAATATCCCATAGCAGAGAATGATTCGGAAGAGAATAATACCTATCTTTCTTATAACGTGGTGATCGGAGAAGCGGAAGACCTTGAACTGTGCTCGGCTTTTGAAGTGCTGGATTACGCGCTTTTGAGCGCCCCGGGAGCACCCTTGAAGCTGGCTCTTCTGGAAGCGGGGATCGGCAGCGATATCTATGGCTCTTTTGACGACGGGATTCTTCAGCCCTATTTCTCCGTGGTTGCCAAAGGAGCAAACCCGGACCAGAAGGATGAATTTGTCCGTGTGATCCGGAGTACGCTGGAGAAGATCTGTAAAGAGGGAGTGGATCAAAAGGCGATCCAGGCTGGAATCAATTTCCAGGAGTTCCGCTATCGCGAAGCGGATTTTCACTCTTATCCCAAAGGATTGGTCTATGGCTTGGGGATCCTGGGAAACTGGCTTTATTCAGATCAGGATCCCTTCATTGCCGTAAAGGAGCTTCCGATCTTTGAGAAGCTGAAAGCAGCCAATGGCACTGGCTATTATGAAGAACTGATCCGGAAGTGGCTGCTTGACAATACCCATGGCTGTGTTCTGTCTCTTCTGCCTCAGAAGGGACTCCAGGCGGAACGGGAAAAGGAGTTGGCAGCCCGGCTTGAGGCTTTTCGTTCTTCCCTGAATGAGGAGGAAATCTCTTCTCTGATCATAAACACCAGTCACCTGGAAGCTTATCAGGAAGAGGAAGACTCCCCTGAAAACATCGCAAAGATACCGATGCTGAAGAGGGAGGATATTGGGAAAGTGTCCCGCCCCTTATCCAACGAGCTTTTAGAGCAGGACGGGATAAAGATTCTTTATCATGAGGTTCCCAGCAATGGAATCGGATATCTTCTTCTTATGTTTGATCCGGGCGGTTATGATGTGGAACGAGTGCATCTTTTAGGGCTGTTAAAGCTTGTGCTTGGCATGATCGATACTGAGCAGCATAGTTATGGAGATCTTTTTAATGAAATCAATGCCGTGACAGGCGGATTGGCTTTTGGACTGGAGGTAATCGACCGTGTCAGCCCTGACGAACCCTTTATCGTGAAATTTGGGGCAAAGGGAAAGGCATTGTATGAGAATCTTTCCGTTTTGTTCGATATGACCCGGGAGATTCTCCAGTCCTCCCGGCTGACGGATACCAAACGACTCTACGAGATTATCGCAGAAGCAAAATCCCGGGCTCAGGCTTCTTTAGTGGGAGCGGGCCATTCCACCGCTGTCTTAAGGGCGGCCTCTTATGCCTCCCAACAGGCACTCTTCCAGGACGAGTTGTCAGGGATTGGTTTTTACAAATATATCGAAGCTCTGGAGAGAGACTTTGACAGCAGGAAGAATCAGCTGAGCGCTGATCTGCAGGCCCTGGTGGAGGATATTTTCACCAGGGATCATCTGATGGTGGATTATGCGGGAGAAAGCGGCAGTCTGCCTCTGTTGAAGGAGCAGCTGAAACAGTTTTCCGCTAAGCTTCCTCAAAAGAGCAAGTCAGATCCGGCTGTCTTACTCTTTCCCCAAAAGAAGAATGAGGGCTTTCTTACGGCAGGACAGGTACAGCATGTCGCCCAGTGCGGCAATTTTGTGAAAAAGGGGTATCCCTACACGGGTGTCCTTCAGATTCTTAAGGTGATTCTTTCCTATGAATACCTGTGGATGAACCTTCGAGTGAAGGGAGGAGCCTATGGTTGTATGAGCAACTTCCGCCGGGATGGGGAGAGCCATTTTGTCTCCTACCGGGATCCACATCTGCATCGGACGCTGAAGGTTTACCAGGGCTTGCCGGAATTTGTGAGATCCTTTACGGCGGATGAGCAGGGTATGACAAAATATATTATCGGAACCATCAGCAGCATGGATGTTCCCCGTACTCCTCAGATGCAGGCTGCCCTTTCCAGAAACTGTTGGTTCAGAGGCCTTTCAGAAGAGGATATCCAGAAGAGCAGGGAAGAGATCCTGCATGCAACGGATGCTGATATAAGAGCGCTGGCACCCTATATGGAAGCGATTCTATCGGATGAGCAGATCTGTGTTGTCGGAAGTGAGAATGCTGTTTCCCGAGCGTCAGATGTTCTGGCTGAGGTTAAGCCGCTGATTACGACAGAATAGATGGGGACAGGCAGCGACGAAGCACAAAGTGCCAGGTCGTTTCGTCTGTTGGCACATGTGAAGGAAACCATGATGGAACAGTGACGCAGGCAGGAGGAGATATGGTCCAGGAAAATACCAGATCTGGATTTGTGGCGATTATCGGAAGGCCGAATGTAGGAAAATCCACATTGATGAATCAGCTGATCGGACAGAAGATTGCCATCACATCAAAAAAGCCGCAGACCACCAGAAACCGGATACAGACCGTTTACACCTGTGAGAAGGGACAGATCGTTTTTGTGGATACCCCTGGCATCCATAAGGCCAAAAACAAGCTGGGGGAATACATGGTGGCTGTGGCGGAGCGTACCCTTAAGGAGGTGGACGCGATTTTGTGGCTGATCGAACCATCGCCCTACGTGGGAGAGCAGGACAGAAGGATTGCCGCCCAGCTGAAGGATATCGGTCTTCCCGTCCTTCTGATCATCAACAAGATCGATACCATCAAAAAGGAAGAGATTCTGAAGGTGATTGACAGCTACCGCAGGATCGGAGATTTTGCCGAGATTATTCCCTGCTCGGCCCTGCGGGGAAAGAATACACAGGATGTCATCGACAGCCTTTTTCCCTATCTGCCCTATGGGCCGATGTTTTATGATGAGGATACCATCACAGATCAGCCGATGCGCCAGATCGCAGCGGAGATCATCCGTGAAAAATCCCTGTATGCCCTCGATGAAGAGATCCCTCATGGGATTGCGGTGGCTATCGATCTCATGAAGGAAAGGCCCGGCCCACGTCTGATGTATGACATTGAGGCTACGATTATCTGCGAGAAAGAATCTCATAAGGGGATCATTATAGGAAAGCAGGGAGCGATGCTCAAGAGGATCGGCAGTGATGCCCGCTATGAGCTGGAGCAAATGATGGAGGCAAAGGTGAATCTGAAGCTCTGGGTCAAGGTGAAAAAGGACTGGAGGGACAGTGATTTTCTGATCAGGAACTTCGGCTATGACAAAAAGGATGTCTGATTTGCCATGAGCGAGACGATCACGGTGCAGGGAGCCGTTCTTTCCGCTATGCCTGTCGGTGAGTATGACAGACGAATCGTCATTCTGACCAGGGAAAGGGGTAAGATTTCTGCCTTTGCAAAGGGAGCCAGGAGACAGAACAGCCCACTGCTGGCTGTATCCAACCCCTTTGTGTTCGGCAGCTTTACCCTCTATGAAGGGCGCACCAGCTATTCCCTGAGAGAAGCTTCGGTTACCCGGTATTTTGCTGATTTGGCAAGCCTTTATCCCGGTGTTTATTATGGGTATTATTTCCTGGAGCTGGCTGATTATTTTGGAAAGGAAGGTCTGGACGAGAAGGAAATGTTGAACCTCCTCTATGTCACCTTGTTGGCTCTTATGAACCCGTCTTTACCTGACAGATTGATCCGGTGTGCTTTTGAACTGCGTATCATGAAAGAACAGGGACTTATGCCCTGGATTTTTTCCTGCCCGGTTTGTGGGAAAAAGACGGATCATTCGAAGTGGTATTTTACACAGGATGATCACGGGCTGATCTGTGAAGACTGTCTGGGACGCAGGCTTGGTTTCGAGGGCAACGCTTCGGAAACTATTTCTTCTCCAGGGAAGAGGGAAGGCTTTTATGGAGGGAGACAGGTCAAGGCCCTTAGGATCTCCTATGCCGCGATACGTATGATGCAGTATATCGTTTCCTGTACGCTGAAAAAGCTATATACCTTCACTGCCGAGGAAAGACTCCTGAGAGAACTGGAAGCGGTCATTCTTCCTTATACGGCGGCAAATATAGACCGCAGACTGAAAAGCCTTCCTATCCTTGAAACTATGATAGACTCTGGGTAACCACTCAGGCTAACTGCCGGAACCACAAAGCAAAAAGCGAAAAGAACACCAGACAGAAGAAAGAGGCGGAAATATGGCTCAGATTTTCTCATTTGATTCAGCCAGGCAGAAAACAGGAAAGGCAAGAGCAAATCAATCGACACAGATTCCTTCGTCTTCCGATTCTTTCTATGAGAGAGTGGAATACTATGAGGAGCTGTTGTCCAGGAAGGAAGCCTTGATGGAGGGAATGGCATCTTTGGCCGCCGATCTGATCGCACAGATCGGGATGGACAAAGGGGAATTCAGGCTGAATGAGGGCTCAGCCCGTAGATTTATGGCTGTGGATCTGGAAGAAGAGCTTAGCCTCTATCAGATGTGCGATGGAATATCTTTCCTGAAAAAGCAAGGACATGATTCGATCTGGGTCAATACCCGACTGAACAGTACGTTTCATTCCGAAACATTTGAGGATCTGGAAATGTCTTCTGTCGTTGTGCGGCGTACATGGGAAGAAAATGGGATGGAGAAATGGTTTATCATGAGCAGGGAGGGATGGATAGAGGAACCCTTCAACAGTGAGATGATGCAGGATGCCGTTCAAGGTATTTTTCCGGAATAAGTGTTGATAATCGTGGCTTCGACTTGTATAATACCATTTTATAGTAAACGAACAGAATACCTGATATATTTATCCTGATGATCTGCCGCCGGTTTTTATGACGGTTCAACCGCAGATAATCGGGAAAGAAAATCATCATGAGGAGATATGATTTATTATGGAAAAGACAATGGAAAAGATCGTAAATCTTGCCAAGGCAAGAGGTTTTGTCTACCCTGGCTCGGAGATTTACGGCGGGCTGGCAAATACGTGGGATTATGGGAACCTTGGCGTCGAGCTGAAAAATAATGTGAAAAGAGCCTGGTGGCAGAAATTTATCCAGGAATCCCCGTATAACGTAGGCGTGGACTGCGCCATCCTGATGAATCCCCAGACCTGGATTGCTTCCGGGCATCTTGGAGGCTTTTCTGATCCTCTGATGGATTGTAGAGAGTGTCATGAGCGTTTCCGCGCGGATAAGCTGATTGAAGATTTTTGCCAGGAAAAGGGAATTGATATTCCCGGTGGCTCCGTGGATGGCTGGAGCCAGGAAAAAATGATGGACTTCATCAAGGAAAACAGCATTCCCTGTCCGACTTGCGGAAAGCATAATTTTACCGATATCCGTCAGTTCAATCTTATGTTCAAGACCTTCCAGGGAGTTACGGAGGATGCGAAAAATACCGTTTATCTCAGGCCTGAGACAGCCCAGGGCATTTTTGTCAATTTTAAAAATGTCCAGAGAACTTCCCGCAAGAAGCTTCCTTTCGGGATCGGTCAGATCGGAAAGTCTTTCCGGAACGAGATCACCCCTGGTAATTTTACCTTCCGCACCCGTGAATTTGAGCAGATGGAGCTGGAGTTTTTCTGTGAGCCGGATACAGACCTGGAATGGTTTGCTTTCTGGAAAAAGTTCTGCCTGGATTGGCTTAGCAGCCTGGGCTTAAAGGAGGATGAGGTACGCTATCGAGACCATTCTAAGGAGGAGCTGAGCTTCTATTCCAAGGCTACGACAGATGTGGAATTCCTCTTCCCCTTTGGCTGGGGTGAGCTTTGGGGCATTGCGGATCGTACCGACTATGATCTGACCCAGCATCAGAATGTTTCCGGTCAGGATATGAGCTATTTTGATGATGAGAAAAAGGTGAAATATATTCCTTACGTTATTGAGCCTTCTCTTGGCGCAGACCGTATGGTGCTTGCTTTCCTCTGCAGTGCCTACGACGAGGAGGTTCTGGACGCCGAGAAGAACGACGTCCGTACTGTTTTGCGCTTCCATCCGGCCCTGGCTCCGGTAAAGATCGGCGTTCTTCCTCTTTCCAAGAAGCTGGCTGAGCCCGCGGAAAAGATTTATCAGAAGCTTTCTGTGAAATACAACTGTGAATATGATGACAGGGGAAATATCGGAAAGCGTTATCGCAGACAGGACGAGATTGGTACCCCCTTCTGTGTGACCTATGACTTTGATTCAGAAACGGACAATGCGGTTACCATACGCTACCGTGATTCCATGGAGCAGGTTCGCGTTAAGCTTGATGAATTGGACACCTGGTTTGCGGATAAATTTGTTTTTTGAGTGTAACGATTCGGCGTTTTGTTCTTCGTAGGTATGGCAAACGAACAGAATTTCTGCATTTTGATTCGTTTACCGCGTCGAATTTCCGCCGCTGCAAGCGGCATGATCCCGCAGGTAATTCTTGCGCATATGATATGGCGGAAGCCGCAGCTCTCTCGTCAGGGTGGAAGTGCGCTTACGGGAATTGAGGCCATCGCGAGGCAGAAAGGAGCATTGTGATTCAGACAGCCGTATTTGGGTTCGGCACCGTTGGCGGCGGTGTTGTAGACCTGATCGAAAATAATCAGAAACAAATCCGCCGTGCCCTTCCTCAAGGGTTACATGTAAAGTATATCCTGGATATCAGGGAGTTTCCTGACAGCCCGTATAAAGACCGTGTTGTTCACGATATTGATACCATCCTTTCTGATCCGGAGATCAAGATTGTCTGCGAAACGATGGGAGGAAAGGAACCGGCCAGGACCTTTACCATGAAGGCATTGGAAAGGGGGATCAGTGTCTGTACTTCCAATAAGGAACTGGTGGCAGCCTTTGGTCCTGAGCTTCTGGCTGCGGCCAGGGCGCATGACTGCTCCTATCTGTTTGAGGCGAGCGTGGGTGGGGGCATTCCTTTGATCCACCCCCTGTTGAACTGCCTGGCTCAGGAGGAGATCTCATCCGTGATCGGAATCATGAACGGGACAACCAATTATATTTTGACGAAAATGGATACGGAGGGAGCAGACTATCAGACAGTTCTGAAAGAAGCACAGGCCCTTGGCTATGCTGAACGCAATCCTGAAGCGGACGTGGAGGGTCATGATACGGGACGTAAGCTCTCTATCTTATCCTCCCTGGTGACAGGAAAAACCGTTCGCTATGAGGATATTTATGTAGAGGGAATCTCCTCGATTACCATAGATGATCTTCGCTATGCCAAAGCGAATGGATATGCGGTTCGTCTTTTGGGGATCAGCCGCAGGACTGACGAGGGGCTCAGTGTGATGACAGCGCCCTTCCTCCTTCCTGTCGGGCATCCGCTGGCCTCGGTCAGTGGCGTTTTCAATGGCATTATGATTCACGGAAACATGGTGGACGATGTCATGTTTTATGGCCGAGGAGCAGGAAAGGAGCCGACCGGTTCTGCTGTTGTCGCCGATATGATCCATGCTGCCGGCTCGATAGGAAGGACCATCCCGATTACCTGGGAAACACAGGAAGAAAAGCTGCAGGATTTCCTGACCCACAAGACCCGTTTTATGATCCGCGTAGCTGCCGCAGCCGAAGCGGCTGTGCGGCAAAGCTTCAAAGGGAAGATTTCGGATTCCTGGAAGCTTGAAGACCTTCCCGAGGAATGCGCTTTGATCACACAGTCCATCACAGAGGCAGAATATCAAGAATGTGCTGCCAAGGCAGGAACAATACTCGGCAGGATCCGGATACTGGATTGAATTTTTTTGACCTGTGCGGTCACTTTAAGTGATCGCGCAGGTCGTCTTTTTATGGCAGGGCTGCCGAAGGGAAGATGTCATCTGACGGTGACCGGCCTTGTGCCACCCTTTGTCCAATTGGCGAGACTGATAGAGAAAAGGAATTCTCCGTTGACAGTATCTCGTTGAAATGGTAAGATTACAGCATGGTTTTTTGGCACTTATTGTACAATGTGATCATATCTAAGGGGCGTAAGATCTTCCTGCCGATAGGATCATATGTTCTAAAAGGAGGAGAAGAAATGAAAAAAAAGATGGCTGCCCTGTTGGTGACGGGGATTCTTGCTGCCACGTTGACCTGTACGGCTGCTTATGCGGATGAGATCAAGGTATGGGTTGCGGATGCTGTTGTGGATTTTACCAGACAGCAGATCGACAGCTTCATGGAGGAAAATCCTGATTATGCAGGCTATGATGTGCTGGTAGAAGCAGTCGGAGAAGGCGACGCTGCGGGTAATATGATCACAGATGTAGAAGCCGGGGCGGATATCTATGTCTTTGCCCAGGACCAGATTGCCCGCCTGGTCTCGGCAGGAGCTCTGGAGGAGGTCGCTCCTGACAATGTCGAAGCGGTGGAAAACGATAATGATCCCGGCGCAGTGGGGGCTGCTACGGTAGGTGATCTGCTCTGGGCCTATCCTCTGACTTCAGACAATGGGTATTTCCTGTATTATGACAGCAGTGTTGTCTCTGATCCTTCCACCCTGGAAGGGATTTTGGCTGACTGCGAAGCCGCAGGGAAGAACTTTTATATGGAGATCAACTCCGGTTGGTACCAGACTGCTTTCTTTTTTGCTACCGGGGCAGATCTGAGCTATGATACAGATGACAATGGGGAATTTACGGCCTGCCATACGAACTACGCTTCCGATGCTGGCTTGATTGCCCTGAAGGAGATCCTGGCGCTGAAAAGCTCTCCTGCCTTCCAAAACGGATCCTCTGTGGGACAGGGCACCAAAATTGCCGCCATTGTGGACGGAACCTGGGACAGCTCGGCAGCGCAGGAACTCTTCGGAGACAATTATGCCTGCGCTAAGCTCCCCGTCTTTGAGGGCGCAGATGGCGAGACCTATCAGATGAGCGGTTTTGGCGGATTTAAGCTCCTGGGAGTGAAACCACAGGAGGACGAAGCCAAGCTTGAGGTCTGTGATGCTCTGGCAGCTTATCTGTCCAGCGAAGAGGTACAGCTTGCCAGATATGAGGCAGTAGGCTGGGGTCCCTCCAATCTGAATGCTCAGGCCAGTGATATTGTTAAGGCTGATGTGGCTCTTTCCGCCCTGGCGGAACAGCTGGCCTTTACGGTACCTCAGGGACAGTATCCCGGAGATTACTGGAGCCTTGCCACTTCTTTGGGCGACAGTGTGATCAGTGAGGAGATCACAGTGGATACCAGTGACGATGATTTGATGGCTACCCTTCAGAAGTTCCAGGATACCTGCATTTCCTATGCAGAGTAAAGCACAGGGTAACGACTCAGGCCGGCCCCGATAGACGGCAGCTTTTGGGGGCGGTGCTGCGAAATAAACAGGCTGGCTTACGCTTTCGCCAGCCTGTTTTTCTGTAAAGAAGTGTAGGAACTACGAAGCACAGAGGGCTGAGTAGCTACAGAGAAGTTTGGGAGGTGGATTTCTCTTGAAACGTTTTTTTGCGTCCTTATTTAGAGATATAGGGGATATTTTCGTGTCATTTGCTGACGGTGACGGGAGAACCAGGCTGTCTTATCTGATTTTTGGTTACGGTCAGCTCCGGCGAGGCCAGCTGGTAAAGGGCTTATCTTATCTTGCCTGTGAACTGGCTTTTATCTGGTATATGATTGCCTTTGGCTGGAAATACCTGAGCAAGTTTTCTACTCTTGGCACTGTGGAGACGACCAAACAGCACCGGGTAACGGTATATGGAGACAACAGCTTTCTGATCCTTCTTTTTGGCCTTCTGACCATCATTCTGATCGGAATCTTTATTCTGGCCTGGAGGATGAATATCCGGGAGAACCGAAGAGAGGAGCTTTTGCTCCGGGCAGGAAAAACTCTTCCCTCCAATCGGAAGGTCCTGGGGTCCTTACTGGATGAGAATTTTGACAAGACTCTCCTTGCTTTACCGGTTCTGGGTGTATTTATCTTTACGGTCTTGCCTATTCTGTTCATGATCTGCGTGGCCTTTACCAATTATGATAAATCTCATCAGTCCCCGACCAACCTTTTTACCTGGGTTGGGCTGGCAAATTTTAAAGAGATTCTCTCCTTTGGCCAGTCTGATTTTTCCTCGACTTTTCTTGTTGTTCTGGCATGGACTCTGGTCTGGGCTTTCTTTGCCACCTTTCTGGATTATTTTCTGGGGATGGCAGTGGCTATTTTGATCAACAAAAAGGGAATCCGTTTCAAGAAGCTTTGGCGGACTATTCTGGTCATCACCATAGCGGTTCCCCAATTTGTCTCTCTTCTCTATGTCTATAAGATGTTTACCAACGACGGTCTGGTGAACGGATATCTTCTAAAATGGGGACTGATCAGCAGTCCCATTCCATTCTGGACGAATCCTATGTTGGCCAGGATCACTATCATTGTCGTCAATATCTGGATAGGGATTCCCTACATGATGCTGATCGCCACAGGTCTTCTGATGAACATTCCCGAGGAATTGTACGAGAGCGCACGGATGGACGGGGCTACGGCGGGACAGATGTTCCGCCATATCACCCTTCCTTATATGCTTTTTGTGACAGGCCCCTTCCTTTTGACTCAATTTACGGGCAACCTCAACAATTTTAATGTCATCTATCTCCTGACCAAGGGACAGCCCCAGTCGATGAACATGGTAGGAAATGCAGGACAGACGGATTTGTTGGTGACCTGGCTGTATAAAATGACCGTAACGGAAACGAATTATAAGATGGCAGCAGTCATCGGCATTATGGTCTTTATCGTGACCGCGGTCATCTCTCTGGCGGTTTATAATATGCTCCCATCGGTACGGGATGAAGGGGGGTTCCAATAATGGAGAAAAAAACAGCTTCTATGAAAAAAAAGCAGAGAACCGGAAACATCATTGCCTACGCTGTGTTGATTGTGATTAGTCTGATCTGGCTGTTTCCGTTTTTTGGCCTGATCATGCAAAGCTTCAGATCTTATAACCCTGCAGTAGAATATGGCGGGATGGTGGATTATATCATTCCCAAAACCTTCTCCCTGGACAATTATCGTTTTCTGTTTTCAGGTGAAACCAATTTTCTCATCTGGTACAAAAATACACTGATTATTGCTGTCTTTGTTTCCATTGGCCAGACAATCTTTATTCTCTGCGTCAGTTATGCCCTGTCCAGGATGCGCTTTAAGGGAAGAACTCTGCTGATGAGATTTTGGCTGGTGTTGGGGATGTTTCCCGGTTTCCTTACCATGATCTGCCTGTATTTTCTTTTAAAGCAGTTCGGCCTGACCCAGGCCGGAGCGGTTCCGGGTCTGATCCTGATCTCCGTCGCCAGCTCCGGCATGGGATATTATGTGTGCAAGGGTTATTTCGACACACTGCCCGTGGCTCTGGATGAAGCTGCCCGTATCGATGGAGCCTCCCGGTCCAGGATCTTTTTCACCCTGACCATTCCTCTTTCCAAACCTATTATCATCTATACGGCTTTGGTTGCTTTTATGGCTCCTTGGTGTGACTATGTGTTTGCCTCTTATGTGGCTTTTGGTCACGACAAGAGCTACAATGTGGCCGTCGCCCTGCAACGATGGATTTGGACCAATGATTATCAGGGGTATTTTACCCGTTTCTGCGCGGGCGGTATTCTGATCGCGGTACCGGTAACGATTCTTTTCCTCTTTCTTCAGAAATATTATGTGGAAGGGGTTACCGGAGGCGCTGTCAAAGGCTGATTGTTTTCATTTTCCGCAAGGGATAGTTTTCAGCCTGGTCGGCTTTTCCGCTTGATTAACCATTTGTTTCATGTTATATTACTGAAATAAAAATGTAACCACTCAGGTCAGCAGTTTACGCTTGCTGCGGGCTGTAAGGCAGGCTGGGTAGTGAGCAGAAGGCGTATTTCCACAGCTTCGACAAGGATCACGCCTTCTGTCGTAACGACGAAGTGCAAAGTGGGAAGTAGTGACATCAAAACGGCTCTTTGGAGGGAAGGAAGATGGGCAATCACAGAATTTCACAGAAGGATCTCAAAAAATGTCTTGTCATTGGTCTGGGGAGTGTTGTCTTTACGGCAGCTCTGCAGGGAGCCGATGTAGTGACGACCAACATGGCAGAGGCCGCAAAGATGAAGGGCATCGAAGCCGCCGGCGAGTTTACTCCCGGTACCTATACGGCCGAAGCGCAAGGGATTGAGAGCACGGTTACGGTCACAATGACCTTTAACGAGACAAATGTGACAGATATTCAGATCGATACATCGGGAGAGACGGAGGGGATTGGAAAGGATACGGCGGATCCTCTTGCTGAGGCTCTTTTTGCCGCTCAGTCGGCTCAGGTTGACGCGATAGCCGGTGCCACCGTTACGTCCCAGGCAGTCATGAAGGCAGCCCAGAACTGCTTCAACCAGGCTGCGGGCATTGAAACGGAGGAAGCCCCTGCCGATGAAGAGCCTTCCGATGACGAGGCTGCGGGTGAAGAGGCTCAGAATGAAACGGACACAGTCGTTGATGAATCCGGCGCTGGATCAGGGTACATTCCCGGAAGCTATACAGCCAAAGCCCAGGGCATCGAGAGCGAAGTATCTGTCACCCTGACCTTTGACGAGAGCTCGATCACGGACGCCCAGATCGACTCCTCGGGAGAAACCCAGGGACTGGGAACAGAGGTGGCAGAGCCATTGGCGGCGGCCATCCTTGAGACCCAGGGAACCGATTTTGACGCGGTAGCCGGAGCGACCATCAGTTCAGAGGCCGTACGTACCGCAGCCAGGGATGCCATTGCCCAGGCCCAGGCGGGAGGAACAGAGGAAGCAGAAAGCGAGGAAGCCGCGGAAGAGGAGACACCTGCGGAGGCAGATACGGAGAATGCTGCCTCAGGATATATTCCCGGAAGCTATACAGCCAAAGCTCAGGGCATCGAGAGCGAAGTATCTGTCACCCTGACCTTTGACGAGAGCTCGATCACGGACGCCCAGATCGACTCCTCAGGAGAAACCCAGGGACTGGGAACAGAGGTGGCAGAGCCGCTGGCCGCGGCCATCCTTGAGACCCAGGGAACCGATTTTGACGCCGTAGCCGGAGCGACCATCAGCTCCGAGGCCGTGCGTACCGCAGCCAGGGATGCCATTGCTCAGGCTCAGGCGGGAGGAACAGAGGAAGCAGAAAGCGAGGAAGCCGCGGAAGAGGAGACACCTGCGGAGGCAGATGCGGAGAATGCTGCCTCAGGATATATTCCCGGAAGCTATACAGCCAAAGCTCAGGGCATCGAGAGCGAAGTATCTGTCAC
>JAFWGA010000029.1 GCA_017515325.1 Blautia sp.
CCGCTGGTGCACCGGTTAGATCGCCAGATCTATAGCCGGGTAGCCAAGCCGGGAAGGGATAAACGCTGAAGGCATCTAAGCGTGAAGCCCCCCTCAAGATGAGATTTCCCATTCGAAAGAAGTAAGACCCCTTGAAGACGACGAGGTAGATAGGGCAGGGGTGGAAGTGCAGCAATGCATGGAGCTGACTGCTACTAATCGGTCGAGGGCTTGACCTTAAGGAAGGCTTGCCGGGCGGAGAATTCTGCCGGGGAAGAATTCCAGCTTGATTCAGGAATAACACGTGTGCAGTTTTGAAGGTACAGATGAAAGAACGCTCTCTGGGCATTTAGCCTGGAGGGCTTTTTTTTATCCCATTAATCCACTCTTGACGAAACCAGTATAGATAAATTATAGTAAATAAACACAACAATTGTGTTTTGCTTTATGACATCTACCCTTTGAAGGCGGAAAGATGCCATGTAAATTTGTACATACTCTATGAGAGAAGACATAAGGAGGGATTATTTATGAAAAATTTTGCCAGGTTATTGATTCTGTCTGTGTCTCTTGCGATGGTGAGTGCCGGTTCTGTGAAGGCTGAGACGGTTTTCCAGCTGGGTACGACGGTGAATGAGCAGGATTCCTTTCAGGTAGCGGCAGAGAAATTTGCGGAGCTGATTGAGGAGAGAACCGCGGGGGAATACAAGATCGATATTTATCCCAACGGCACACTGGGCGGAGAATCGGATATGCTGGACAGTATGTCCATGGATATGCTGGATATGGGAATCATCACGGCCGGACCCTTTGTGAATTTCTCTGAAATGATGGGTGTCCTGGATATGCCCTTCCTGTTTGCGAATAATGATGAGGCTTATCGGATCCTGGATGGCGAGATCGGCAGGGAATTGCTGGATACGCTTGAGGACGCAGGCCTGAAGGGCCTGGCCTACGCCGAGCGAGGCTTCCGAAACATTACCAACTCTGTCCGTCCGGTTGAGAAGGCTGAGGATGTGGCCGGTCTGAAGCTCCGTGTTATGGAGAATGAGGTGTATACCGCAACATTTACCGCCCTGGGTGTAAATGCCGTGCCCATGGCCTGGGCTGAGGCGCTGACAGCTATGCAGCAGGGAACCATCGAAGGGGAGGAAAACCCCATCAACGTCATCCATTCCTATGGATTGTGGGATTATAACCAGAAATACGTCACCCTGGACCGTCACAGCTATTCCACCGCTATTATTACCATGAGCCTTTCCAGATTTGAGGAGCTGGATGAAGAGACACAGCAGATTTTCCTTGATGCCGCACAGGAAGCGGCTGAGTATGAGCGTGCCTGGGTAGCCGAGCAGGAGGCCGGCCAGCTGGAGACCATCAAGGAAAACGGGGTTGAGGTTGTTGAGGAGCCGGATATCGATTCCTTCAGACAGGCAGTGCAGTCTGTCTATGATGCCTATCCACAGTATGATGATTATATCGCACGTATCCATGAGGAGCTGGCAGAGGAATGAAGATGTTAGAAAAAATCAGCAATGTCCTCGACACAGTCTGCGGCGTGCTGATCGTGTTTTTCATCGGCGCAATGGTGATCATAACCAGCGCACAGATCGTTTGCCGAACCTGGTTTACCTCTTTGACATGGTCTGACGAGGTGACCCGTTATCTGCTGATCTGGTCCACCTTCCTGGGAGCAAGCTGTGTGTATAAGCATAGTGGGAATATTGCTATTACCTTTATTCAGGAGGCATTTCCCCCCAGGGTAACCAAGGCTCTGCGTATTTGTGTACAGCTTATCTGCTTTGTCCTCTTTGCCGTTCTTTGCTGGTATGGGACAGAATATGCGATGAAGCTGAAAAAAACAGCGACCAGCCTGCCTGTCAAAATGAAATATATATTCGCGGTGGTGCCGGTCAGCATGGGAATCTGTATGATCCATGCCCTGGTGCTGCTGCTGAAAGAATGGAAGGGGAAGGAGGGAAAGGACTGATGGCCTTTATTCTTTTCGGAGGCTTTATCCTCCTTCTGGCCATTGGGGTACCGGTAGCCTTTGCCATCTGCAGCGCTTCTGCTGTCAGCATGTTTGTCGGGTACGGGGATCAGAAGATGATGATTGTCGTACAGAGAATGTTTCAGAGCTGTGATTCCTTCAGCCTGATTGCGGTACCCTTCTTTATTCTGGCAGGGGATCTCCTGGCCAAGGGTAAGATTTCCCGTGTTCTTGTGGAATTCTGCGAGTCCTTTCTGGGCTTCGTCCGGGGCGGCCTTTCAGTTGTCTCTGTCCTGGCGGGGATGTTTTTTGCAGCCATATCCGGGTCCGGGGCAGCAACGACTGCAGCCGTGGGTGCTACCCTGGTGCCTGAACTGAAAAAACGCGGCTATCGTGAGGATTCTGCTGCTGCCCTGGTGGCCGCTGCCGGTACGATTGGCGTGGTTATTCCCCCTTCTGTTCCCATGGTTCTGTATGCCGTGATTGCCGAGGAGAGCGTGAGCAACCTGTTTAAGGCCGGTTTCCTGCCGGGAATTCTTATGGGAGCTGTCCTGATCGGGATTTCCTTGAGACAGGCTTACAAATGGAAGTATCCCAAAGGGGCGGACTTTGATCTGAAGCATATCGGAAGAACCTTTCTTCGGGCAGTGCCAGCCATTCTGATGCCGCTGATCATACTGGGAGGCATTTTCTCCGGTTACTTTACGCCCTCTGAGGCGGCAGCTGTGGCTGTGGTTTATGCGGTGCTGGTGTCCAGGCTTGTTTATCGGGACCTCACCTGGAAGGAGCTTTTTGAGATCATGAAAGGATCCGCGAAAACCAGCGCTGTCATCATGATCATCATCGCCTGTTCCGGTCCCTTTGGCTGGGCATTGGCCAACTGGCATATTCCGGAGGCTATCTCCGCTTCCGTGCTGGGGATTTCCTCCAATAAATATGTTATCATGCTTCTGATTTCGGTGATCATCCTGATCGCTGGGGTATTTATGGAAACATCATCGGCTATCATTATTCTGACACCTGTATTTTTGCCTCTGATCAAGGCACTGGGGGTGTCAACCCTGCATTTTGGGATTCTTTTCGTGGTCGGTATCGCCATCGGTATGATCACGCCGCCGGTAGCCATCAATCTTTTTGTCGCGACCGGCATAACGGGGATTCCGATCGAGAAGATTTCGAAGTCAGTCGTGCCATATCTGATCGGATTGATTCTGGTATTTTTGCTGATCGTCTTCGTTCCCCTGCTGGTCCCGGGAATTTTGTGATGCAGGATGTGGGCAAAAGCCAGACATCCATAGTCAGGAGCAGGCCTGTTTCCCATGCGATAGGAGCCTGTGACAGAACCGCCACATGGATGGGAGAAAAAGGGAAGGGTATGATGAAACGAAACAGGCGTATCTCATTGACCATAAAACTGAATATCTTGATTGCTGCCATTGTCCTGTTTGTCTCTCTCGGGCTGACGGTGAACAGCTATTTTGTCTATCGCAGGAAGATCGACGGGATATACTATGAAAAAGCCGAAAAGTTTGCCTTGCTGGCAAAGAACGGTGTGAAAAGCTGGATCGTGGGTAACCTTAAGGATATTGTTCTGTCAGAGGAATTTCAGGCAGTCCGGGCTCAGGCTCTGGCCGCGAATAATGACCAGATGATCCTTGACTATCTTGAGGAAGTACCTTCTTTGTATACGAGCACTTATGATGAAGCAGACCAAACCTTCACCAGTCTGTCAATGGCGGAAGAATATGACACGCTGGTTGACACTCTGGAGCGTCTGAGGCGGGTATTTGGAACTAAATCGGTGTATATCCAGTTTGATCGGGATGGAACCACCTACAATATTGTCAACTCGCAGGGTGATCTCTTTTATGTTGGATCGGAGGAAGATCCAAACAGCGTGTTCGGCCCTTATGAAGATAATGAACGGATTCCTGCCACGGTCTACCATGAAGGAGAAGACTGGCTGTGTTCTGCCCTGGAGCAGATAGGGGACGCAGGGGAGATCGATGGAATCATCGGCGTAGATATCGATATGAACGATATCATGGAGGAACGGCATTGGTTCCTGGTGAACAGCATCATCCTCACTTTGGTGCTGACGGCGCTTGGAATCCTGGCCGGCATGCTGGTGATGCGTCAGACGGCGACTCAGCCCCTCAGGCTGCTGGCCAGGGCTGCCACAAGCTTTGCCATGGGGGATGCGGGGTATACCAGGGAGGATATCATCGACCTGCCGATCTATTCCAACGACGAGATCGGGGATCTATATAAGGAGATCCGATCTATGCAGAGCCGTATCGTGGATTATACGGACAATCTGACCCGGGTGACGGCAGAGAAGGAAAGGACAGCCACAGAGCTGAGGACAGCAGCAAGGATCCAGGAGGCCATGCTTCCGGACACACAGGAGGCCTTTCCGGATATCAGGGAGTTCGCCCTCTTTGCCAGCATGAAGCCGGCCAAGGAGGTTGGCGGGGATTTTTACGATTTCGTAATGGTGGACGAAGATCATCTGGCAGTCTGTATTGCCGATGTTTCAGATAAGGGTGTGCCGGCTGCGCTGTTTATGATGGCGGCAAAGATCATCCTCAATTATCGGGTTCACATGGGCGGCCTGCCAGGGGAGATTCTGACGGAAGTGAACGAGCTGATCTGCAGGGACAGCAGGTCAGACATGTTTGTCACCGTGTGGCTGGGCATTCTGGATTTGAAGAGCGGTGTGTTGACCTGCTCCAATGCAGGACATGAGTATCCGGTCGTCCGTGGGACTGACGGTATCTTTGAAGTGTATCATGACAAACATGACATGGTGATAGGAGCGATTGAAACGGCGAAATATCACAATTATGAGATACTTCTGAAGCCTGGCGACGCTGTTTTTGTGTATACGGACGGACTGCCGGAGGCCAGCAACCCGGAGAATGAGATGTATGGGATGAAGCGTCTTCAGGAGGCTTTGAATCACATGAAGGGGGAGACCCCGGAAGGGATTCTGAATGGGATCATGGAGGATGTAAAGGTCTTTGTAGGGGATGCGGATCAGTTTGATGATCTGACCATGCTTTGCCTGGAATACAGTGGGGACGGTTCTCATTGACTCATCTGGATGTCAGAATAGGGTCGAGAGGGAGATGCCCGACAGTCAAAGGATTCGGGAATAGTATAGAGAATTTGTCGTTCCTTGACTTTGCTTGGGCAATATGATAGATTGAAAAGGCAATACCACTTATAAATTTGGCATTTTTGCGAAAGGAGTCAGAAATGAGAAGAAAAATCGCTGGGAAATTGCTGATCTGTGCTTTTGCAGTGGCCATGGTGGGCAGCGTTTGCCTGCATGCGGAGGAGGCGGATCATCTGGTTCGGAAGACAGCTTATGGCGAGGTGCTGGGTACCCTGGATGAGGGGAGCCAGGCGCTTGTATGGTACGGAATTCCTTATGCGGCGGCTCCTGTCGGTGAACTGCGCTGGGCAGAGCCGGCTGATCCGGAGGTCTGGGAAGAGGCTCTGGACTGTACCGAGCCGGCTGAGCCGGGGATGCAGTATGCCATGGACTATGCGACCGGGGAGAATACCCTGATCGGCACGGAGGATTGCCTGAATCTGGATATTTACGCCACGGCTGATGCGGAGAAGCTTCCCGTCCTGGTCTATATCCACGGTGGGAATAATCAGACCGGAAAGTCGGGGGAGATTCCCGGCAAACAAATCGTGAAGGATAATCACTGTGTCTATGTTTCCCTGAATTACCGCCTGGGACTGTTTGGCTTTAACTGCCTGCCGGCCATTGTCTCCGGGGGAGAAAAGACCGGAAACTTTACCATGCTGGATATTGCCAAGGCTCTTGACTGGGTGAAGGAAAATATTGCTGCCTTCGGCGGTGATCCGGAAAATATTACGATCTCCGGCTTCTCGGCAGGCGGACGCGATGTCATGGCGATGCTGACAAGCCCTCTTTTCGCAGGGAAGTTTGACAAAGCCCTTGTCTTTTCCGGAGGCATGACGATGGCAGATGAAGCGGCCAGTGCCAGCCAGATCGCAGCGGCAATTGCTCCGCTGGCTGTGGAAGATGGCCTGTTCGAGGATGAGGCCGAAGCGAAGGAATGGCTGCTGACTGACGCCGACGATGTCAGGGAGTATCTGTTTGGCCTTGCCCCGGACCGTGTCTGTGCTTTGATGGGCAACGCCGGCATCAGAATGAGCGCTTTCCCGCATCTTTACAACGACGGAATCCTTCTGCCGGAGGAAGGCTTTGACACGGAAAGCTACAATTCTGTACCGCTGCTGATGCTGACAGGGGAGACAGAATTCAGCCTTTTCTGCAATTTCGACGGATATTTCTTCTCGCCGGCTATGGCAGACCTTGATGAGGATACCCTGAATGCGGCAAAGAATTTCGCCTGCCTCTATGGCTCCGACATGTATCGGATCTTTAACGGCCAGTGCAGTGCGGAAAAGATGTCTGACAAATATGACAGCGATATTTATCTCTGCCAGGTAGCGTACGGCTCTGTAAACAGCGCTACTTTCCTTCCGGCTATGGGCTCCTTCCATGGAATCTTTGTTCCCATGCTGACGGATGATCATACCTACGCAAGCTTTGGCGACTTTACCGTGGAAGGGTACCAGAAGATGGCTGGAGTCTTTGATCAGTATCTGACTAATTTCCTGGCAACCGGTGATCCCAACGGCGAGGAGCTGACTGAGTGGCCGGCCTGGACACCGGATAACAAGGTTTCCCTGGTGCTTGACGCGGATGAGACGGAGGCGATCATTGAGGCAAAGGATGTCTCCTCCACCTACGAGGCCATTATCGGAGAGATGGAAGCGGATGATTCGGTCAGTGAAGAGATTAAATCCGGAGTCATTCAGAACGTCATGAATGGACGCTGGTTTTCTGATGCCCTGGATAAATACTATGAGAATCCTTCCTTGTGGCATTGATTGTCAGAAGGGGGCATGCTTTTGGGAACATATGTCAATCCAGGCAATCAGGCATTTTCTGAGATTGCCGATGAAGATTATGTAGATAAGACAAGCCTGATCGGCCTGATCAATAAAACGATTGGCAGGAAGAATAAGCTTACCTGCATAAGCAGGCCGCGCCGATTCGGAAAATCCTATGCCGCAAAGATGCTGACAGCTTATTATGATTGCACATGCGATTCTCATGCCCTTTTTGATCATAGAAATATTTCCAGAACGAAAGAGTATCTGACTTACCTAAATCAGTATTATGTGATATATCTGGATATTTCAGGTTTTGTGTCTGGCGTAAAGGAAGAGAATGGCTCACTGAAGGATGTACCGGTCATCATAAAAAAGGCGATCTGGAAAGATTTAGCTGAGGCAGGTTTTCTGGCGCACGAGGATGACAGCCTTAATGATTTTCTGATTCGATGTACCTGTCAACCGGAGGGGAAATCCTTTATTTTCATCATTGATGAATGGGATTCAATGATCAGAGAAGCTAAGGACGATGCTGCGGCACAGGAGGCATATTTAAATCTTTTGCGTGGTTGGTTTAAGAACTCAAATTTCACGCCAAAGGTGGTTGCGGCCGCCTATATGACAGGTATTCTCCCGATCAAAAAGGATGGCAGTCAGTCCGCCATCTCCGATTTTACTGAATATTCTATGATAAATCCCGGAGATTATGCTAAGTTTACCGGGTTTTCCGAAAAGGAAGTAAAGCGGATTTGCAGGAGAAACAAAAAGTCCTTTGAGATGGTGAGATTCTGGTATGACGGATATGAACTGAGCAGTTCATTGTCTGTTTACAATCCTTATTCCGTGATGAATGCCATGAAAGCAGGAGAGTGTCAGTCATTCTGGGGGAAAACATCGGCGGCAGAGGGACTGACTGACTACATACAAATGGATTTCGACGGTTTGCAGGAGACCATTGCGAACCTGATTGCCGGCTCAGAAGTAGAAGTCCATACAGATGGGTTTCAAAACGATTTACAGAGATTCGGATCAAAGGATGACATTTTGACACTCTTGATTCATCTGGGTTACCTGACATATGATTCAGAGCATAAGACGGTTCACATTCCCAACGAAGAGGTTCGAAGGGAATTCAGGAACTTCCTGGTGAATGATGATGTCGGGAAGCATTGGACCCAGCTCATGGAAAGATCTAATAAAGTTTTGAAGGATACATTATCCGGTCATGCTGAAGATGTGGCTAAGGCATTGGAAGAAATCAGGGCAGAACAATATGCGCCTCAATACTACAACAATGAACAGTCCCTGAGAGCGGTCATTAAGTATGCTTATCTTTCGGCGATAGGGAAGTATGTAAAGGTGGAAGAGATGCCGTCCGGCAAGGGGATTGCGGACGTTGTCTTTGTTCCGACAACATATTCGAAGCTGCCTGCACTGGTGGTGGAACTAAAATGGGACAAAACGGCAGGAGGGGCTATCGAGCAAATCAAGGCTAAGCATTATACGGCTGCGCTGAAAGCTTTTGCCGGAAACATTCTTCTTTGTGGAATAAGCTACAACAGCAAGACCGGTAAGCATTCCTGCGCAATTCAGAGAGCTTAAGGGGAAATAGGGATAGTCCTCATTCTAGCAGGAGTGACGGATATCATGATTCTCGGGGTGAGACAGCAGTCTGAATGGTAAAGGCATGGGGGGAGTTGATTTGTGAGCCTTTTTCACAAATTGACTTCCCCCATTATACTCTATGGCAGGGTGCGTTTGCCGCTTTGTGATTGATTTCACGGTGAGTGGTTGAGGAAAAGAACAGCTATTTGAGAAAAATAGGCTGATAGGCGGATGTAGGAGAGAAGCGTATGACAATATTGGACGAGATCGCTGCTTACGCCAGGGAGCGTGTGGCGAAGGAAAAGCAAGGGTGCAGTCTGGCCGAGATCAGGGAAAGAGCCAGCCATGAACCGGCAGCCCATGGAGAGGCATTTTATGAAGCGATGGCTAAGCCCGGACTGAGCTTTATCTGCGAGGTAAAAAAGGCTTCCCCCTCCAAGGGGATCATTGACCCGGTATTTGATTACCGGAAAGCGGCAAAGGAGTATGAGGAAGCAGGGGCAGATGGAATCTCGTGCCTGACGGAGCCCAGGTGGTTTTTGGGTTCGGATGATATTTTCCGGGAGATTCGGGCTATAGTCAAAACTCCCATGCTTCGCAAGGATTTCGTGGTGGATGAATATCAGCTTTATGAGGCAAAGCTGATGGGGGCGAATTGTGTCCTGCTGATCTGCGCCATTCTGGACACGGCAACGATAAGCCGGTATCTGGATATCTGTTCGCAGATGGGATTGGCTGCCCTGGTGGAAGCCCATGATGCCAGGGAAATTGAGTCTGCGGTCAGGGCCGGAGCCAGGATGATCGGCGTGAATAACAGGAATCTGAAGGATTTTTCGGTGGATCTGGGCAATGCGGCCAGGCTGCGGGAAAGGATTCCCGCCGATTGTCTTTATGTTGCGGAAAGCGGGGTGAAGGGACCGGAGGATACTGCGGAACTGGCGGCGGCTGGGGCTGACGCAGTGCTGATCGGGGAAGCTCTGATGCGGCAGCAGGATAAAGGCGCCTTTCTGGATAAGCTCAGAGTATGAGAGGTAAAGGGAACAGGTTACAGGAAAGGCAGTCGTCATAGAAGGGCTGCATAAAGGGGATAAGACGGGATGACAGAAATTAAGATATGTGGTTTATTTCGGGACTGTGACATTGACTATGCCAATGAGGCGGAGCCGGATTATATCGGTTTTATTCTGAATTTCCCCAAAAGCCACCGAAATCTTTCTTCGCAACAGGCGAGAAGCCTTCGCTCACGTCTTCGGCAGGGGATAAAGGCTGTCGGTGTCTTTGTGAACCAGCCAATAGACTTTGTCGTGGAAACTGCATGTACAGTGGGCCTGGATGTGGTTCAGCTGCATGGGCAGGAGACAGAAAGGGATATCCGTACCCTGCAGAAGGAACTGAAGCTGCCAGTGTGGAAAGCCTTCCGTGTCAGGTCGGCGGCTGATCTGGCTGACGCAAAGGAGAGCGCCGCGGACGAAATCCTTCTGGACAGCGGCTACGGGACAGGGAAGGCTTTCGACTGGTCCCTTATGTCATCCTTTGAAAGGCCTTTTATCCTGGCAGGCGGGTTGACTCCTGAGCTGATTGGCCAGGCGGTAAGTATGATGCATCCCAAAATGCTGGATATCTCCTCCGGCGTAGAGACAGACCGGGTGAAGGACAGGGAGAAGATGCTCCGGGCTGTCCAGAAAGCCCATGGGGAGACTTCTGAACCGGAAAAGGCAAACGCGTTTTCATTGCGATGATAGGAGTCTATGCCTGGCTTGGAATGGTGAGAAAATGTGATGGTAGAGATTTTGAGGATGACAAGGGGATAAGACTAAGATGAATCAGACAAAATTTGACTTTACAACCATTATGGACAGACACGGCAAGGATGCCATAGCCATAGACGGGATCGGGAGGATGCCTGGCATGGCCCCGGAGGCTCCTGATGAGGGGTTTGACGTGATCCCTATGTGGGTGGCGGACATGAATTTTCCCACAGCTCCTTCGATCATAAAAGCGGTGGAGAAAAGACTGGAGCATCATGCCTTTGGGTATTTTTCTCCTTCGGATGACTATTATGACTCAATCTTTCGATGGATGCAGATCAGACATGGCTTTACGGGAATCGCCAGGGAAGATATCGGTTACGAGAATGGGGTACTTGGTGGCGTAGCCAGCGCTTTAAGGGTGATGTGTTCACCTGGGGATAAGGTGCTGCTTCATTCCCCTGCCTACATCGGCTTCACTGGCCTTCTCAGCAATAATGGATATCAGGCTGTATTCAGTGAACTGATCCGGGATGAGGATGGGATATGGCGAATGGATTTAAGGGATATGGAGGAAAAGCTGCAAAGAGAGCAGATCCATACCGCCATTTTCTGTTCCCCGCATAACCCCTGCGGCAGGGTCTGGGAGAGAGAGGAGCTGGAGGCTGTATTTGCCCTCTATCAGAAATATGACGTTCAGGTGATCAGTGATGAGATATGGTCAGACATTCTCCTGTTTGGAAACCAGCACATCCCTTCCCTGACAGTGAGCGAGGATGCCGCCATGCGCACGGCGGCCTTCTATGCTCCCTCAAAAACCTTTAATCTGGCAGGGATGATCGGCAGTTATCATATCATCAAAAACAAGACACTGCGGGAGAGAATCCTGAAGGAAGCCTCTCTGACCCACTATAACGCCATGAACGTCCTATCCATGCATGCCCTGATCGGAGCCTATCAGGAGGAGGGACAGGCATGGGTAGACCAGCTGTGTCAGGTATTGTCGGATAATGTAAGCTGGGCTGTCGGTTATATCCGCAGCCATTTTCGCGGCGTATCGGTAGCAGAGCCTCAGGGGACATATATGCTGTTCCTGGACTGCGAGGAATGGTGCCGGGAACACGGTTGTAGTCTGACGGATCTGGAAAAAGCCGGCTGGCGTGTCGGCGTCGCCTGGCAGGACGGAGCCATGTTCCATGGCCCCTGGTCCATCCGCATGAATCTTGCCCTTCCTCTTTCGAGGGTGAAGGAGGCCATGAGAAGACTGGATGAGTATGTGTTTGTATAAATCAGGATGGACAGATGATCAAAAGGCTTTCTTTTTGATATTTTTCTCCACGGCAGCCTTTAGCTCCGAGACGACATCCTCTTCGGCCTCCTTCGAATGCTCATAAGCGTAGATGGCATGCTCCACCAGCTGTCGGGAGTTCTTTACCAGCGCAACCTTGCCGACTGTATTCAGGGCGGTGAGGAATTCCTTTGCGTTGACAGTGGTCGGATCGCTCTGAAGCAGGCTGGCGAAGGCCTTTACGATACCGTGGGGGGTGGAGCCTGAGCCGCCAATGACGAGGGGGATGATACCGATGCCGGCAAGAATCAGGAGGGGGAGGGGGAAGGTCCTTCCGACGATTTCATTGATGAGGATGGCAGCTACGAGCAAAGTGATCCCTGTTCCCTGAAAAATCCTTGTCTGCCTGATATATCGGTCATAGTATGACATATCTGTTAACCTCCTCCTGATTATCTGATGCTTTCCCTGTCATGCAGCCCGGAAAGCTTAGTTTGTTCCCATCATATACGCAAAAGAGTTGTTTTTGGAGATCTTCAAATGCTCCATCATAGCTGCGGCAGCCTCCTCCCAGTCCTCCTTCAGGGCGGCCTGAGTGATGGCGAGATGTTCCAGGACGGTCGCCTTGCGCCGTTCCAGGGAATCTTTCCCCGTCATGTAGCGGGAACGGGCAATCTGCATTTCCAGGGTAGAGTAGAGATTGATGATATAGGTATTCCGGGAGCTGGTGATGATCATCCGGTGGAAGGAGGCATCCATTTCCTCATACAAATAATCTCCCTCCGGATCAGCAAGAAACCGGGTATATTTGTCGTTGTAGTCCGAAAACTGCTCCTGGGGAATCCTCATACCGTAATTGCGGATACAGTAGGGCTCCAGCATGAACCGCATTTCGTAAAGCATATTCAGATCCCGGATGGTCATCTGGGTGACCAGAATCCCTTTTTTGGGGAGGATTTTAATCATGCCTTCCTGCTCCAGACGACTGAGGGCGTCCCGGATGGGGGTGCGGCTGGCGTTGATATCTGCCTGGATCATTTCTTCTGTTATGATGGAATCCGGAGCGTAGATGCAGTGAATGATATTGTGCTTGATCAGGTCGTAGGCCTGAAGTTTAAGAGGCGCTTTTTTCATGAGAATCCCTGTCCTGATTTATGACTCCAGTGTAAAAAGCCGTTCCCCACGTTGTGTCTGCACGTAAGTAGGGAAAAGGCTTTGAGTCATTTTTCATTGTAATCATTTATGATAGTAAGTTTGTCTACAGCCATTATAACAGAAGAATAAGGACGGGACAATGGGCGTGATGTATACAACAGAAGTCCCTTCGATTTTGCCCCCAAAGAGGAAACTGGAACATGTGCACAAATGAAAGGAAAGAAATTTGTGCAGAATATAGAAAACATCATATATGACCCCGAATTCCAATATTTACTATTGACGGAAAAGCAAAAAAGTATTATGTTGTATACAACAAGTCAACCCTTCAAGTCAACCCTTATGGATGGAGGAAAACCAATGAAGACAGTAAGAATTCCGGAACCCGGCAAGGTGGAAATCATCGAGACCGAGAAGCCAGCAGTCAAAGAAGGCGAAGCTCTTCTCAAGATACTCTACGGCGGTATCTGCGGCAGTGATTTGGGCACTTATCGTGGAACCTTTGCCTACGCCAGCTATCCCCGCATCCCGGGACATGAATTCTCCGCTCAGATCATGGAGATCGGAGAGAATGACAAGGGCTTAAAACCAGGCATGATCGTAACCTGTAACCCCTATTTTAACTGCACCCATTGCTATTCCTGTGAAAGAGGTCTGGTGAACTGCTGCGAGTCCAACGAGACCATGGGAGCCCAGCGAGACGGAGCCTTCTCTGAATATATCACCATGCCCATCGAGCGCATTTACGACGGCAAGGGCTTGACACCGAAGCAGCTTGCTCTGATTGAACCCTTCTGCATCAGCTATCACGGGGCTTCCCGGGCCAATATCCAGCCTGGAGAAAAGGTTCTGGTGGTAGGCGCGGGTACCATCGGGGCTCTGGCAGCTATCGCCGCCAAGGCTAAGGGTGGTGAAGTATACATCTGCGACGTGGCGGAAGCCAAATTGAAATATGCCTGTGAGACTTTTGGCCTGGCCGGAATGATCCTCAATGACAACCCAGAAACCTTCATGGATAAGGTGAATGCCATTACCGGCGACCATCATGGCTTTGACGTATGTATCGAAGCGGTTGGCCTTCCCTCCACCTTCCAGAACTGTATCGACGCTGCTACGTTTGGAGCCCGCGTTGTCCTGATCGGTGTCGGCAAGCAGAATCTGGATTTCAACTTCACCCTGCTGCAGAAAAAAGAACTGAACGTGTTCGGCTCCAGAAACGCCCTGAAGAAGGATTTCCTGGAGCTGATCGAGCTGGTGGGCAGTGGAAAGGTGGATCTGGAAAAGATCGTTATGAATCCTGACTCAGATGATCCGACCCTCCGCAGCGAGTATTCCCTTGAGGAAGCGGACAAGGCATTTGAGGAATTCAGCAAATTCGGCGGCACGAAGCTTAAGGTCGTGATCAAGTTTGCGGATCCGGAATAAAGGATGATTGCGGCATATGCCGCGCACCCGCACCAGGAACGTTACTCCGTATAGGCGGAGACGTAAATAAAATCACAAAGGAGAAGACAAAGATGAAAAAACTCGTACTTGTATCCCTTGCCCTGGCGGCAATGCTGGCAGTCCCCGCAATGGCTGATGATGTGACCATCCAGCTGGGCTTTGAGAATTCCGCATCCGAGCCGGTCGGACAGGCTCTTCAGAAATGGGCGGATCTGATCGATGAGCAGGGCGATGGCTCCCTTAAGCTTGAACTGTATCCGGATTCCCAGCTGGGCAGCAAATCCGAGCTGATCGACGGCATGACCTTCGGCGAGACCTACATGACCCTGGCTGACGGTGCCTTCTACGCAGACTATGGTGTAAAGGATTTCGGCATCGTATTCGGACCCTTCCTCTTTGACGACTGGGATCAGTGCTGGACTCTCATCGACAGCGACTGGTATCAGGATCAGTGCGACCAGCTGGCCAATCAGGGACTGAAGATCGTTGCCTCCAACTGGAAATACGGCGAGCGTCACACCCTGACCACAAAGAAGGTTGAGAAGGTTGAGGATCTCAAGGGCCTGAAGATCCGTGTTCCCGGCAATGAGATCCAGACACAGGGCTTCAATGCACTGGGCGCTACCGCTACAGGCATGGATCTGGGTGATGTCTACCAGGCGCTTCAGACCGGCACCATCGACGGCGCTGAGAATCCGCTGGCCACTCTGTACGGCAGAAAGCTGCACGAGGTTGCCAAGTATCTCATCCTTGACGGCCATGTCCTGAATTTCACCACATGGGTTATGTCCAACGACGTATGGGAGAGCCTGACACCTGAGCAGCAGGAGCTTCTTGTCTCCACAGGCGAAGAGGCCGGTATCTACAATAACGAGCTGGTCGACCAGATGAACGAAGAGTACCTCAACATGATGAAGGACGAAGGAGTTGAGGTTGTGGAGCCCACAGAAGAGGCTATGGAGGGCTTCAGGGGAGCTGCTCAGTCCTTCTATGAGATGGGAGACAAATTCGGCTGGAGCGATGGCCTCTATGATACTGTACGTGCCGCTATGGGCGCAGAATAAAAAGAATATGTAGCATCCTAAAATCCGGGCGGCTGGCGCGATGGAGAGATCTGTCAGTGCCGGCCGCCCTATTCACAGATGAAAGGAGACGTTCGGTTGAAGCAGGAAAGTACTTTGAAAAAAGTGATATTTAATCTGGACATTGCTGTTGCTGCGATCGTGCTGGTGGTGCTGATCGTGCTGACCTTCTGCGGCGTCATCATGCGTTATATTGTCGGTAAGCCCTTCACCTGGCTGGAGGAGGTTCAGCTCTTCTGCATGGTCTGGATCGTGTTCTCCGCAGCCGGTGCCGCATATCGCACCGGAAACCATGTCGCCATTGAGATGGTTGTGGAAATGTTCCCCAAGAATGTTCAGAAGATCATTGAGTATATTATCGACGTTGTTGTTGTCGTGACGATCGCTTATCTCTTTTATGCAAGCATTGGTTTTATCCAGGTCTTCCTGAAAAACGGAAGAACCACCAGCATTCTGCATATTCCCATGTGGCTGCAGTATGGAATTGCTCCGGTATCCTATGTGATTTCCATCCTCAGCTATTTCTACGCCAAGTATTTTGACAAGAGCAAGAAGGAGGAAGAATCATGAGCAGTACTACCATATGTGCTATAGCCGCCATTGTCATGCTGGTTCTTCTCTTCCTGAAGGTTCCGGTATATGTTTCCGTTCTTGGCGGGTCCGCGATCTATTTTATTCTCGCCAAAGCCAACCCTATCGTATACGCGCAGCAGGCGATCACTGGCGTGGAGAGTATTTCCCTGCTGGCTATTCCCTTCTTTGTATGCGCCGGTATCGTGATGAACTATACCGGTGTTACTTCCCGTATCATGGACTTTTGCTCCGTGCTTACTGGACGGATGACCGGCGGTCTGGCACAGGTGAACATCCTTCTCTCCACTCTGATGGGTGGTCTTTCGGGGTCGAACCTGGCAGATGCTGCCATGGAAGCGAAGATGATGGTTCCCGAAATGGAAAAGGCCGGCTTCTCCAAAGCCTTCTCCACCGTTGTTACGGCTGTGTCCTCCATGATCACTCCGCTGATCCCTCCGGGAATCGCTATGATTCTTTACGGCTGTATCGCAAATGTTTCCATCGGTAAGCTCTTCATGTCAGGTCTGAGCGTTGGCGCTATTCTCTGCATCGCTGAGATGATCATGGCTGCCATGATTTCCAAAAAGCGTGGCTATAAGCCCATGCGTACAGAGAAAATCAGCCGTGATGAGTTCTGGGCAGCCATTCGTCCGGCTCTCCTTCCCCTCTGCCTTCCGATCATTATCATCGGCGGGATCCGTCTGGGGATCTTCACGGCTACAGAGGCCGGAGCAGTCGCCATCCTTTATGCCGTGCTTCTGGGTGTGATCTACCGCAATATTCACTTCAAGGATATGGCTATCGCCATGAAGGAGACGGTTACCTCGACAGCCTCCATCATGTTGATCGTATCCGCCGCATCGGTCTTCTCCTGGATTCTCACAAAGGAAAAGATTCCGCAGGCACTGACAAACTGGATGATTATGAATATCAATAACAAATATGTTTTCCTGATCATCGTCAATATCTTCCTGATCATTGTCGGAATGTTCATTGAAGGCAATGCCTCCATGATTATACTGGTTCCGCTTCTGGCTCCCATAGCCAAGTCCTTTGGCATCGATGAGATCCAGTTTGCCATGGTATATATCTTCAACAACGCAATCGGCGCTTTCTCCCCGCCTATGGGAACCCTGATGTTTGTCACCTGCGGCATTACCGGCTGCAAGACTAAGGATTTCATCAAGGAAGCCATACCCTGGTACATTATGCTGGTGGTGGTTCTGCTGCTTCTGAGCTATGTGCCGATCTGTACAACCTGGATTGTGGATCTTGTTTATTAAAGAAGACTTGGTTATTAAAGAAGAAACAAAGAAAGGCGTGTCTCCTTCCTTGTATGGGAGACGCGCCTTTCTTTTATGGCAGGGGCACCGAAAGGGATATGTCACCTGACGGTGACCGGTGCCCCGCCGTGGGCAAGGATATATAGTCTTGCAAAATCCTTTACTGATGTGATATCATAAACTATAGCCATATCTTGAAGAGTATCGGTATAGCATCAGAAATTTGCCGTTACTTTTTAGCAGGGAGGGATGGAAAATGATAAAAAGGAGCATGCTGTGGTTGTTGATTTTTTTACTTGGCCTTGGCTGCACCCAGGTTTGGGCACAGGAAGGGGCAGAAGCACTTGTCAGCGGAGACTATCAGTATGAGCTGATGGAGGACGGGACGGCAAGAATCATAAGGTATATGGGAAACGAATCCGTAATGGCAGTGCCTGCTTACCTGGATGAAGCAGAGGTTACGGTGATCGGGGCAAACGCTTTCAGTGAGTGCGGCAGTCTGACCAATGTCACTCTTCCGGATGGCGTTACCTCTATTGAAGAAGGGGCTTTCAGCGACTGCGGAAGCCTGAACGGTATTATTCTTCCCGCGAAGCTTG
Source organism: Blautia sp. (assembly GCA_017515325.1). Lineage (GTDB taxonomy): Bacteria > Bacillota > Clostridia > Lachnospirales > Lachnospiraceae > Blautia_A. The sequence continues at coordinate 17,696 of JAFWGA010000029.1, forward strand.
CTTCGATTGGCTTGGGCGCCTTTGATGCCTGTGTCGGCTTAACCAAAATTTCCTTTCCGGATAACACGATTATGATGGAGGGGAATCCTTTCACCACCTGTGAAATGCTCAAGGAGATAAAGGTATCTTCGACCAACCCCAGCCTGGAGGTCATCGGCGGGGTGCTGTTCCAGAAAAAAGACCATCGGCTGATCTGCTATCCGTCCACCTTGACGGCTGAAGCCTATGTTGTGCCCACGGGGGTTGAAAGCATAGGGACGGGTGCCTTTTATCACAACCGATATTTGACGGATCTTACTCTTCCCGATACGGTCACGGAGATCGGAGATTATGCATTCAGCAACTGCGGCAGTCTGGCCAGGATTTCTCTCTCGGGATTGATCAAGGTGATAGGCATGGAGGCTTTCAGTGAATGTGTGAGTCTTTCCGCTGTTTCTATCCCGGAGGGAGTTACGGAAATTGAGACGGGGACTTTTCTCAGCTGCAACAGTCTGAGCGACGTCCGGCTTCCCAAAGGACTCAAATCCATTGGGGAGAGGGCATTTTGCTGGTGCAGTGGCCTGCGGGGCATTACGTTGCCTGACAGTGTCTCTTTCATCGGGGAAGGAGCCTTCAGCGGCTGCAACAGGTTGTCGGAGATCACTTTGCCTGAACAGATCGTCTCTGTGGAAAAGGACACTTTTTACGGCTGCAGCAGCCTGGAAAAGGTCGGATTGCCGGCAACGGTGACTTCCATAGGAAGTGGTTCTTTCTATAACTGTGACAGCCTGGTGGGGATCAGCCTGCCCGCGACGTTAACAGTTATCGGCGGGGAAGCCTTCGGGGGCTGTGACAGTCTGACTGCCGTCGTATTGCCGCAAACGATTACCGGGATGGATGGGAATCCTTTCTCCGGCTGTATCAAGCTGAAGAGTATCAGCGTGTCTCCGGACAGTCCTTACCTGGCTACGATAGACGGAGTTCTGTTTTGCAAGGAGGACAAACGGCTGATCTGCTATCCTCCTGCCTTGGGTGCACAGGAATACATAGTGCCTGACGGAATAAAAAAGATCGGCAACGGAGCCTTTATGAACTGCGTCAAGCTCAGGAACATAGTGCTCCCTGACAGTCTTACCGAGATTGGGAAGGATGCCTTCAGCTGGTGTATCGCTTTGGCCTCTGCAAATCTGCCGGAGGGTCTGGAAGTTCTTGGCCAGGGGGCTTTCAGCAGATGCGGGTCTATCCATAGCATATCTGTTCCGGAAGGGATTACGCAGATAGAGGATCTGGTATTTGGCTGGTGCGATAAGCTTTCCGACATTGCACTTCCGTCAGGTATTGTTTCCATTGGGGCAAATGCCTTCAGCGGCTGCACCAGTCTGACTGAGTTTGTGGTTCCGGAAAAGGTTTCCTCGATTGGGGACGGAGCCTTCAGTAACTGCACCAGACTGGCTTCCGTTATCATTCCTGAAGGTGTCGCTGATCTGGGAGATGAGGTTTTTCTACACTGTATCAGCCTGACAGACCTTGCCTTCCCGGCCAGCATTACCAGCATCGGCAGAGAAGCTTTCAATGGCTGTGCGAAGCTGGAAATGGTTACTCTGCCGGCAGGACTTACTGCGATTGCGGACGGTTTGTTTACGGGCTGCAGGAGCCTTGTTTCTGTAAGCATTCCGGCCAGCGTCACACAGATCGGAGACAATGCCTTTTACCAGTGCAGAAGTCTGACAGCTGTTTCGGTGCCGGAAGGGACCATTTCCATCGGAGAAAGCGCTTTTTGCAACTGTAATGCTCTGACCAGCCTCAGCCTTCCCCACAGCCTTTCGGCAATTGGAGGCCGGGCTTTTGCAGGCTGCGATAAGCTGACAGTCACGGTGACGGAAGACAGCTTTGCCCGTCAGTATTGTATTGATGAAGGGCTGAACTTCATGTATAAGCACTCCCTGGACTGGCTGACTAAGTGAGGCCGGCAGCTCGCATATGCTGCGAGCTGCTGATACGACAGTATAGGTAGTGGACAGAAGGTGCTGTCGTCCTGTCAGAGGGTTCTTCTGAACTGATGATTGTAGAACAGACGCAGAATGAAGCCTATGGCAAATACCGCTCCTGTCATGATGGCGAGGGAGTAAGGCCAGCTGCCGTTGGTGTTGAGAGCGTAGAAGTCAGGCCAACCGCCTTTTTCCGGACCTAGGATAACGACATTTCTGATATAGAAGACGGCGTATATGAGCATGGGGATCATGGAAAAGAGAACCGCAAGCCAAGGAAGCCGGTATTCTCTCTTGCCATCATGCTGCTTTGTCGTCTGAACCTCTTTCTTTGCAGGAGGATTTTGTCGCCTGGGCGGCTGAACCGATGAAGACAGAATCAGCCTCTCCGGAAAAAGGAAGCTGACCATGCTCAGGAGAGGGCCAGCCAGGTGAAGGTACAGGTCTACGCCGGAAAACATGTTCTGATATCCGTAAATGGGGCATAGGAAGAAAACCACAGTCAGAAAAGTGAGAGTCAGGGCGGAAACGGCGATATAGCGTAGTAAGAGTAAGGCTTCGCGGAATACCGGCCCGGGTTTTTTCAGGCAGCGGATCAGCGAAGGAAGCATGAGGAGGCAGGACAGGGCATTCAGAATGTTGGAATCGTTGGTGAAATACCGGAATGTTGCTGCGCCCAGCATTTTTCCATCGCCAGGCAGGCGGAAGGTAAAGGTATAGATCATAGCGTAGGTTGTCCATCCGATCTGGTAGAGACAGCTGGCCAGAAGGAAAAGGGAAGCCTTGCGCCGGATCCTGCTGTTTATTAATTGATAATTGGTCATAGGTGTATCTCCATAACTGATAGAATCATTGAAAAGGCTCCGCTGGGAAAACTTGCCTTGAGGCATATTTTTCCAGCGGAGCCTTGACATTTATAGCAAGGTATCCGTATTGCTGTCTTCTGAATCCGACTTGTGGCTTTGCCTGAAGCCTCTGAACCAGGAATGGCCGGCTTTCTTCTTTTTCAGGCGGTTGAGCTCCGCACGAGCCTTCGCCAGCTCATCCTTGAGTTCTTCCATATCCTGCAGCCTGGCCTCCAGCTCCAGCTTTCTTTCCCTGAGAAAGGCACAATTCTGGGCTTCTCTGGCAGCAGCCCGGATCGCGTTGTTTTGTTCCTGGATGGCGGCATCCCTTTCCATTTCCACAGCTTCAATGGCAGCTGCGCTTTTCTGAAGGGCGATTCTTAAATACTCCTGGGAGTCATGGATCTTGCGGTCCTGCCTGTCCAGAATTTCTACCAGACGTTGTGTCATTTCTTCGATGACCACCCTGGCTTCACTGACGGCAGCAGAGGGGGGAGCGAAATCCTCAACGTCTTCCTCCTGGGATTTTTCTTCTTCCTGGCCAAGAAGGGATTCGTAGACAAAAGGCTCCTCCTCAGGTTTATCCTTATGATAGGGAAAAATTCTGTCCTTTTCCAGAAAACTTTGCTGGGGGCCATAGATGTTGCCCTGAGGAATAGCAGGATCTGGCCCGCTTTCGGGGACGGTTTCTTCATCCGCCGCAGTAGCGGCTGCCCCGACCGGCTCATTTTGCTGCGCCGGAACTCCGTCTGAATTCGTCTTGGCTATTATGTCTTTGTCCGGAGACAAAGCATCATCTTCAGAGTTGAACATTCCTTGGCCATCTCCTTTCTTTCACTGCCGGTAAAACCAGAACGTAAATGCAGGCATCTTGATTCGTTTCCTGCGTCGGATTGACGCCGCTGCAAACGGCATGATTTCACGGTTAATTTGTGCGGATACTATACCATATTAACAGAAAAAAAACAAGAAATACATCTTCTACGGCAAAAATGATTCCTGCGGATTGTCATAATCAATCCATAACCCAAAAGCAGTCAATGTATGGAAAAGGCTGCACCAATAGGGAGAGCGGCAACGACAAAGACCGGCAGCTTCTTCCAGATGCTGCCGGTCGTGAGGTCGCGAAAGTCGGTATTGCTTTGTTTCATCTTACAGGTTCTTTACATACAGACAGCGTATGGCGTTCAATACCGCGAGAATCATCACGCCCACGTCGGCGATGATGGCCACCCACATGTTGGCAAAGCCCAGTGCGCCCAGCACCAGGCATACGGCCTTCACGATCAACGCAAAGGCGATGTTCTGCTTCACGATATGCAGGCACTTGCGTGAAATCTTGATTGCCTTGGCGATCTTTAATGGGTCGTCGTCCATCAATACAACGTCAGCGGCCTCGATGGCGGCATCGCTGCCCAGTGCACCCATAGCGATGCCTATGTCAGCCCGGGAAAGCACCGGCGCGTCGTTGATGCCGTCGCCAACGAAGGCCAGCCGCTTCCTGCCCGTGCATTCCTTCAGCAACTCTTCCACACACGCCACCTTGTCCTGAGGCAGCAGCTCAGCGCGGTAGTCGGTCAGTCCGACTTCCTTTGCGACAGCCTCCGCCACGGATTTCGTGTCACCGGTCAACATGACTGTCTTCTCGATACCTGCTTTTTTGAGCTGCGCCATGGCCTCTTTGGAATGATCCTTCAGTTCGTCAGCAATAACGATATGGCCCGCATATTCCCCCGCTACGGCCATATGAATGATTGTACCCACATGATGGCAGTGATGGAAGGGGATACCCAGTCTGTTCATCAGTTTTTCATTGCCCACCGCGACGTCAATGCCGTCCACCTTGGCGATGATACCGTGACCGCTGATCTCTTCAAGATCGGTCACCCGCTTGGGATCGATTCGCCTGCCGTAGGCCTTTTGCAGGCTCAGGCTGATGGGATGGGAGGAGTGGTACTCCGCCAGCGCGGCGTACTCCAGCAGCTTCGCCTCGTCAATGGGGCTGTGGTGTACCGCCGTAACCTCGAAGCTGCCCTTTGTGATGGTACCGGTCTTGTCAAAGGCGATGGTGGTAACTTCCGAAAGCGTCTCAAGGTAGTTGGAGCCCTTGACCAGTATACCTTGATTGGACGCCCCGCCGATGCCCGCAAAAAAGCTCAGCGGTATCGAAATCACAACGGCGCAGGGACAGCTGATGACCAGAAACGTGCAGGCGCGCAAGATCCAGTCCCGCCACAGCGCACCAACGGAAGCATAGCCTGCCATGCCAATCTTCGTGATCAAGATGAACAAGGGAGGAATCAGCGCCAGTGCCAACGCCGCATAACAAACAATCGGCGTATAGACGTGAGCAAACTTGGAGATGAAGTTTTCCGATTTCGACTTGCGCGAGGCGGCATTCTCCACTAAATCCAGTATCTTGGAAGCGGTGGATTCGTCGAACTCGGTGGTTGTGCGAACCTTCAATACACCGGACATGTTGATACTGCCGGAGAGTACGTCGTCGTCCACGGTGACCTCCCGGGGCTTCGATTCACCGGTCAACGCGGCGGTATTCAGAGCGGAGGAGCCCTCGACCACAATACCGTCAATCGGCACCTTCTCGCCGGGCTGCACCACGATAATGGAACCTTCCTCCACTTCGTCAGGATCGACGCGTTCAAGCGTGCCGTCCTCCGATTCAATGTTGGCATAGTCCGGGCGGATATCCATCAGCTCGGAGATGTTGCGGCGACTTTTTCCAACGGCATAGCTTTGGAACAGCTCGCCCACCTGATACAGCAGCATAACCGCGACGCCCTCACCGTATTCGCCCAAGGCGATCGCACCCACGGTCGCCACGGTCATCAAGAAGCACTCATCGAATGGCTTTTTGTTTTTAATGCCGAGCAAGGCCTTGCGCAGTATATCGTGCCCCACGGTCAGATAGGGGATCAGGAACAGCAGGATTATTGCCCATTGCGGTATATTGACATGTACATAGTCCTCTGAAATCAGGTACAGGGGCACGAAAAACACGGCAGCAACGATGATTCGAATCAGCAGATTCTTTTGTTTCCTGTTCACACCGTCACACCCTTTCTTATTGTATTATGAAGAAAAGAATACTCATTAACGAAACTGCAGGCAATTTCGTTAATGAGTATAAGTATCAAAGGTAGATTTCGCAGTCGTCCTCGACCTTCTTGCAGTTGGCGCGCACCTGCTGCATCACGTCTGCCGGATCGGCACCCTCTTCAAATTCCACCTTCATCTTGAGAGTCATGAAGCTCACGGTGCAATCCTTGACGCCCGCAGTCTTCTTGGCGGCGTCTTCCATCAGGTTCGCGCAATTCGCGCAGTCCACATCAATCTTGTAAGTCTTCTTCATGGTCTTGTCCTTTTCATTTGTCATTCGCCAGGTTATCTCTTCTCGCCCGGACGGCCCGATACGAGCAGGCCTCTGCCAGCGCACAGAGTCCGTTCAGATTGGCGTCCGGATTGAAAATTTTCGTTACATGAGAAAGGTCGTCAAAGTTGTAGGCGTTCATGGCCGCACTGGCCGACAGGGCGTATTTTTCGTTGTAGTCCTCGGCGCTGTCGGACACCCAGAATCCCTGAGTGACCTGTATCGCCTTGCCGTTATCCCGGAATTCCTCCGCATACCCCGTAACCGCATTCAGCATCAACGCAAACGCCGGACCGATCATGGAATTGTACTTGCCCACTATAAATTGAAGCACACCGTCCCTGAACAGCTGCAGATTGCGTGTATTATAACTGTCCACCACACCCAGAGGCGTCCTGCCGATGACCGTAATCATGTCCTCCGGCGGTAATACAGACAGCACGGCGTCAAAGCTCTCCTCGGCAAAGGCCTCCTTTGCCGAATTGAGGTATTCGTCGAACACCACATAGCCAGGGCAGATGGTGACACTCACGCGGTCCGTCTGAACGGTGACAGGTTTTTCTGTTCTCGCCAGTTCCTCGCGCGAAGCGGAAAAACTCGCTCCATAAGCGGTGGAAATGGCATCGAGTATTCCGAGTGTACGCTGATAGTGCATTTCGTTCCCCAGTGGCGCGCCGCCGCTGAGCAGGAAGTAGCGATTCCCAACCTTCTCCTTGATGAAGAATCGCGCCATATCCGCGCCGGCCTGGAACTCAAAGGGCTGTCCGGGGCCGAACATGCCCAGAAACCAGGGGTTCTCCTCCACGGCCTCGAAATCTTCGGCGGAAACCGTGCCGGAGGCCAGCAAGTAGTAAACCTGATTCTTCTCGCACAGGGCCACCTCTGACCTGAGATCGTAAGTCAGGAAAGACATGAAGCCCTCCACGCCCTCGTCACAGGCAGTCTGTATAAAGGCCAGTTCCTCCTCCGGAGAGGAAATGGAGCCGGAATAGACGAATTCTACCATCTCGAAGTTATCTTCAATGTAGCCCTTGAGGTATTCCTTGAAGCCCAGCACCTCCTCGTCGGCGATATTGTAGACGATGACGCCGATCTTGTGGATTCCCTCTTCAGCCAGCGTAGGGCAGTACAGCCCGATGACCAGGATAAGCACAAATGCAATCCACTTCTTCATGCGTCTCCCTCCTTTGCAAAGAGGTGGCAGGCAACCTCATGATCCGGTTCGATTTCCGTCAATGTCGGTCGTTTCTCCCGGCAAAGCGCCATGCACCGGTCACACCGGTCCTGGAAGGGGCAGCCTGTGGGCAGGTCCAGCGGACTTGGCGGCTCTCCCTTGATGGGCTCGATCTTTTTGGAAAAGTCCATCTTTGTGTCGAACACGGCGTTCAGCAGTGCCTTCGAATACGGGTGGCAGCACACCTCGGCCAGCTTGTCCCCTGGCATGACCTCCACGATGTTGCCCAGATACATCACTGCAATTTGGTGAGAAAAGGATTGTATGAAGCCAAGGTTGTGGCAGATAAAGCCGATGGTGATGTTCTTCTCTCGCTGCAGCTTTGTGATGAGTTCGATCACCGTCTCCTGTACCGACACATCCAGCGCGCTGGTAGCCTCGTCCATCACGATGATTTCCGGCTCCAAAGCCAGCGCCCGGGCTATGGCAACCCTCTGCCGCTGACCTCCGGACATGTTATGCGGGAATCGGTCGGCGAATTCGCCGGGCAGCTCGACCATCGCAAGCAATTCACGGGCTTTGGCATTTTTTTCAGAGCGTTTAATCCTTCCGTAATTCAGCAGTGGTTCACAGACGATGTCACGTATCTTCATCTTGGGATTGAAGGAGGTGGCGGGATCCTGGAAAACCATCTGAATATGCTGACGCATGTCGTGAAGCTCCCGCCCCTTCAGTCTGGTGATGTCCTTTCCCCTGTAGATGATCTTGCCCTCGCTGGGCGTATCCAGCCACACCAGGAACCGCATGAAGGTGCTCTTGCCACAGCCGGATTCACCCACCAGACCCAGGGTTTTGCCCTTGTAGAACTTCAGGTTGATATCATTGCAGGCGACCAGCTCCTTCCCGCCTGGCGCGGGAAAGCGCCGGGTGACATGCCTTGCTTCAAGCAGTAATTCAGACATAGCGCTTCCCTCCCAACGACGGCACCGCCCCGATCAGCTTTCTCGTGTAGGCGTTCGTCGATTCGTTCAGTATGTATTCACGCGAGCCTTTATCTTCGATGTGCCCGTCTTTCATAACCACGACCACATTCGCCATGTAGGCCGCGACGCCGATGTCATGGGTGACGACGATGATGGACGTGCCGTACTCGTCACGAAGCTCCATCATCTGGCGCACGATCTGCGCCTGGGTGGTTACATCCAGCGCGCTGGTGGGTTCATCAGCCAGCAACAGCTTCGGCTGGTAGGTCATGCCCATGGCGATGCCCACACGCTGGCGCATGCCGCCGGAGAGCTGGAACGGATAGGAGCGCATGATGCGGTCCGGATCGGGCAGACGCATGCGCCCGAGCATCTCGGCGCCCTTCTTCCAGGCATCCTGCTTCGAGACGGATTCATGAGTGCGGATGTACTCCACAAAGCTCTTGCCTATCAGTCGGGTCTGATTCATCATCGCGCCGGAATCCTGGAATATCATGGAAATATCGTGGCCTCGCAAAGCGCGCCATTCGCGCTTGCTCAGAGTGAGCAGGCTCCTGCCGTCGTAGACGATGTCGCCCGCCGAAACTCTGCCGCCGCCGGGCAGCAGTCCCAACACGGCACGAATGACGGTGGTTTTCCCGCTGCCGCTCTCGCCTACCACAGAACAAATCTGCCCCTGTTCGAGCTCGATGGAACAGCCCTGTACCGTCGCCCTCCTGCCATAGGAGACGTCGATGTTTTTAATTTCCAACAATGCCACGCTCCGTCACCTCCCCTCATTGGACCGAGGGTCCAGTATGTCGCGCAGGCCGTCTCCCAGCATGTTGAACACGACGACGGTAACGAAGATCGCCAGGCCGGGATAGATCATCAGCCACGGGGCGGACTGCATGAAATTGCGACCCTCATTCAACATGGAGCCCCACTCCGGATTCGGCGGCTGAGCGCCGAATCCCAGGAAGGACAGCGCAGCCAGCTCCATCATCATGCCGCCGATGTCGGTGGCGGCAGTGATGACCAGCGTGGTGATCGTGTTGGGCAGCATGTATTTCCAAAGCATGGAGGGCGTCCTGGAACCGGTAACCATGGCCGCGGCCACGAAATCCGTGTGGCGTATCTTCATGACAAGGCTGCGGGCCAGACGGGCGTACTTCGGCCAGCTCACCACGGCAATGGCGATGATGGCGTTTCGCGTGCTGGCACCAAGGATACCGGCTACGGCAATGGCCAGGACCAGGCCTGGAAATGCGATCATCATATCCGCCAGGCGCATGATCACGGTATCCACCCAACCGCCAAAGTAACCGGCCAGGATACCCAGGAAGGTGCCGATCACGAAGATCACACCCACCAGGATAAAGGTGGAGGACAGCGACGTTCGTGCGCCATACAGCACCCGCACGAAAATATCTCTCCCCATTTTGTCAGTACCGAAGGGATGCTCGGCGCAGGGCGGTTTGATGGAATCCTTCAGGCTGCCCTTGATGGGACTGACATCGCCGCAGAGCTGCGGTGCGAATATCGCTGCAAGCACAATCAGCAGAGCAAGCACGGCAAAGACGACAAAGACGGGGTATTTTCTGATAAAGCTCTTCTTTTCCATGTCACTCACCGCCTCAGCCGCATACGCGGATCAACATAATTATAGGAAACGTCCACCAGCAGGTTGATGACCATGTAGATTATCGCCACCCACAGGACATAACCCTGGATAAGGTAGTAGTCGTAGGAAGTGATGGCCTGCACAGCCAGGTTGCCCATGCCGGGATAGGAGAAAATGACTTCCACGACACTGGTACCGCCCAGCAGCGAACCCACGGACAGACCCAGCATCGTGATCAGCGGCAGCAGTGAATTGGGGAACACATTCCCCCACAGTATCTTCCATTCCGCCACACCCCGCGCCCTTGCACCGATAACGTAATCGGAATGAAGCTCTTCCAGTACCGCCGTACGCACCTGCCGGGTGTACTTGGCAGACATAGCCACCGCCAGCGTCGCCGCGGGCAGAATCATATCCTTGAAGGTTCCGCCGGAGGACACCACGGGCAGCAGTCGAAGCTGCACACAGAACAGCAGGATCAGAAGCAATCCTACCCAGAAATTGGGAATGGACACCCCGAAAAAGGTAATGGCCCGTACAAGATAATCAATGGGTTTGTCCTGATATACCGCTGACAGTACACCCAGCGGCACCGCCGCGATCAGCATCAGCACCATGCTGAACAGTGCCAGCTTCAGTGTCGGCCACAATCGTGCGGCCAGCAGTGTCACCACCGGCTTTTGCAGCGCGAAGGAGGTACCGAAGTCTCCGCGGAGACAGTTTCCCAGCCAGCGGAAATACTGAACCATAAACGGATCATTCAGGCCCATCTCTTCTCTCAGTACCGCCACCTGCGCCTCGTCAGGCATTAAGCCTTGGGCGAGATACATATTCCGAACCGGATCGCCCGGCGATAAATAGGTCAGCAAGAATGTGATGATGCTGATGCCGATCAATACGACAAGCATCTGCGCCAGTCTTGACAATATCTGTTTCCTGCCCAAGTAACTCGCTCCTCTCAATCGTGATAGTCACGCGGAAAGAGAACCACCTGTGGGCAGTGCCCTTTCCGCGGAACAATGTGATATTATTCCGCGGGGATAATCTCCGTCGACAGCCAGTAGTAGTCGGCGGTGTGGATGTGGGCGTAGCCCACGTTCTTGGAATAAGCCATGGAGCTGTTGTAGTAACCGTCGATGATCACGGCTGCGTCGTCGATCAGAATCTGCTGCATTTCCTGCAGAAGCGCGGCGCGTCCTTCAGTGTCCGGGGTATCCAGGAACTTCTCGTAGGCAGCGTCGTAGGCGTCGCTCTGGTAGCCGCAATAGTTGGATCCGCTCTTGCTGTACCAGTTGGCCATGTACTCGGTAGGATCGCCGTTGCCCACGGTAGTCCAGTTGTTGTTGTCGAGGTCATAGTTGAAGGTGACCAGGTCGTTCCAGCAGTCATCGGAGGAGCCGTAGGCGGGGGTAACTCCGATGCCCAGCTCGGCCATATACATGGTGTTGGCGTCAGAGAAGTCGTTCAGCAGACGATTCTCATAGGAGGAGTAGCGCAGGAAGATGGGCTGGCCGTCCAGCTCGCGCACGCCGTCGCCGTCGCTGTCCACGATGCCTGCTTCGTCCAGCATGGCTGCTGCGGCGTCGGGATCATAGGCGTAGGGATTGTTCAGATTCTCGTAGCCGTATGCCAGCGTGCTGGGCAGCACGGAGAAGCCCGCGGTGTACAGACCGCCAATGGTGTTGGATTCGCAGATGGTCTCGTCATCGATGGACATGACGATGGCTTTGCGAAGGGTGTCGTTGCCCAGGATGCCGTTAAAGTTGATCCAGCTGAAGCCGCAGCGCACGCCGGAAGCGATGTCTACGGTGTAATTGTCGTCTGCCTGGAGGCGCTGCAGGTCGGAGACGTTGGTGATGTTCTCCACCAGATCCACCTGACCGGCCATCAGTGCATTGGCCTTCGCGGAGGCGTCGCCCATGAAGATGATCTCCACCTTGTCGTAGGGCACCTCGCCGTCCCAGTAGAGGGGATTCTTGACCATGGTGTAACCGACCAGATCAGCGTGGCTTTCCACCATATAGGGACCTGTGCCAATGATGCCGTGGTCAAAATCTGTGGTGTCAGCCACGTCGATGATCGCCATGACCGGGTAGGCCAGATTGCCGGGCAGGTTGTAATCCGGCTTGGGCAGCGAAATGGTGATGGTGTTTGCGGCATCGTCCGCGACGACCTCGGCCTCAAAGGCCAGATAGTTCTGCGGATTGGAGGAACCGTTGGGACCCTGCTCGCGCACGCTGTCCAGGGATTCCTTGACCTTGCTGGCGGTCATATCCGTGCCGTTGGAGAACTTCACGCCGTCACGGATCTTGATGGTCCAGACGGTGGAGTCCTCATTGGCTTCCCAGCTCTCGGCCAGCCAGGGCTCGATTTCCATGTTGTCGTTGAATTTGAACAGGCCCTCACTGATACCGTAGCGCATGCAGTTCCAGGCGCAGTTGGTCTGGGCGGCGGGATTGATCAGGCCGTCGGAATACATCTGGCAGCCGAAGTTCAACACCTTCTCCTCCGCGTAAGCGTTAGTGGCGAAGCTGGGCAGCACCAGCATCAGGCCGACAAGGGTAGCCAACATTCTTCTTTTCATCAGGGATTCTCCTCTCTTGTTTGTATAATTTATGGCCTCAAAGACCATATGAACAGAATAATGGGGTAATACTTCCGAATCCGCCACGGCGCAGGCGATACGATATGCAGGCACAAAAAAAACGATCTGCTCCGCGACATGCGGCGGCAGACCGTTTTTTTGCAGCCAAAACAAAATCATTCGTGCTTCAAAAGTCCGTGAAGCGAATGTACTTTAACACAGGCAAGTCTTCTGGCTTATGGATCATCGCTTAAGCCGTCTTCCCAGTCCCGGCGCTGCCGGTTTGATGACCAGTGACACAATGGCTTTCGCTCTCCAAATACAGCGGCGGCTCCGTGCGGGATTTTCACCCGCTTCCTTTTTCAGCTTCCCCCGTAAGGGAAGTCACCTGTATTTTTTATCGGTTGTAACAGGATGTTAGCATATGTGAACAACAAAGTCAAGCAGACGTTCTGTATGATTGGTTATTCTGTGGTGGGCTTATACGGCTGCTGGGCATCCGCATTTTGCACAGGTCGAAAAATATGCTTTTGCAGCCAGCCTGGAACGAAACGCCTGTGATTATTGAGAATGGCCTTGTCAGGCGCAAAAAATTGTTGTAGACTTAGACGCAACTACCCGACGCTTTGCATTTCATGGCAGGGAGCGCGAAGCGCGGAACGATCCGTAGTGATATTTTTTGCAGTAAAATCATTTATGCATCATTTACCTGGAACCAGGCAATGCTTTGCCCGGTTTCCGGCCAGAGAAAGGGGAAAAATATGAAAAAAACCTACAAGATTGATGTTGACTGTGCCAACTGTGCGAATCTGATGGAGGAAGCCGCAAAGAAAACAGAAGGGGTGAAGGACTGCTCTGTCAGCTTCATGACCCTGAAGATGAAGGTGGAATTTGAGGACGGCGCCGATGTGGCTGCTGTGATGAAAAAGGTTCGCGATAACTGTAAAAAGGTTGAAGACGACTGCGAGATCTTCCTGGATTGATGACAAAAATGTGACCGGTGCGGCTGCCGTACAGGTCGAGAAAAGGGGAGAAGGCTATGAATAAAAAACAGAAAAATCTGCTGGCCAGGATTATTGTGGCGGCCATATTCTTCGTGCCGCTTTATCTGATTTCTGAGGAACTGATCTCCGTCAAGATTCCCAGACCGGCTTTGTTTATCCTCTTTCTGGTGCCGTATCTGCTGGTCGGCTACGATATTCTGCGCAAGGCAGCCCTGGGTATCAGGAACCGGAAGGTTTTCGACGAAAACTTTCTGATGACGGTTGCCACCATCGGTGCTATTGTCCTGGGGGAATACGGTGAAGGCGTCGCCGTTATGCTTTTGTATCAGGTAGGAGAATTTTTCCAGAGCTATGCGGTGGGAAAGAGCCGCAGGAATATCAGCGAACTGATGGACATCCGCCCGGATTACGCCAATATCGAAAGGGATGGTGCCATTGAGCAGGTGGATCCGGATGAGGTGGAAACCGGCAGTATCATTGTCGTTCAGCCGGGAGAGAAGATCCCCATCGACGGGGTGGTGGTAGAGGGAAGCTCTGCCCTGAATACCAGTGCTCTGACCGGCGAGAGTAAGCCCAGAGAGGTTACGGTGGACGATGAGGTTCTCAGCGGCAGCATCAACATGAGCGGCGTGCTCAAGGTGGAGACCACGGCGGAGTTTGATGAATCCACAGCCTCCAGGATTCTTGACCTGGTGGAGAATGCAGCATCACGGAAATCAAAATCCGAGAACTTTATTTCCAAATTTGCCCGAATCTATACACCCTTTGTCTGCTATGCGGCTTTGGCTCTGGCTCTTATTCCTCCCATCTACTTTATGGCGACAGGCATGGGGAATTACGCCTCTATGGGTCAGCTTTGGCGGGACTGGATCCTGAGAGCATGCACCTTCCTGGTCATCAGCTGCCCCTGCGCGGTCGTGATCAGTATTCCGCTGAGCTTTTTTGCCGGCCTGGGCGGAGCCTCAAACCAGGGTATCCTGATCAAGGGCTCCAATTATCTGGAAACCCTTTCTGAGGTGACCACGATTGCCTTTGACAAGACCGGTACCATCACCAAGGGTAATTTCGCGGTAACGGATGTTCATCACAATCCCATCGAGGCGAAAAAGGTTCTGGAATATGCTGCCCTGGCAGAATGCAATTCCTCCCATCCCATCAGTCTCAGTCTGAAGCAGGCTTATGGGAAGAAAATCGATCTGTCCCGGGTGACGGATGTCCAGGAGATCAGCGGTCACGGAATAGAGGCCAGGGTGGACGGCATTCCTGTGGCGGTGGGCAATGAAAAGCTGATGACAAAGATCGGGGTCAAGTCCCTGCATTGCCATCATGTGGGGACTATCATTCATGTGGCCATTAACGGCGAGTATGCCGGGCATATCGTGATCACGGATGAGCTGAAGGAGCATTCCCGGGAAGCGATGGCCGAGCTGAAAAAGGCCGGTGTTGAGAGGACGGTCATGCTGACCGGAGACGCCGCATCTGTTGCCGAGAAGGTTGCCCAGGAGGTTGGACTGACAGAATATCGGGCCGAGCTTTTGCCGGCAGATAAGGTAGCCTGCGTGGAAGAGCTTCTGAAGGAGTGTAAGGGGAACAAACGTCTTGCCTTTGTGGGAGACGGCATCAATGACGCACCCGTTCTTTCCCGGGCGGATATCGGTATTGCCATGGGGGCGCTGGGCTCTGATGCGGCCATTGAGGCGGCGGACATTGTCCTGATGGATGATGATCCTCTGAAGATCTCCAAGGCGATAAAGATCTCCCGCAAATGCCTGCGCATTGTAAAGCAGAATATTGTTTTTGCCCTGGTGATAAAGGCTGTCTGCCTGATCCTGGGCGCAGTAGGCCTGGCCAACATGTGGGTCGCCATCATTGCCGATGTCGGCGTTATGATCCTGGCTGTACTTAACGCGATTCGCTGCCTGTTCGTCAAAAACCTGTAAAAGCAGAGGGGGCTATGAATAAAAAACGTACAATCAATATGACAGAGGGCGGAATTGTCCTACCGCTTATTCTGTTTATCCTGCCCATGATCGGCAGCAGTATTTTTCAGCAGCTCTACAACACGGTGGATTTTCTTTTTGTGGGAAACCTTCTGAACAAGACTTCTGCGGCAGCGGTAGGGGCCAGCAGTACGCTGATCACCTGCTGTATCGGTCTTTTTTCCGGTATTGCCGTCGGAACCAGCGTTGTCAGCGGTCAGGCGATCGGAGCCGGTGATGATGACAGGGCGGATCAGGCTCTTCACACCTCCGTATGCTTTGGCCTGGCCGGAGGCCTTCTGCTGATGGTATTGGGGATTTTGTTCGCCCCAGGCATCTTAAGGCTTTTGAATACGCCGGAGACTGCGATGCCGGAGGCAATTGCCTATATCCGGATCTATCTTCTTAGCCTGCCCATGCTGATCTTTTACAATATGTGCGCAGGAGAACTGCGTGCCCTGGGGGATTCTCAGACGCCCTTTTATATCCTGGTCATCTGCGGCTTTGTCAATGTGGCTGCCGATGCCTTCTTTATGATCGTGATTCCCCTCGGCGTCGTCGGTGTTGCCCTTGCGACGGCTGTTTCCCAGGGACTTTCCGCCTTACTGGTGGCCAGGGCTTTGATGAAGGCAAACCTGCCCGTAAGGCTTTCTGTCCGGAAGCTGAGAATTGAGTGGAATACCCTGCAGCAGATCCTGAAAATCGGACTGCCCTCCGGCATACAGACGGTGATCATCACCTTCTCCAACGTGATGGTACAGTATCACATCAATGCCTTTGGAGAGACGGCGGTTGCCGCCTTTGCCACCTACTATAAGGTTGAGAATTTCATCTATCTGCCGATCATGGCTTTTGGGCAGGCGGCGACAACCTTTGCTGCCCAGAATACAGGCGCAGGGAAATTCAGAAGAATCAGGACAGGAACCCTGCTGAATGTTCTGATCAGTGGAGTGGTGACCTTCGGCATTGCCCGGTTGATTCTTTGTTTCCCACGCACTGTCTTTACCTGGTTCATGAAGGATCAGGATGTGGTTACAAGCACGATGCAGCTGGCTCTGGTTTCTTTCCCCTTCTACTGGATCTATCCCATCATGGAGGTGATCGGAGGAGCCTTAAGGGGGATGAGCTATGCGCTGAGCTCTATGGTGATTATCGTTTCCAACCTGTGTGTCCTGCGGGTTCTGCTGCTGGTTGTATTCTCCCGGACGATCCATACTTTGCCGTCGCTGGCGGCGGTATACCCAATTACCTGGGCAGCAGCTTCGATCTGCTTTGTGATTGTATTTATCCATGTCATGAGGCGGAAGCTGGGCAAGGCCCTCTGACTTGTTTTCGCAAGCATCTGCTGCGCTGGTCTCGTCTTCCGACTCGGTCGGCGCTAAACGAGTGCCACAGGCACTCAGCGCCGTCAGTTGGCGATGTAAGTCACCTGGCATAGGTGAATCCCCTCTGTCCTGAAGCTTTTTTTCGGGGCGGAGGGGATTATTTTCTATGGCAGGGACACCATCCTGGTTTCCTTGCCTGCTCTGTTTGCCTGCAGTTTAAAGCGCAATGGAATTGAGTTGAACCTTGTGGGGGATTATGCTAAGATAGCTGAAGGTAACGGCCGGGGTCAGCGGCTCGCCATTGCTGCGGCTTTCCACGGGGCACAGCAGGAGTTTTTGAGAGAAAGAAGCCGAAAACCGAAGTCACAGATGTCGGAGAACAGGGCAAAGCCGGACAGGGGGGGAACGATGCTGCAGATTAAGGGACTGGATGAAGGCTATGAGATATTTAAAACATTAGGCTCTGAGGTTCGGATGCAGATTGTCCAGCTCCTTGCCGAAAACGGCGCCATGAATATGAATGTCCTGGCCGGCAGACTGGGACTGACTAACGGAGCGATCACTGTTCATGTCAGGAAGCTGGAGGAAAACGGGATTATTGACGTGAAAACGGATCACAACAGCCGTGGCGCTCAGAAAATCTGTTCTCTACTGATTGATGAAATACTGCTTGATCTATATCCGGGACAGGAGACGCGGAGCTTTATGGCCTATGAGACTTCTGTCCGGGTGGGGCACTACAGTGATTATTCGGTCAGACCTGGCTGTGGATTGGCCGGTCCCACCGGGCTGATCGGCGCAGAGGATGACCCACATTGCTTTTCCTATCCGGAGCATCTGCAGGCGGAGATGCTCTGGCTGCATGAGGGGTTCGTAGAGTACAGGATCCCGAATCTTCTGCCCTCAGACCATGTTATGATGCAGATGACAGTCAGCTTCGAGATCTCCTCGGCAGATTATGGGCTGCCGGAGGATTCCATGTCTGAAATCACCTTTTATCTGAACGGCAGAAAGCTGGGGGAATGGCTGAGCTTCCGTACCGCCAACAGCAGCCGAGGAATCTATACCCCATTCTGGTGGAAGGGACGGGAGCGGCAGCATGGTTACCTGAAAATGCTGGTCGTAAACACGCGGGGTGTTTTCCTGGATGGGGTTAAGGTGTCGGAGCCGGAAGCTGACTGGAACAGTGAAGAAATGAAGCTGAGGTTTGAAGCGGTTTCCCGGAATTCTCATGCAGGAGGGCTTGCCCTTTACGGAAGCGGCTTCGGGGATTATAAACAGGATATCCAGATCAAGGTGCATTATACCCCGCTATCACAGATCAATGAATTCATTGCCAATACGAAATGAGTCGGCGCAGGAATGCAGCAATTTGTGCTTCGCAGTTCCCGCCTGCTGGCAGGATGAGAGCTTTCCACAGCAGTCAAATCCGGATTGTCAGGGAAAGAAGTTGGAAATTCGATATCTTAGATAGGAGAAAAGAATGGATAAGGAATTAAGATACAATGAACCCTGGATACTGCAAAGGGCAGATCCTTATGTCTACCGGCATACTGACGGTTTCTATTATTTCACTGCTTCACTTCCTGAGTATGACGGAATCGCCCTGCGCCGTGCCGATACGCTGGCCGGTCTGGCACAGGCAGAGGAGGTCAGGGTCTGGAACCGGCACGAAAGCGGGATCATGAGCTTTCATATCTGGGCACCGGAGCTGCACTATCTCGACGGGAAATGGTATATCTATTTCGCCGGCAGCGACAAGGATGATATCTGGGCGCTCCGACCCTATGTACTGGAATGCGGCGATCAGGATCCCCTGACAGGCAGCTGGACAGAAAAAGGGATGATGCAGGCCGCCGAAGATGATGCTTTTTCCTTCACGGATTTCTCCCTGGATGGCACTGTATTCACCTGTAAAGGAAAAAGATACTACGTATGGGCGGAAAAGGTCAGTGTAGGAAAAAAGATTTCCAACCTCTATATTGCCCGCATGGAATCACCCTGTAAGCTTGCCACAGCCCAGGTGCTGCTGGCTACACCCTGCTACGACTGGGAAAGGATCGGCTTCTGGGTCAACGAAGGACCCTTTGCCATTATCCGCAACGGAAAAGTTTTCCTGACATATTCCGCCAGCGAAACTGGAATAGACTATTGCGTCGGCCTTCTCACCGCGGATGAAGACGCGGACCTCCTGGATCCGGAATCCTGGACCAAAAGCCGCCAGCCTGTCCTGCGCTCCGACGTCTCCCGCAAAATCTATGGCCCGGGACACAACTGCTTTACCAAGGATGAGCAGGGGAATGACATCATGGTATACCATGCCCGCACCGAAACCGAGATCGAAGGCGATCCCCTCTATAATCCCAACCGTCATGCCATGCTGATGAAAATCACCTGGAGTCAGGACAATAAACCGATATTCTCTTATGACTGATAAACTCTTTTCCGCCTGGCACCTCGCACTTTTCTGCGAGGCGCCGGCTGTTCTTCCTTTACATGGTCTTATATCTGATTCTGAATTCAATATCCTGATTATAATTCCCAAATCCTCTTCCAAAAACAGTCAGTCCCCCCACATGCCTGGCCTGATCGGGAACCTCCATCTTTAAATACATAGGAAAATCTGCCCGGATATCAATCTGGTCAATCGTCACATCGGAAATCCTTTCATCATCCATAAAGGTGCCCCTTCGGCCGATCGTCAGGGTCTTCAAAAGGCCATACTGGTTCCAGCTGGAATACCACCAATCGGGCGTAAACAGCCCCGGAACATCCGCAAAATCCCCTGGACTGGTCCAAAAACCGACAAATGTGCCATTGAGATAAAAATAGATATCGGATGGCCAGTTGGGATTGCTGCCAGGAGCCTCAGAGCTTAATTCCACAGACATGGAAAACTGCTCGACCCTGGCGGACCGGGGGATGACGCAGGGGACCATATACTCCACAAAGCCCTTGGAAAACCACAGAATATCCGCATGGAAACGCTTATGGTGGGTAAAAAAGCGAGGGTCGTCCACTTCCCCGATAATGGAGGAGGCCGTAGACAGGCCGCAGGTCGGAAAAACCTGGCAGGAGGAATAGCGGCCGACTCTGATATGGGAGTGAAACTCATTTTCCCTTGTTCCGGAATTGGAAAAAACGATCAGGATCTTTTCCAGATGAGGTTCACACAGCTTGACATTGCCATGGGCTTTCTCATCCGTGTTGATCCGCAGAAGGTCGCAGGCCTCCAGCTTTTTGACGTGGGGCGTGATGGCGCCGGCGGACAGATCGAGAGCTCTGGCCAGGTCATTCATGCTCATTCTTCCGTTTTCAATCAGATGCTTCATAATCTGAAGCCGGACAGGAGAGCCCAATGCCCGGAACAGGTCCAGCTCTTCCTGATAGTCTTTGATATAACGCATGGCAGGCACCTTTTCCTGAGATATAGTATGCGCACAAACTTACTGCGGAAGCATGCCGCCTGCAGCGGCATGCCCGCCTTTGACTGGCGACAGTGTAACACAAAGCTTTGGATTTAGAAAGAGGTATTTTAGATAAATCTAAAGTAAAATCCCATGTTAGTGCAATATGTATAAATCCGACAGATAAATTTGTGAAAAACGACAAAATTTAAAATGAACTATAGAAAAAGCTAAAATACTTTAGATTTATGTTGACAAATGAAAGGGAATGGAATATAGTAAGCACATAACAAAGACAGTTGCAGCGTGACAGAAAAAAACACACAAGAGCCGGTTTCCCGGAGGAAACGGCAGAAAGGGAGACACACATGAAAAAATGGATCAGCATCGCATTGGCAGCCACCATGATCGCAGCTATGCCCCTCACCGCTTTCGCGGAAGAGGAAAAAGCATCCGCAGTCACCACAGTAGGACCGGAGGACGGCACCCATTTTGAAGTATGGTCCTTCGTGGATGCCCACAATGAATTCTATGGCAAGATGGTCGAGCTCTGGAACGAGCAGAACCCCGACAAACAGCTGAACGTCACCTTCAGCACCTATCCTTATTCCGATATGCACAACAAGCTGATGATGTCCCTGCAGGCCGGCAGCGGCGCTCCGGACATGTGCGATGTTGAGATCGGTCAGTTCCCCAACTACACGGGCGACGACTGTCCGTTGTATCCTTTGAACGATGCTCTTGCTCCCTATGAAGCAGATGTGGTTCAGTCCCGTCTGGATGTTTATTCCAAGGCCGACGGCACCCGCATCGGTGTTCCGACCCATGTCGGCGCAAGCGTGATGTACTGGAATGCAGAGATCTTTGAAGAGTATGGCCTGGATTACAAGTCCGTAAAAACCTGGGAAGACTACACCGAGCTCGGCAGACAGCTTAAGGAAGCCTCCAACGGCGAGGTTTATCTGACATCTGTCGATACCGGCGGTGTTGACTGGATGTGGATCGCCATGGCAGAGTATGGCGAAGACTGGACCGGCGGCCCGGACGGCGAGGTTAATGTTGAGCTTGATTCCGTGAAGAAGATGATGACCATGCAGAAGGAATGGCTGGACGAAGGCATTGCCATGATCTCTACCGATGGCCATATCGACCTTGAGGCGGGCTTCAAGAACGTTTCCGAGGGCAAGGTCGCTTCCTTCCCGAAGGCTATGTGGTACATGAGCCGTTTCATCAACTATATGCCTGAGATGGAAGGCAAATATGATATCACTACCATTCCCGTATTCGAAGAGGGACAGAAGAATTCCGTAGGTATCGGCGGTACCGGCACGGTTATCACCCAGCAGTGCCAGGCTCCTGAGCTGGCAGCTGAGTTCCTGGCGTGGGCAAAGCTTTCCGAGGAAGGAGAGGCTTACATCTGGAGCGTGCTTGGATTTGACGTCTGCAATTCCGCACTGTGGTTTGATGAAGATTTCGCCTTCAGCGAGGACAATATCTACAATACCTTCTTCCGTGTCAAGCCCTATGAGGTTCTGCAGGAACTGGCAAACAATGACGCGATCGGCACAATCTATACCACAACTGCGTCTCCGACCCTGAACGATTATATGTGCACCACCACGCTGAACGAAGTATTCGAGGATGGCATGGATGTGGAAGAAGCCCTTGCAGAGGCTCAGGAATATATTGAGATGGAGCTGATGTAAGAAGTCTTTTCACTTTTTCAGTCTGTTATTCCTGGACGGTTACAGAGCGTGACAGAGTCGCTCACTGATTTTTGAAAAGACAGAGGGGCCCGGAACTTCTTGGTTCCGGGCCTTTTTCAGAGAAAGAGGAGTAGCTAAGGTGAGTAAATTCAAAAAACTGTTCTATTCCCAGAAGGTGGCACCTTTTGTGTTTGTCCTTCCTTTTATCCTGAGCTTATTGATCTTTTGGGCTTATCCGCTGATCAGCGGTATTATCATGAGCTTCCAGGATATTTCCTTCGGAAGCAGGAGCTTTGTGGGGACGGCCCATTACAGCAAGCTCCTGAAAGACAAGTTCTTTATCACGGCCGTTTCCAACAGTGTGGAATATATGCTGCTGACCCTGGTTCTTATGATCCCGATCCCCCTCCTCCTCGCGGTTCTGATGGAAAGCCGGATCACCAAGGCAAAGGGAGTATGGAAGGTCATCATGTATATCCCGGCCCTTACCTCCGTTGTTATTTCCGGTATGCTGTTCCGTATGATGTTCTCTGAGGCGGCAGGGAGCCAGATGAACCAGCTGATGGCTTTCCTGGGCAGAACGCCGATTGCCTGGCTGAAGACCAAATGGACAGCCTGGATCGCCCTGCTCCTTTTGTGTATGTGGAGATGGACGGGCGTCAATATGCTTTATTTTGTATCGGGCCTGAAATCCATCGACGGTTCTCTCTATGAATCCGCTGAGATCGATGGCTGCAATGCCAAACAGAAATTCTGGTATGTCACCCTTCCTCTGATCAAACCGACGACGATCTACGTTATCACCATCTCCGTGTACGCAGGCCTGTCCATGTTCCTGGAAAGCTTTATGCTGTGGAACGGCAACTCATCCCCGAAAAATATCGGTCTGACGATCGTTGGCTATCTGTATAAGAGGGGTATTGAGAAGAATGATCTGGGATATGCCTGCGCGGTGGGCATGGTTCTGATGATCATTGCCCTTGTCATCAATGTGATTCAGCTGATTGCCACCGGCACCTTTAAGAAGGAGGACTAAGGATATGAATAACGAGGGTACTCCCAGGAAAATGGAATCCAATCATAGACTGGCCTCCGTGCTGGCTACCGGCCTTTTTGTTATCCTGTGCGGCTTTATCGCTTTTCCCTTGCTGGCAGGTCTGCTGGCTTCCTTCCGTCCCGGCAGGGAGCTGGTACAGAATGGTCTGGCTATCAACTTTGATTTTTCTACCATGACGGTGGACAACTACAAATACCTGTTCGGCCTGGCCGGCGACAACAGTAAGGTGGACTCTGCCAAATACTTTATGTGGTATAAGAATTCCCTGATTCTGACTATCCTGACGGTTATCCTTACTCTTCTGGTCTGCTATTTTGTCGCCTATGGCCTGACCATGTACAAATTCCGCCTTCAGGGTTTTCTCTTCTTCCTGGTCATCGCCACCATGTGTGTTCCCTTCGAGATCCTGATGCTCCCGCTCTATCAGGAGGTGACGGCCCTGAAGATCATCAACACCCGTGCCGGCGTGATCCTGCCTGGCCTGTGTGCGGCCTCGACGATCTTCTTCTTCAGGCAGTACATGCAGTCTCTGCCCAAAGAGCTGCTGGACGCAGCCCGTATCGACGGCTGTACGGAGTACGGTATCTCCGTAAAGATCATGATGCCCATTACCAAGCCGGCTTTTGCTTCCATGGCCATCCTCTGCGCCATGGGTTCCTGGAACAACATGCTGTGGCCTATGCTTGTATTTCGTGATACCAGCAAGTTTACACTGCAGATCGGTCTGAATACCCTGCTGACCCCCTATGGAAACAACTATGACCTGCTGATCGCAGGCTCCATGTTCGGCATTATCCCGATTCTGGTGATCTATCTGATCTTCCAGAAGTATCTGATCGACGGTATGACAGCCGGCGCAGTAAAAGGGTGATTTTTTAGAGGATTTATCTATGGCGAAGTATTATATTAATGCGGATCGCAGGCTGAGCAAGATCAATAAGGAGATATACGGGCAGTTTTCCGAGCATCTGGGACGCTGCATCTATGAAGGAATCTACGTCGGTGAAGATTCCGAGATTCCGAATGTCAACGGTATGCGCAAGGACGTGGTGGAAGCCCTGAAGGAGATCCATGTACCTGTGCTGCGCTGGCCCGGCGGCTGCTTTGCGGATGAATATCATTGGAAGGATGGGATTGGCCCCAAAGAAGAACGCAAGAAAATGATCAATACCCACTGGGGCGGTGTGCTCGAGGACAACAGCTTTGGAACCCATGAATTTATGGAGCTTTGTCGGCAGCTGGGCTGCGAGACCTATGTGAACGGCAATCTGGGCAGCGGGACGGTGCAGGAGATGTCCGAGTGGGTGGAGTATATGACCTTTGACGGCCTTTCTCCCATGACGCAGCTGAGAGCCCGGAACGGGCATCCCGAGCCCTGGAAGGTTGACTTCTTCGGTGTTGGCAATGAAAACTGGGGCTGCGGCGGAAATATGACACCGGAGTTTTACGCCAATGAGTACCGCAGGTATCAGACCTATGTGCGGCAGTACGGGGCAGGAGAAGGCGAGCCCGGTATCGATAATCCAACTCTGATCCGCAAGATCGCCTCCGGTCCGAATATCGATGACACCGATTGGACCCATGGCGTTCTGGCTACCCTGTTCCGCCACTGTGAGAACCGCTTCCATGGACACACGGATGGTCTTTCCCTGCACTATTATACTCACCCTGAGGGCTGGGAGATCAAGGGAAGCGCAACGGAATTTGACGAGAAGACCTGGTATAAGACTCTGGCCAAAACCCTCTATATGGAGGACCTGATCCGGATGCATGGCGCTATCATGGACCAGTATGATCCGGAGCGTAAGATCGGGTTGATTGTGGATGAATGGGGCACCTGGTTTACCGTAGAGCCAGGTACCAATCCCGGCTTCCTTTATCAGCAGAATACCATGCGTGATGCTCTGGTGGCCTGCATCAATCTGAACATTTTCAACAAGCATTCCGACCGGGTTAAGATGGCCTGTATCGCCCAGATGGTGAATGTATTGCAGGCTATGATCCTGACGGATGGCCCGCGCATGGTGAAGACCCCTACCTGGCATGTCTTTGATCTGTATCAGCTTCATCAGGATGCCTGCCTGCTGGAGAGCTTTATCGAGACGGAGGAGATCGGCATGGAGGAGGAATACATGGTTCCGAATCTGTCCGAATCAGCCTCGGTAGATGAGAAGGGGAAGATCACCATCACCATCGGCAACCTTTCTGTCACAGAGGATTATCCGGTCATGACGAGAATCACGGGAATTGGTGACCGGAACAAGGTATCAGCCCGTATTCTGCATAACAGGATGGACGCCTGCAATACCTTTGATGAGCCGGATCAGGTTTCTTCAGAGGTGTTTGAAGGGGTAAGGCTGGTTCATGGGGGTCTGGAATTTACGATTCCCAGATGTAGTGTGCTGCTTATAACATTAGAATAAAGCAATCCACCCGTCACCCGGTGGTGACAATCTTCTATGGGTGGAGCTGCAAAAAAAGAAAGAGCCGGCAGAGAAATCTGCCGGCTCGCTTTTCAAAAACGGGAAGGTAACTGTTCCATCATCAGGAGCAGGCTAATCACTGCGATGGGGGAAGGATATGAAGCTGGAGGATCAACCGCGGCGCTTTTGCAGGAGATGCCTGCTGCGTGAGATGGAGACGGATAATTATCAGACGCTGAAGACCTATATCCGGAATCTGGATGAGGATCTGAAGGTCAGTGACCTGGTCTATGAGGAAAGGCTGGCGAGATGCCGGAAATGCCAGAATCTGATATCAGGCCTATGCCGGATCTGCGGCTGCTTTGTAGAGCTGCGGGCGGTTATGAAGAAAAACAGCTGTCCCATGGTCCACCCGGCCTGGGAGAGGGCAGAGGAAACAGACAGCCAGGGATAGTTTCCCTTCGTTTCCTTTCCGCGCAAAAGCCCATCTCCCTGTCGTGCCTGCGCATAAGGGGAGAAAAGGCTTTATGGCATGCTGGAGTCAATTTGCATTGTAATCATGTATGGTAAGGAGGTTTTCATGCTGAAAGAAGTGCTTGCCGCTGTCGGCCTGATTGGCATCATAGCGGCTTTTCCGGCGGCGGCCGGAGCAGAAGAGGCGTCAGAGCCGGAAAAGGCAGTCCACGTGTGCGTACATGATCCGTCCATCTTTGAAGACGGGGATGGAACCTTTTATCTTGTGGGATCCCATACGGCGTCGGCTTCCTCTGAGGATCTGATCGCCTGGACGCAGCTGAATTTCGATTATGGACAGGGGAAGGATCTGCCCTTCTACGGAAATCTGCAGGAAAGTCTGGCCAGGCCTTTTGCCTGGGCAGGCTTCGATGACGGCGACTGTGCCGGAAACGGCTACGCAGTGTGGGCGCCGGACCTGATCTGGAATCCCTATTATCTGTGGGAGGATGGAAGGGAAGGAGCCTATATGCTTTATCTGTGCACCTCCTCCACCTGGCGCAGGTCCTGCATCAGCTATATGGTCTCCAGGGAGATAGAAGGGGAGTATCGGTTCGGGGACACCATCGTCTATTCCGGATTTACAAAAAACGGGGAATACGACGGGAAGAGTACCAGGGATACCAGCTGGGACAATGATTATCTGAACCTGAAGGAGCTGGTGGAGAAAGGGGCTGCCAATGGTGGGATAGACGAGGTCAGCGATAACTGGTTCAATGCCGATGGCAGCTGGAACCATACCTACGCTCCTAACGCGATAGACCCCAATGTTTTTTTTGATGCTTCCGGAGAAAGACTGTATCTGTCCTATGGCTCCTGGTCAGGAGGAATGTTCCTGCTGGAACTGGACCGCCGGACAGGCGAGGCTATCTATCCCGGCACGGACGGCACAGATGAGGCATCCGGCAATTTCATCGACCGCTATTTCGGCCTTCATCTCATCGGCGGAGACCATCAGTCCGGCGAGGGACCTTATATTTCCTATGACGCTGAGACAGGGTATTATTATCTCTACTGCACCTACGGTGGACTGATGTCCTCTGGCGGGTATAATATGCGGCTGTTCCGGTCTGAGAACGTTACCGGCCCCTATCTTGACGCGGCAGGGAATAATGCCGCAGACAATAAGACGAACGGGGACAAGTACGGCATCAAGCTGATCGGCAATTACGCCTTTTATGATCAGGTCGGGAAACGTGCGGCAGGTCATAATTCCCAGTTGAATGCCACTGACGGTTCCCGCTATCTGATTTACCACCAGCGCTTTGATATCAAGCCGCAGCTGGAAGCCCATGAAGTCAGGGTACATCAGCAATTCATGAACGAGGATCTCTGGCCGGTGACGGCAGTCTACGAGTACAGGGGAGAACAGCCTGGCCATTATGAAGAAGAGGAACTGACAGGCTCCTATGAATTTATCAACCACGGCAGGAAAACCGACGGCGATATGCTGGAAACCACTATGATCACCCTGGAGGAGGACCATACCGTGACGGGATCTGTGACCGGAAGCTGGGAATGCATAGAATCCGGAAAGGGCTATGATTATTGTACTATCATCATCGGTGACGTAACCTACAAAGGGATTTTCTTCCGTCAACACAAGGAAAATGCCGATCCTGATCCTGTCATGACCTTCACCGCGATTGGCTCGGATAACACCTGTATCTGGGGCAGCAAGGCAGAAGCGGCAGATGCGGAGCTGCTGACAGGTATCGTGGCCGAATCCCTGAAAAAGGTCATCCTTGAGACGGCAAAGGCCCATGGTCAGCTTCCTGACGAAATGAATGGCTGTACCATCACCTGGAAGTCGGCCGACGAAGCTGTCATCACAAACGAGGGACTCATCCTGTCTCCTGCCGAAAAAAGCAAGGTCGATCTGACCGCCGTGATCAGCTGTCAGGACACGGTGCTGGAACGTACCTACCATGTGACCGTTAAACCATAACCGGTGACTGGTTGCCGTCTGTTTCTTCACTGGTACCTCCTTCCAACATTCTCTTGTACAAGGAACCTTTTTTCTGTATAATAGGATTGTGGTAACGCGCAGCATTGATTTTGCGAATGCCGTTGGTATCGGTCACTTTAGTGACCGCACAGGTCGAACCTTTTGTCGATTTATTTACTGAGAAAGGTTCTGAGAGAAGAAAGAGGTGACGCTATGTCAGAGAAAAAATACAGGCTGGTGACGAGGAGCGATTTTGACGGTCTTGTCTGCGCCATGATCCTGAAGGAAAAAAACCTGATCGATGATATTCTCTTCGTGCATCCCAAGGATGTTCAGGATGGTAAGGTGGACCTGCATGAAAATGACATCACTACAAACCTCCCCTTTGACAGCAGAGTCGGACTGGCTTTTGACCACCATGATTCAGAGCTGGTGCGGCTGAAGGAGCAGGGAATTGATGACGGTGGCAGGTTTATTATCGAGGGAGACGCTAAGAGCGCGGCCCGTGTCGTCTACAATTATTACGGAGGGAAGGATGCCTTGCCCCGTATTTCAGAGGAACTGATGACGGCGGTAGATAAGGGGGACAGCGCAGATTTTACCAGAGAGGAGATCCTGGATCCCAAAGGCTGGGTGCTTATGAATTTCCTGATGGATGCCCGTACCGGCCTGGGACGGTTTCATGATTTTCGCATTTCCAATTATCAGCTGATGATGGAGCTGATCGATTACTGCCTCATCCATCCCATCGATGAGATTCTCGCCCTTCCTGATGTGCAGGAGAGGGTAAAGCTTTTCTTTGAGCAGCAGGACCTGTTCAAGCAGCAGTTAAGCCGCCTGGCTCGGATAGAAGGCAAGGTGGTGATCCTGGATCTGCGCCATGAGGATGTCATCTATGCCGGAAACCGTTTCATGATTTATGCTATGTATCCTGAGGCAGAGATGTCTTTGCATATCGCCTGGGGCTTCAGGAAACAGAATACGGCTGTGATGATCGGCAAATCCATCATAAATCGCAGCTCCGATTTCGACATCGGGCTTTTATGCCTGAAATACGGCGGCGGCGGGCACAAAAATGCCGGAACCTGCCAGCTGGATAACGACAAAGCAGATATCCTGATTGCTGACATTATCAAGGAGATGAATGCGTAGGCTGCTGTTCCTGATTTGTGTGCTTATTCTGATGACAGGCGGCAGTACCCGGATCTTTGGGGAGGAGGAAGAAATGATCCAATTGCTTCTGGCTACCGACCTTCATTACCTGTCTCCCCTGCTGACGGACTATGGTCCGCTCTTTCAGAGAATGGTGGAGAGCGCTGACGGAAAGCTGCCTGAGCGTTCCGTGGAGATACTGGAGGCCCTGGTTCAGGAGACACTGAACAGCCGGCCGGACGCATTGCTCCTTCCCGGAGATCTGACCTTTAACGGAGAGCGCCAAAGCCTGATTGAAGTCCTGGCCCAGCTTCGCAGGGTCAGGGACGCCGGAATACCGGTGCTGATCCTTCCCGGAAATCATGACATAGCTTATCCCTATGCCAGAAGCTATTTCGGGGATAAGGCAGAGCGGACAGATGCCATCTCCGGGCGGGAGTTTGCGGCAGCCTGTGCTTCGTTCGGGCCGGATCAGGCGTTTGATCTGTGCCCCTATTCCTTCAGCTATGTCTATGAATTTGAGGGAGTGTGCAGGCTCCTAATGCTGGACGCAAATACGGAAGCCATGCCCGGAGGGATAGATCAGAAGACGCTCTCCTGGGCAGAGCAAGCCCTTAAGGATGCCAGGTCGGCGCGGCTTCCGGTCATCAGTGTGACACATCAGAATGTGCTGCGGCAGAGCGGGCTCTTTTACCAGGGCTTTGTCGTAAGCAATGAGAAAGAGGTAAAGGATCTTTTGATGAAGGGGCAGGTGAAAACGAACCTGAGCGGTCATTCCCATATTCAGCATACAGCCTCTGAGGGAGATCTTACCGATTACGCGACGGGCTGCCTGAGTACCTCGCCTCTTCATTATGGCTGGATCAGGATAGATCCTACGGGAGAGGTTTGCTATGAAGCGAGGGAGCTTCCGGTGTGTCAGGAGGAAGCTCTGGAGCGATTCAGGGTCTGTACGTCCCGTCAGGTGAGAGAAGCCTTGTCAAAGCTTGAGATCCCCGAAATAATCAGGGAAAAGATGATCGATTTTGCTGCTGCCGTAAACCGTTCCTATTTTGCCGGAGAATTCGATCCGACTTTCGTTTCGGCACATGAAAGCTGGAAACTCTGGATTACATACGGCAGGTCTACCTTCTGGTATTTTTATATCAGATCTATGCTCGGTTGAGAAATAGTATGGATCTGGAAAGGAAACCTGTCACGGACCAGTTATGTACCAGTTATGTGATTTGTTATAGAACCATGGAATAGGTATTTTGATATCGGTTAAGCCATGCAGGGGGATTTCCTCTGCATGGCTATTTCGCATATGCAGATAATCGGATACGCATGATATTCTATTCCGTCGGAAGTCATGCCGGAACAGTATAGGTAACAGAAAGAGAGGGCATGGGATGAAAAAAAGCAGCAGAATATTGAGATCCATATTCGCAGGCCTCCTGAGCATCAGTTTCATTATGGGAAGTCAGCCAGGGCTTGTTCTGGCAGAGGATCTTTTTCGCTCCGGCGATGGGCAGGATCCTTTTGTCGCTGTGGAAGAAGAAGCAAACTATGTGAAAGCATTGGAGCAGGAAGAGCTTTTCCAGAGTGGGGAATTCTCCGCTCCCGTGCCGGCACAGGAGACAGATTTTGTCTTTGACAGCGCGTCAGCTGCCGAAGCAGGGCAGGATGAGATTTTTGTGCCTGGACTGGCAGAGGAGGATCTGTTTGAATCTGCCCGGACAACAGAAACGGATGCTGTTATGGCATTGGAAACAGATATGGCAGAACAGACAGATCTGTTTACGGCCGGAGAAAAGGCAGAAGATGCCATACCCCTTCTGCCGGAGGAGGAGCTTTTCAGCGCAGGCCAGATGGATGGCGGCAGCCAGGATTCCGCGGAGGCCCCAGTCTCCTCTGAAATGACCTTTTCCTCCGGTGAGGGCGATGAAGGTGATGGATTAACACAGGAGGAGAGAGAACGTCAGCTGGCTCCCTTCAGGGCTTTGAAGCCCATTCCCAAAGGAATACAGCCGACAGACAACGGTCAGGATGCCGGCCTGGCGCGGGTTGGCGCAGGCTTTCCCACTGTCTACGACCCCAGGGGGATGGATCTGGTAACAGGGGTTAGGAATCAGGATCCCTATGGCACATGCTGGGCCTTTTCGCTGACAAACTGTATGGAATCCTACCTCCTCAAGGATGGGAAGGGGAGCTTCGATTTTTCCGAAAATCATATGGCCTATTTCTTTGCCAACAGAGGCAACGATCCCCTTAACAATACCGAAAATGATTATAACGTTGTCATGGGGCATTATATGGAAGGCGGGAATACGCAGATGGGCGCTCTTTTCCTGAGCACCTGGTCCGGCATGGTCCTGGAGAGTCAGGCACCTTATCCATCCGATGCCACACATACCCAGGAGATAAAGAGGATTCCGGATGCCGGCCTGGAGTATTCCCGCATTGCTTATCTGCAGGAAGCTGTATTTTCTGAATCTGTTGCCGTGGACAGACTGAAACAGCTGATTCAGGATTATGGGGCTGTGAGTATCAGTCTGCCCTTCTACGAGACCTATTATTCGCCGAAATTTTATTCCTACAACTGTCCTTACAGCTCTTTTGATGCTACCCATACAGTGACGCTGGTGGGGTGGAATGATTATTTCCCCTGCAAAAATTATTCCACGTTGGCAAAGGTATCTGAGGATGGCGCTTTTATCTGCAAGAACAGCTGGGGGGAGGGCTGGGGCGATAGCGGCTTTTTCTATCTCTCCTATCAGTGTAAGGGACTGACGGATGCCCTTGCCTTGGCCGGAACCATAAAGCAGAATTACAGAAACAACTATTTTTATGATGGGACGTCAGTGATCAGTACTGTCCTGGTTCTGGAGAATGAAAACGCCAGCGGCAGTGGAGAGACCGGAGCGGCGAATATCTATGAGGTAAAGGCAAAAGAAGGATATGCGGAAGCTTTGGGTGAGGTTTGCGTGGCAGATACCAGTTCAAACAATACCTATGGAGTACAGATTTATACCAACCTGACAGATCCGGAGGATCCCACCAGCGGGACGCCTGCCTTTGCCAGTCCTCTGATCTGGAAAAAACAGTATCCGGGCGTGGGAACCTTTTCGCTTCCGCAGGAAGTACTCCTGCCCCAGGGAAGCAGATTTTCGGTAGTGCTTACCAACCTGGGGGATACGCGGATTGAGCTTTTGATGGATCATTCCTATGAGGGAACATGGTTTACCAGCATTTCAAGCCAGGAAGCGGGGCAGAGCCTGTATCGAATCAAAGAGGGGGAATGGGTCGACGCTTTGGATGACAGAAATTCCTGTCTCCGCATTAAAGCGCATACCCGCACTCTGAGCTCCGGCGTGAAGCTTTCGGTGTATCCTACTACCGCGCAATTGATTTCCGGAGAGCGGGTTGTGATATCGCCCGGTCTGTCGCTTGCGATACCTAATGCGAAGTTTCGTTATGCTTCCAATAATACAAAGGTTGCCCGGGTTTCCACCAATGGGACGGTGATCGGTCTGAGTCCCGGAACTGCGACAATCCTTTGCTGCCTGGACGGTGCTACTTCTGTGAGAGCCTTCTGCAGGATACGGGTCAATCCGTTGAAGGCGCCTGCCTCCGTCAGGACGGTCGGCATCAACTATCAGATGATCAGGGTGAACTGGTCAAGGATCCCCTACGTCACCGGCTATCGTATTTTCCGCAGTGATAATGGGGGAAACTGGAGACTGGTAAAGGCTGTGGGGAATGAAACCTCTGCCTGGTACGACAATACGGTTGTTTTGGGGGATATGTACCGCTATCGGGTGTGTGCCTTCAGAACCATTTTGGGGAACAGATATTCCGGGCTTACGACCCTTTCTCCCGTGTCAAGGGTGGAGAATCTGGCAACACCCGTAGTTTCGGCCTCTGCTTCCGGGACGAAACAGGCCACAATCACGTGGACAAGGGTGGCAGGAGCGACAGGATACGTATTATACCGCAGGATAAGGGATGGATCCTATGCCAGGGTTGCTCAGCTGACAGAGGGAACCAGGTCCTATACGGATAAAAATCTTGTAGCGGGAACCACCTATTATTACTGTGTTAAGGCATACCGAAAGGTCAAGGGGAAAAACTATTACAGTGCCCGTGGCGTGTCCGGCGCAGTGATTGCAAAATAGCGGTAACTGTTCATTGATAGATAAAAAAATTTCAGAAAGAAGGTGAAGCTGTGGTTGAGTTGGATCAGTTCAAGAGTACTCTTGCAACCTTTACAGAACCATTAGTGGAAGTGAGGGATTCACTTTGACCTCGCTAACAAAGAGCAGAGGATTGAAGAATTAGAGCGTGAGATGGAAGCCCCGGGCTTCTGGGACGACACAGAGGGTTCCCAGAAAAAGATGAAGGAACTCAAAAGCATGAAGGATGATCTGGAGACCTATCGGAGTCTCACTGCTCAGATGGATGACATCCAGACCATGATTGAAATGGGATACGAGGAGAATGACCCTTCCCTGATTCCTGAGATCCAGGAGATGCTGGACAGCTTCCGGCTGAGTCTGGACAATATCCGGATCAAAACCCTTTTATCCGGAGAATATGATAAGGAAAACGCGATTCTTAAGCTGAATGCCGGTGCGGGCGGGACAGAAGCCTGTGACTGGTGTTCCATGCTCTACCGCATGTATTCCAGATGGGTGGATCAGAAGGGCTTTTCCATGGAGGTGCTTGATTATCTGGATGGCGATGAAGCCGGGATCAAATCCGTGACTTTCCAGGTCAACGGGGAGAATGCCTATGGTCTTTTAAAATCCGAAAAAGGAGTTCACCGCCTGGTCAGAATTTCGCCCTTCAATGCGGCAGGAAAACGGCAGACTTCATTCGTTTCCTGTGATGTCATGCCTGATATAGAGAAGGATCTGGATGTGGAGATCAATGACGAGGATATTCGCATCGATACCTACCGCTCCAGCGGGGCCGGTGGGCAGCATATCAATAAGACCTCCTCGGCGATCCGGATCACTCATTTTCCCACAGGAATCGTGGTTCAGTGCCAGAATGAACGTTCTCAGCATATGAATAAAGATAAGGCTATGCAGATGCTCAAGGCCAAGCTTTTCCTGTTGAAGGAGCAGGAGGCCATGGAGAAGTTGTCCGGCATCAGAGGTGAGGTCACGGATATCGCCTGGGGCAATCAGATCCGTTCTTACGTCATGCAGCCCTACAAGATGGTCAAAGACCTGAGAACCAATGAGGAAACCGGTAATGTGGATGCTGTAATGGACGGCGGTATCGACATATTTATCAATGCATATCTGAAGTGGATGGCTCTGGCCAGAAAGACGTCGTGAGCCCTTCGCAGTGACAGTGATTCAGCCCTGTGCCGGATGCCAAGGAGCCTTGAACCCATCGGGTTTTGGTTTCATCTGGTACATGGCTGAATTTTGTATCCTGATGTTTTGACGGCAACCGTGAGGAGCTTGTGACCGCACAGGTCGCTGTTTTTATGAGGTTTTTATCAGATGAATAGTTCAACTCGTGATATCAAGCAGGAAGCCAGGCTGCTTCTGAACGGAAAAATGGGAACCGCCATGCTGGCTATGATTATTGTGACAGTCATCCAGCTGGCCGGCAGCCTTGTCTCTTCCTACCTGTTTGTCGGAAGGGATACCCTTAGTGTGGTATTGGATCAGGTTTTTGCTTTTGCCATCTCCCTCGTTTTGTCTGTGTTTTCTGCCGGCCTTTGTTTTCTCTTTCTCAACCTGGCGAGAGGACGCGAGTCGTCCCTGGGAGATCTGCTGTATTTTTTCCGGAATTCGCCGGACCGTGTGATAGCAGCGGCCTTTGTCATGGCGGTTCTGAATTTCCTGGTGACCATTCCCTATTATTGGTACAGTTTTACGGCTTCTGTGGGAACCACCCTGGAGGAACAGACGGCCTGGATGAGTACCAGCCTGCTTCTGCTGATTCTCTCCATCGTGCTGAACACGATCATAACCGTTCCCTTTGCTGTCAGCTTTTTTTTGCTGGCGGATAATCCCCGGATGGGAGGAATGGCTTCTCTGAAGGAGAGCATGCGCATGATGAAGGGGAATTGCATCAGGTATCTTCTGCTGCAGCTGAGCTTCGTACCCTGGATGATTTTGTCGGTTTTTACCTTTTATATCGCTCTTCTGTGGATTTTTCCCCATATACAGATGTCCGAAACGGTATTTTTCCTGAAGCTGACTCAGGCAAAGACGAAAGAAGATCCATGGGAGAATTCAGATGGCGGAATCTCCCGGAAGGAGCTCTCAAGCCTTTCTTATGTAGATGGCTTTGAAGTGCCTGCTTCGAATGAAGACCAGCAGGGGCAGGACAGAAGAGTGTCTGGCCAGGCGCCGGATACAGACGCGGAAAGAGAGGAGAAGGACTATGGATATTAATACTGTGATCGCTCAGGAGCTGGGAGTACAGACGTCACAGGTGGAGGCAGCCGTAAAGCTGATTGATGAGGGAAATACCATTCCCTTTATATCCCGTTACCGCAAGGAGGCAACCGGCAGCCTCAATGATGAGCAGCTGAGAACTCTCTCTGAACGACTGAGCTATCTCAGAAACCTGGATGAGCTTAAGGGAAAGGTTATTGCCAGTATCCAGGAGCAGGGAAAGCTGACACCGGAACTGGAAAAGCAGATCCTGGAGGCCAAAACCCTTGTGGTGGTGGAGGATCTGTATCGCCCCTACCGGCCGAAACGCCGTACCCGGGCTTCCATCGCAAAGGAAAAGGGACTTGAGCCTCTGGCCGATCTGATCGCTGCCCAAAAGCTGGAGCAGCCGGCCCAGGAGGCGGCGGCAGCTTTTATCTCTGAGGAGCTTGGCGTAGAGGACGCAAAGGCTGCTCTGCAGGGAGCCATGGATATCCTGGCGGAACGGATCTCCGATGAGGCAAACTATCGCATGCTGATCAGGGATGTTACCTTCTCCAAGGGAATCATGAAGGCCCAGGCAAAGAAACCGGAGGAAAGCTCTGTCTATGAAATGTATTACGATTTTGAGGAGCCGCTGAAAAAACTGGCAGGGCATCGGATTCTGGCACTGAACCGAGGAGAGAAGGAGAAAATCCTCACGATCAAGATCGAGGCACCACAGGAGGATATTCTGGGTTTCCTTGAGCGTAAGGTGATTACCCAGGATAATCCCTACACTGTCCCGATCCTGAAGGAGGTGGTCAAGGACAGCTATTCCAGACTGATTGAGCCGGCCATTGAAAGAGAGATTCGCTCTGAACTGACGGATCAGGCTCAGGAGGGGGCGATCCGCGTTTTCGGCAAAAACCTGGAGCAGCTTTTGATGCAGCCTCCCATTTCCGGACGTACCGTGCTGGGCTGGGATCCCGCCTTCCGCACCGGCTGCAAGCTGGCCGTGGTGGATCCTACAGGAAAGGTGCTGGATACGAAGGTCGTCTATCCTACGGCTCCGACCAATGAAAGAAAGATCCGCGAGGCCAAGGACGATGTCATTCGGATGATCGATAAATATGGGATTTCTCTGATTTCTGTGGGAAATGGGACGGCATCCCGGGAATCAGAGCAGGTGATCGTGGATATGCTCAAGGAAATCCCTCAAAAGAAGGTACAGTATGTGATCACCAATGAGGCGGGAGCCTCCGTGTATTCTGCCAGTAAGCTGGCGACGGAGGAGTTTCCGAATTTTGACGTGGGCCAGAGAAGCGCGGCCTCCATTGCCCGGCGGGTGCAGGATCCTTTGGCTGAACTGGTAAAAATAGATCCTCAGTCCATCGGAGTCGGCCAGTATCAGCATGATATGAACCAGAAAAAACTGGGAGAAGCCTTGAGTGGTGTGGTGGAGGACTGCGTCAACCGGGTCGGTGTGGACCTGAATACGGCTTCGGCTTCCCTCCTTT
This sequence comes from Blautia sp., assembly GCA_017515325.1. GTDB lineage: Bacteria > Bacillota > Clostridia > Lachnospirales > Lachnospiraceae > Blautia_A. The sequence goes on from JAFWGA010000029.1 coordinate 54,636, forward strand.
CCTATATTTCCGGCATTTCAAAGACACTGGCAGGAAATATTGTCGCCTATCGCGAGGAAAACGGCCGTTTTGAGAAGAGAAAGGATCTGCTGAAGGTTCCCAAGCTGGGTCCCAAGGCTTTTGAGCAGTGCGCCGGGTTCATGCGGATTATGGGGGGATCTGAGCCCCTGGATGCTACCAGTGTCCATCCGGAAAGCTATGAAGCGGCAAAGGCTCTTCTGGCCAGATTAGGCTTTACCGGGGAGGATCTGCAGCAGAAAAAGCTTTCGGGCCTGAGCAGGCAGATCAGAAACTATAAAAATCTTGCTGAGGAGCTGCAGGTGGGAGAGATTACGCTCCGGGATATCGTCAAGGAACTGGAAAAGCCAGGCCGGGATCCCAGAGACGAGATGCCTCGTCCCATCCTTCGCACAGATGTTCTGAGTATCGAGGATCTGAAGGAGGGAATGGTACTCAAGGGAACCGTGCGGAATGTCATTGATTTTGGCGCTTTTGTTGACATCGGGGTCCACCAGGATGGCCTGGTGCACATCTCCCAGATCAGCGACAGATATATTAAACATCCCCTGGAGGCAGTGAGCGTGGGGGACATCGTGGAGGTCATGGTGCTTGGCGTAGACCAGAAGAAAAAAAGGATCAGTCTTACCATGAAGGGAGTTCCTAAGTGAGAGGGGAAAGAAAAGGTTTGTCCGCCGGGGGCGCCATAAGGCCGCCCCTGGGCTACTGGCTGCTTTATACCCTGCTCTTCCTGGCACTGGCTGCCGCACTGTGGAGCTGGTTTTCCCAAAACGGGATATCCTTCATCCGGACCAGTGATGCCTGGTCTCAGCACTATAAAGCCTTTGTCTATACAGTACAGTATTATAGGAATATCATCAGAGGGCTGCTGCGGGATCATTCCCTGACGGTTGCCGGCTATAATTTTGCCCTGGGCTATGGTGCCGATATCATGACGACCCTGGGCTATTACAGTATGGGAGATCCTCTGGTACTTCTGGGGATCCCGGTGCCGTCCGGTTTTCTCTATGAGGCTTACTGTTTTTTGATCTTTCTCCGGGCATATCTGGCAGGTCTGGCCTTTTCGGCCGTCTGTTTCTATCCAAAGATGTCCGGGGATTGTGTGCTGAAAGTCTCATCCTGGGCTGGGGTTTTATGCGGTAGTTTTATTTATATCGGGAATACGTATTTCTTTCTGGGGGGCTTTATGCACCCCTTTTTCCTGAATGCCATGATTTATTTCCCGCTCATCGTGCTCGGCTCGGAAAAGTTTCTGATGGAGGGACGAACCTGCTTTTTTACGCTAAGCGTTTTTATGGCTGCTCTCAGCAATTTCTATTTTCTGTACATGCTGGCATTGACAGGGCTGATGTATTTTGTCTGGCGCTGTCTGACGCTCTATAGGATTTCGGAATGGAAAATAGCTCTGGGAAAGGCTTTTCGTCTCGCCTTTTCCGGACTGACAGGCGTTCTGATGGCTGCTTTTTTGCTGTACCCTGTTCTGCTACGTTTTTTTGCCGATGCCAGAATGAAAAATGAATCCAGCACCGGCCTTTTGTATCCGCTTTCCTATTACCGTAAGATGGTGGAGGGCTTTGTATCTTACTCCAATTTTGGATCCTGGACTTTGCTGGGATATGGCGGAATCGCCCTGGCTGGGGTAATCCTGTTGTTTACCCAGAAAAAGCTGTTTCGCTTTAAGGCAGCCTTTCTTGTCCTGACGCTCCTGCTTGGCCTGCCTGTCTTTGGGAGCCTGATGAATGGCTTTTCCTATGCAGCCAATCGCTGGACCTGGGCTTATGGTATGCTGATTGCCTATCTTCCTGTCAGGCTCTGGCCTCTGCCCGGGAGTCTTTCCAGGAAGAGAACCCTCCTGATGTGGGGACTGCTTGCCTGCTATGCTTTTGTCTGCTGCCTTCTGACCATTTCCTGGAAAAGAAATACCTGGAGTCAGATTTTTCTGGCCTTCGGGGGAATCCTGCTTTTTTTTATCCTGGGGAAGAGCCAGGAGCTGTCTGTCTGTCGCAGAAGAGGAGCAGAGGCGGTCCTGGTTCTGCTTTCCCTGCTGTGCGTAGTCAGCAACGGATATGCCTGTTTTTCCCGGCAGGAGTATGCCATGATGGACAAATTCCGGGCCATAGACAGGGTGGGACTTAAGGAGATCACCGATGCCTTGGCAGTAGCCTCTGTCGGAGATAAAAGCGGTTTCTACCGCTTTGGTGGCACTGATGTCAGCCGGAACAGTGGATTGTGGGAAAATCTTTCTTCCACCCAATACTACTGGAGCCTCTCTGACCCTTCCATCACTCGTTTCCTGACGGAGATGGAGAACAGGGATACCCTGTATTATATGTATAATGGACTGGACGAGAGAACCTATCTGACCGCTTTGGCAGCTGTTAAATATTACACCACCAGAGATCCGGATGGCAGCTGTCTTCCCTTTGGCTTTGAGCAGCTGAAGAGAAGGAGAAATATCTATATCTATCAAAACAGCAATCCCTTACCTTTGGGATATACCTATGAGAAGAGGATAGAACGGGAATACTATGACTCTCTTCCCGTCTGGCAAAAGCAGGAAGCCCTCCTGCAGGGAATCCTTCTGGACCAGCCGTCGGAAAAGGCGGAGGTATTTGAGACGGTTTACGAGGGAGAGGGACTGACCTTTCTTTCCAGAGCCTGTCCCTTTGAGCTGTGCGAGGAGCAGGGGCTTGAGATCGAGGACAGGGGGGAGAAGGGAATTCTGATTACCGCCAACAGGCGAAACGCATCCGTGAACCTGGCTTTTGAAGGACTGGAAAACAGTGAGACCTGCCTGAGGCTTACCGGAATTTCATATCAACCCATAAAGGACACAGATGAGGAACCCCTCGATGAGATACCGATTCGCATATCCTGTTTCGGGGAGACAGAGGAGGAAAGGGGAAAAGAGCTGACATACTATACCCCCTCCCACAGGTATTATAACGGTCATCAGGATTATTTTGTCAACCTGGGCTACAGGAAGGATCCCCGGGATCAGCTGCGCCTTTCCTTTCCGCTTCCCGGAAGCTATTATTTTTCCGGCATGGAAGTGATTTGTCAGCCCATGGACAATTATGAACAGCTCCTGAATGAGAGGAAGCAGTCTGTCCTGGAGAGGATAGACCTGCATGCGAATCAGTCCTATGCTCTCAGTGAAGTGACAGGATCAGTCAATCTTGACGAGCCGAAGCTTCTTTGCCTGGCCATGCCGTTTTCTGAAGGTTGGTCAGCCTGGGTGGACGAAGAGCAGGAGGAACTGCTTCAGGCGAATACCATGTATATGGCTTTGCCTTTGGATGCGGGGGAGCACAAGATCCGCCTGGTATATCAGACTCCCGGCAGCAGGGTCGGGATATTTCTGACACTGACGGGATGGTTCTTCTTTGTGATCCTGCAGCTGTTCAGCCGGCGGCCTGGGGTGCGCGGACGCATGAACGAAGCTGCAGGCACTTTTGTTGATGCGTATCATATCGAATAGCCAGGGAAACCTGCACTTTACACAGATTTATCACAAAATCAGCACAAAACAAACACAAAACATGTCTATACTCCTAATCATCGAAAACGAAGAAAGCTTGTCGGAGTTGAGTCAAGAAAAACAATTTCGTTTTCCCTCGTTTATTACATGAAAAAGGAGGATATAGATCATGAAGAAGCAATACAATGAGGAATGGAAGAAAAATATGGTGATAGTCGGAAAGAAAAGCCTGGCACTGGTTCTGGCAGGCGGATTGGCCTTGGGCGGCCTGGGAATTGCCTCGAGAAAAGATGTATCGGCCGCTTCTCCCAAGGAAGCTTCCCTGACAAAGGCTGAGCAGGACGGAACGCAGAATACCTCATACAATGATGTGGCTGATATCGTCGAAAAGGCTATGCCGGCAGTTGTCACCATTACCACTAAGTCGATCAAGGAAGTCGAGAATTATTTCGGTATGTTCGGCTTCTACGGTTATGCTCCCAGAATTGAGCGTGAGGTTGAGGGAGGCGGTTCAGGCTTTATCATCGGCTGGAATGATGATGAGCTTCTGATTGCGACCAATTATCATGTGGTAGAGGGAGCCGATACTCTTTCCATAGCCTTTGTTGACAATAGTGCCTATAAGGGTGTAGTCAAGGGTTATGACGAGACGAAGGACGTGGCTGTTGTCGCTGTCGCCAGAGAAGACCTGACAGAGGAAACCGTCAGCGCTATCGATGTGGCTGTCATCGGCAATTCCGATGAGCTGAGAGTAGGCGAGAGAGTAGTCGTGATCGGTAATGCCATGGGCTATGGTCAGTCTGCTACGACAGGTATCGTCAGCTCCAAGAGCCGCCAGATGAATGATGAGGAATACAGCTTCAGCACTAAGCCCAGGGAAGATGACGGTGTAAACCTGATCCAGACTGATGCAGCTATCAATCCTGGCAACAGTGGTGGTATGCTTCTGAACATGGATGGTGAGGTTGTGGGTATCAGCAACAGCAAGACAGCATCCACTCTGGTAGAGGGTATGTGCTACGCTATCGCCATCTCGGATGTAGAGGATGTTCTGACAGATATCATGAACCAGAAGACCCGCGAGAAGGTTGCTGAAGGAAAACATGGTGCCCTTGGGATTCGCGCTACCTCAGTGAGTGCGGAGGCCCATCAGGTATATGGCATTCCGGAAGGTGCCTTTGTTGTGGACGTCGATGAAGGAAGCGCTGCTGAAGAAGCCGGCATTGAAAAGAACATGATCATCACCAGGCTGGACAGCAGGAAGATTGGCAGTGTAGAGACACTGGTAGGACTTCTGGAATATTATGAGCCCGGAGAAGAGGTAGAGATAGAAGTATCCTATCAGGATGGCAATTCCTACGCAAGTGATACTTATACGGTGACCCTGCAGGAAAGTGAAACTGACGAGGATGAGTCAAAGTCCGATTCCAAAGATAAGGATGAGGATGAGGATGAAGACAGCGACGACTGGGATGATGACTGGTACGGAGATGACGAGTCAGAAGATGACGACAGATTCGGCGATGCCGGCAGCATCTGGAAAGAATGGTTCGGTGATTTCGGAATTGATGGATATGAAGAATAAGAGTAATATCGTTCCTGTATAAATGATACGGTTGCTCAAAAATAAAGAAATAAAGATGTGGTGAAAAGAGGACGCAGCCTTAGGTCAAGGCTGCGTCTTCTTCTTTTTTTATCCCAGAGCCGCGTATTGAAATTTTTCCGACTAACGTCGGAACGCGTCTCGTGGAGGGGGGTAGAGGTGCGGCTGCGCCTCCCTCTATCCTATTGATCAGGGCTGCCTTCCCTAGCCGTGTTCGACTTGACGAGTTTTTCGGGACTGGGTATAATAGCGAAAACATGATTTCGACATCTTAGATAAGGAGGGATAGAGTGGGTATATTCGGACGGGCTATGAGGAGAGTGAAGAAGCTCCGCAAGGTTTCCCTCAAGGCCAGGCAGAGGGCAGAACAAAAAACCAGGGGAAGTGTGGGAAAGGAGCGGGTGACGGAGTTTGCCAGGGCATATACGAAGGAGAAGCTGGATCAGAACCTGATCCTCTATGAGAGCTTCTGGGGACGGGGAATCAGTGATAACCCTTACGCAATATTCCTGACTATCTTGCAGGATCCGTCTATGAAGCGGATGAAGCATGTCTGGGCGCTGGACGATTTTGAGAATAACGCGCCGGTGATCAAGGCCTTCAGTTCCTGGCGGAACGTCAGTTTTGTCAAAACCCACAGCAGGGAATATATCCATGTGCTGGCCAGGGCAAAATACCTGGTCAATAATGTCACTTTTCCTGATTATTTTATCAAAAGAGAAGGACAGATCTATATCAATACCTGGCATGGGACGCCGTTGAAAATGATGGGATATGATGTTCCGGATCCGATTTGCACCACGATGCACAACACAATGCGGAACTTTTTCTGTGCGGATTATCTCATCGCTGCGAACCGGAAGATGACAGACATGTATCTGAAAAGCTATCGTCTGGAAGGGCTGATGCCAGGAAAGATCATCGAGGAGGGATACCCCAGGAACGATCTTCTTATCCGGACGAAGAGGGAAGAAGTGATAAAAAAACTGGCGGATTTCGGGATTCAGGTAGAGGAGAATAAACGAATCGTTCTTTTCGCGCCGACCTGGCGGGAAGGAAATAAGGAGACGCCCCAGAGTCTGGCTGCCGGTTTTGTCTCTGTACGGGATAAATTTGCCCAGGCAGTCAATACACAGGAGTATCAGCTCCTGATCCGGCCTCACCAGTTCGTATACCAGTTATTGAAAGACGATCCGGAATGCAGGAGCTTTTTGATCCCCAGCGTTTTGGATGCCAATGAGACTCTGGCCATTTCCGACCTTCTGATCTCGGACTACTCCAGCATTTTTATCGACTACCTGGTGACAAAAAGGCCCATCCTCTTCTATGTGCCGGACGCAAAACAGTACCAGACAGACCGAGGGCTGAGCCGAGGACTGGATGAACTCCCCGGCCCCTACAGCGATGATCTGGATGTGCTGCTGGGAATGCTGCCGTCTCTTGACAAGGTCAGGGAGAAATATGCCGCTCAGTACGAACGCTGGCGAGAGGAGTTTTGCTCCGCAGAGGATGGCAATTCCTCGAAAAGAGTGATCGATGCCATCTTTAAGGGAAAAAAGGATGGCAGGCTGATCCAGAGCCCTGCCAACAAGAAGAAGCTTCTGATTTCCTCCGGTGAGATTCTGGAAAACGGGATCACGCATGCCCTTTTAAGTCTGCTCAGACAGATCGATTATGACAAATGGGATGTGACGGCTTTTCTGATCGCAAATATCAGGAAACCGGAGATAGCTTCTCTTCTGAACAGTGAATTAGATCCAAGGGTGAGGGCCGTCAACCGCTGTGGTGCTCTATGTGTCACACCTGAGGAGGAATATGCCAGAAATATGGTTCTGGAACGTCCCCTGGATCAGAACATCCGTAGACGCTATTACTCAGAGGAGATATATGCGAGGGAGTGGCGCAGGTGTTTTGGAGATACCTCCTATGATGTGATCGTGGACTTCAACGGTTATACCCTTCTTTTTGCTCCCATGCTTCTCTGTGGAAGAGCGAAGAGAAAGGTAATCTGGATGCATAATGATATTGCTGCCGAGATGGAGAAGGTGGTGGATGGGGAACGGATCCATGAAAAGCGGTTCCAGTTCCTTTCTGCTTTATATCCACGCTTTGACGCTGTGGTCTCCTGCGGAAAATCTGTGATGGAGATCAATCGGAAAAATTTTTCCGACAAAGAAAGCTATGACCGCTTCCTCTATGCGAAAAACATCATGAATACCATGAGGGTCAGGTATTGCCTTGATCATTCGCAGATCATCTCTCTGGAAGGAAAGGAATATTTGTTGACCAGTCAGATCACGGGCAGGGATTTTGGCAGGCGGCTAAGTATGGTTGAGCTGCCCCCGAAGGATGGGCTTAGCTTTGTCACCCTGGGAAGAATGTCACCGGAAAAAAACCAGCTGGCCTTGGTCAGGGCCTTTGCCGGATTTTATGCAGAATATCCTCAGGCCAGGCTTTACATCATCGGAAACGGTCCGATGAGAGAGGAGATCGAGCAGGAGATCATTCAGAATGGATTGGAACAGGCTGTTATTCTGACAGGCAGTCTGGCTGATCCCTTCACCTTGATGAGTCATTGCAGCTGCTTTATCCTTCCCTCGATTCATGAAGGCCAGCCCCTTGTTCTGCTGGAGGCCAGGGCCTGCGGCCTGCCGATCATTGTTTCTGATTTCTCCACGGTTAAGGACAGTTTGTATCCCAACGGCCAACTTTTGATCCATTCGGACGAGGAGAGCATCCGAGAGGGCTTGTATGCTTTCGCCAGAGGCCAGGTACCCACCTGCACTTTTGATATGGATACCTACAACCATGAAGCATATCTGGAATTCTTACAGGCTATAGAAGGAAGGACAGAATGTACAAAACCGCGTTAAGGGAGGAGCGTGTAAGATGCTTGAGAAGATCCATGAGTCCTACGAGACCTATTGCAGGAATTATGCTGCAGCCTGCCTGTTGAAGGACGGAAAGGACATTGTACAGGTTCGCTACGGAACAGCTCTCAAAGAACCGGTGGATGAAAGGATGGCGGCTTTTATTCTGGAAGCGCAGGTAAGAGATCCCAAAGACTCCAAAATGGTAAAGATCTTCCGGAATGTCGGCAGTCTGCTGGAACAAAAGGGCTATACCCATCAGCTTATCGTGGGGCACAAGGCCGCCTGTCAGCCTCTCAAAAAGGAAGAAAAGGCTACTGTCTGGGAGCGCTTCTGGCTTCCCAGGGCTTTGGCCAGGGCAGGTTTGATCCTTGCGGCAGACCGGCTTCCTTCCTACTTCACCTTAAGAGAAGGACAGCAGATGATCCGTTTCGTAGAGAATGCCGAGGAATTGATGAATATGAGCCGGGTGGAGCTGTCCAACGGTATCCTTTCGGAACTGTTACAGGCAACAGCGCTGGTTCTTCCCCAGGAGGTCTCCTGGGAGGAATTTTCCGGACGTACCCGTCTTCGCGGCCTCTACCAGGGGAAGGTATATCATACGGATTTCTTCTCCGGCCCGGAGAAGGTTATGCAGAGCTTCCTTGCCCAGAGAACCCTGGGGGATCAGGGGAAAGGAATGGACAGTGACCGGGAAAATGAGGAGGAACCCAGGAGACTTTTGATTCTGGCGGACAGAAGAGATGTCTACAGTCTGTTTCTGGCGAGGATGATCACAGAACACTTGGAAGAGGGACAGTGGGATGTGTCGGTTTGGCTGAAAGAAAAATCGGAGGACAGGGAGCCGGACGAATTTGATGAGAAGCTTCCCTCTTCTGTCCGCCTGATCAGCAAGCAGGGCTCCATGGCTTCCGGGACAAGGGAAGAGCTGTGCGATCTGGCTTTTCTTGCCAAGTATCTGCTTACCACGACAGAGGTCAGTCTGGGGCTGGAGTCTATGCCGAAAAGTCCTTTGATACGGGAGAGCCGCCGCTGTTTTGGTACGGCACAGTTCGATCTATTGATCGTCGTTTCCGGACTGGGAGGCTTGTGGTATGGGATATGTGGTCAGCTCAATGCCTTGATGAAAAAAAGAGTCATGAGTGCTTCCACGATGGAGTCTGAGGTCAGAAGCTTTGAGCCGCCCAATCTGATCTGGCTGAATGAGCAAATCTTTGAGGAAGTCTTTGGCGTTTCCGAAAGAAATGCCCTGATCTGGGAAAGGCTAAAGCCGTTCGATCTTCTGCTTCCTCCAGCTAACGGAATGGGAAGGGGGGTAAAGCTGCCCTCTCTTGAGGTGGCCTCCATGCCCTGTATTCCTGTGGCGGTCAGCGACAGGCCATTCGGCGTAAAGAATGTCAGGCTTCTTCCTGCCCCGGAAAAAGGATTCTGCTGCTATACGGCCAATTATGATCTGGCGGAATTACCCCTGGTATTTCGCTGGATGAAGGAAAATGAGAATATCCTGGTATACCTGATAGGAGCTGATCCTGACTATCTTTCCGGTTATGAGGGAAGTGATGCTGTTTTGGAAAGACTTCGCTGCATTCGGCATTTTGTCTATGAGGATTTGGAGGAACTGGGGGATTATCTGGGAGAATTTGACGGCTGCCTGATCACGGATCGAGAACGGATGGATGCTGTCCGGACAGCCATGCAGCTGCGAAAAAAAACGATCTACCTTCTGACTCTTGACGGAGATGAGATAAAGGAAGAGGCTTTGGCTGAGGAAACCTCAGAGGCTGATTATCAGGAGATCTATCAGGAAAAGATGAAGGAATGGATAGAAGCACTGGAAAGAACTGTATAAAGAAGGAGGGCCGGGTTCCGAAGAACCCGGCGAGTATGAAAAAGAAAAAGATTAAAAAAGCGTATCGCTTATCTGTGATATATCATAATCCATAAATATGATTAATTCTTGTGCAGAAAATGAGTATTATATGAATAATCGGTAAATTTTCTGTTTGAATTCCGAATGATGGGAAATGAAGAGAGAAAAAGCAAGGGATTCTGCCATGACAAAGCAGAATGGCAAGAAAGGAGAAGAGGATGTCCTTTGACGAGTTTGCGGACATTGTGGATGAGGAGATGAATCTTGTTCCGGATTATGTCTATGATGAACTGAACGGGAACGTGGTAGTGGATGAAAGGCCGCTTTTGCATCCGGATCGGCTGGCTGACGACCTGTATATTCTGGGAACCTATACCTCTGACCCTGTCCTGGGAAAACAGGTAAGGATTTACTATGGATCCTTTCTGGCCACGCTGGGAAACAGCAGCACTCAGGTTTACCAGAAGCAGATTCGGAAAACCCTTCGCCATGAATTTCGCCATCACCTGGAAACCAGGGCCGGCATGTTCGGCAAGGATTCCCTTGTGGAAGAGGATAGACAAAGAATGCGGGAATATTTTTCCCGTAGCTGCCGTCGTCAAACAGCTGATTGAAAAGAAGGGTTTTGAAAAGCTGCTCAGCACTTTGTGCTGAGCAGCTTCTTTGATCATACTGCTTTGTCGGAATCAGCCGGTCCTTTGTATTCGAAGCCCATCATGGTGATGTCATCGAACTGAGGCTCACCATGGGCGAATTCATCGATCGCCTTTCTTACCCTGCGCAGGGTATCCCTCAGAGAAGAGGATGGATCAGCGTTGAGGGCTTCTATTGTCCTGTCTGTGCCGAACAGCTCTTTGTCGGCATTGTTGGCTTCTGTCACACCGTCGGTATAGACGAAGATTTTGTCTCCCGGGTATAGCTGAAATTCATGCTCCCGGAATTTCAGTCCAGGCATGACTCCCAGGGCCGGCGCATGCTTATATTCGATTAGTTCATATTGCTGACCCTTTCGGCACAGAGCAGGATGCTCATGGCCGGCATTGGCGGCAAGCCCTTTCCCAGTTTTCAGATCAAGGATAACCAGCCAGACGGTAACAAAGAGGTTTTCATCATTGCCTTCGCAGATCTGATCATTGACATCGCAGAGGATTTCTGAAGGGCCGCCGCCCAGCAGGGCACGGTTTTTGATCAGGGTTTTGGCGATGACCATAAACAGGGCTGCAGGAATCCCCTTGCCGGAGACATCGGCAATGACCATAGCCAGGGTATTATTATCAGCCAGGAAGAAGTCATAGAAATCACCGCCCACTTCTTTGGCGGGAGTCATTGAGGCATAGATATCACAATCCTTCCGGTTGGGAAAAGCAGGGAAGGTGCTGGGAAGCATATCCGCCTGAATCCTTTTGGCTACGTCCAGCTCGGCACCGATTCGCTCTTTTTCTGCTGTAACCCGGGCGATTTCTTCCGTATAGTCTTCGATCCGCTTAACCATGCTGCCAAAGGATCTTGACAGATGGTTAATCTCATCATCTTTGGCGAACAGAGACTGGTCCATCCTGAGATTTCCGTGCTGATAAGATTTGATGCTTTTATTCAGCAGACCGATGGGGACAATCACATTTTTCTCCAGATAGAAGAGAAGCAGTACCAGTACTACCACAACACACAGGATGAAGATGATAATGATGCGGAAGACGAAGGTGTTCAGATCAGACTGGAAATAAGGAAGCAGATAGTCAAGCTCTACCATGGCCCGGACATTCCCTTCATCGTCCAGAACGGGAGCCCAGGTGCTTAAGCCGGCACCATAATAATCATTCTTCTGGAGAGTAATCTCGTCGTGGGCCTTCTTGGCTTCTATATCCGGAAGAATTCTCTCATATTCAAATTCTGTATATTCATATACATCTCCCCAGTTAGAAATATAATCCAGATCATCTTCCGGCGTCCGGGCTTCATAGAGATAAGTAAAGCTTGTTTCTCCCGGAACAAAGATATACAGATACAGAGGGGAATAGGCGCTGATCTTCATGTGATCGTAGAAGTCCAGCAGGTCTTCTACATACGCATCCTTTTCTCCTGTCTCGGCATAGTGGGCTATCCTTTCCCAGTCGGTCCGATCTACCAGAATACGCACCATCTGCTGGGCCTTTTCATCGTAGAAACGAAGATAGGTATTGCGGAAGGCATAATAGCTGGCGACCGCCAGAATAGCTGCCATCAGGATCATCATTGATAAGAGGACAAGAGTAATGCGCCGGTTCAGACCCTGCTTCATTTTTTGCTGATTCATTTTGGACCTCCTTATAGTATATGAAGTTCAGCTTATAGTATATGAAGCTCAACTTCAGCGCCACAGACACAGTCCCTGCCACATATGGGGCATTCCATTCCATATTTATAAAGATCCCTATAAAAGCCGGGGAGGATTTTCCGATAGACGACATCTCCGTTAAACGGAACTATTTTTCTGGCAGGAACAATACCGTCAGGATGAATCCAGGCTTCTGTCAGGAAGAATTTCCCCCCGCGTTTTCTGGCCATCTCAGTGACACGACGGGAAAGCTCGCTGGCAATTCCCCGGCCGCGATAAGCCGGATCGACATAGAGAGTATCACCGGTAACGATTTTTTTATCCCCTATGATCTTTCGGATTTCCCGTTCTGCTTCCGGATGGGGGAGAGTAAATTCAAGCCTTCCTTCGATACAGGTATAAAAGCCGATAATCTGATCCTGTTCAACAGCTTTTACGCCAAAGTAATCCGTCATCAGCCTGTGCTGGCGGATATCATCCAGAATTTTTTTACCATGTGTCAGATGTCTCTCGGAAAGGATAGCAATCGTTTCCAGGTCTTGAGATCCTATCTCACAGTATTCCATAATTCCTCCTCTTTTGAACTGGCTCAGTAAATTTTGTCAAGCGAAACTATTACTGGTCAGAGGATTCTTCTTTTTTCTGACGGTAAATGTCGGTGTCTTTTCGCATCAGGAAGGCGAATATGGCGCTCATCAAAAGGAGGACAGTACAGAATATGCCGATTCCCGTGCGATAACCGAAAGCCAGCACACTACCAAAGGCGATCGGACCGATGGTCTGGCCGAGGCTTTCGAAGACGGAATAAATTCCCATGGATTTGCCTGCTCCATAGGCCAGGCTCTCCGGTGTCAGTTCAAAATAGGTATACTGGCAGGTGTAGGCAAAGGAGATGATCACGGAAAGGATCACAACGCCGATCAATACGCTGACCAGATTGGGGTGGACGACAAAGAGCAGCATATTCAGTCCCATAGCTGCGCTGCTTATGACGACGCTCCAGAGGGCTCCGAAGGTTTTCAGCATCCATTCCGACAGATAGGGGCCGGCATAGATCACAAAGATACCACATAAGAGGTAGATCTGACCTATGCGGACTTCGGTGATACCGTGTTCCTGGGCAAACAAGGGGAAGAAATACTCACGGTATGAGAGCGCCATCATAAAGGGAAGCAGGAGCAGCAAAAAGAAGCCGATCACCCGGCGGCTGAAAAGAAATTCCCGCAGGCCGGCACGATGATCCTCCCCGCTTTCCGGGGCAGTCTGTTTGGGTCTGACATCGCCGGAGGCCAGTGACAAAAGCATACCTACCCCTATGATAACAGCGCCGGCAATATAGATCAGACGCCAGCCCCCTAAAGACAAAAGGACAGAGGACAGGCCGGCGCCGATGGTCAGGCCGGAAAGAGTTCCGGCAGAAATACCGGCGAAGGCAGCGGCAGCCTTCTCACTGTTGGTATGGGAAGCGGCGACGGTATTGCAGCTGACATAGACGATACCCATTCCGGAACCGATGAGCATTTTGCCCAGGAGAATGGCAGGATAATTTGCCCCGATCACACAGCAGAGGAAACCGGAAAACTGCACCAGCATACCCAGGGTAATACTTTTTTTGGAACCGAAGTCCTCTGTCATGGAGCCGGCGAAGAAGGAAAAGACAGCCATCATAAAAAGCTGCGCCGACAGAGGAAGGGCAATGGCGACCCCGTCCGGGATAGGAAGTCCTCCCTGATAGAGCTGGCTGCACAAAATGGCGATAAAAGCGTCCTGCATGGAATCCGCCAGGTAGGAGAGAAACATCAGTGTCCGCACCGGCACGATCTCGACATCGTCCAGGTAGATCCAGCTCAGTTTGCTCTGGAAGAAGCCAAGAAGGAAGGTCAGTTCCAGAAGCAGCATGGTTAAGACAACCGTACTGACGGCTGTGCTTACGATCAGCTCCATAGTCAGATCACGCTGGGCTTTGTTCAACTCGTCGAGATTCTGCCCTACCTCCAGCTCCGCAATGATATTGCCCTGCGAATCAAAGATGGGGGCCAGAAGGAAGCACCAGGATCCATAAGAGCTGATCTCTGAAACCAGGATCTCTTCTCCTGTATGCATTACCTGCGCATATTCATTGTTTTCAGGGTCATCTTCATATACGGGATAGGCCACCGGCATGGTGTCTTCAAAATCCATGATGTAGGAGATGTTTCCATTCAGGGCACGATAGATAATATAATAATAATAGTCCCCAGTTTCATAGTATTCTCTGGTCTTTTCATCCAAAGGGGTTTTGACAGCAGTATATTCCTCTGAGGAATAATCCGAAGATCTATCCAGCCGGGTCAGGGCATTGGCATCGATGTTCTCCAGCAGCATTTCCGCGAAAAGTCTGGTCTGTTTTTCTCTGGAAACGGTATTGGCGCTCAACATGCGGGAGAGGAACATGTAAGAAAGAATACAGAAGATGGACACACACGCGATGACAATGAGAAGGATCCGCATGGCGTTTTCATTGGTGGAGACGGCGACACCCACCCAGTAAAACAGACGGCCGAAGAAGACCAGGCTCATCAGGATGCCGAATATCAGCAATATCCAGACCAGGATGACCTGGGAATAAAAGGAAACCCTGGCTTCGGCGAAATATTCACTGTCTGTGCAGACATAATCGTCATTGCCGGTAAAACGGTAAAAACCTGCGTAATCGGTGGCGATAATGCTTTGACCGTCCTGGGAGACGGCCAGCCGGTAAAGAAGATCCTCCGACCGGTAGAAAACCGAGACTGTTTCGGGGTGCTCAACGGAGAAATGGCAGATGGAATGATCTGTCAGATCGGTATAATAAGCCTGTCCGTTCCGCACACTGACATCAAAGGGAATATGACCTTCATTCCGGACAAGGATGGGTTCCTCTTTCCCGGTGACATCAAAAAGACGGATCGAACCGGTTCTGCTTATGACGGTCAGGGTTTGGCTGGGAATATCGTAGGACAGATCCGTTTTGCTTCCGTCAGCCGGAACAATGGCCAGATCGGTAAGAGTGCCGTCCCGGCTGAGCTTTTTCAGCTCTACATTGTCGGTATTGTCGATGGCAAAATAAATCTCATCCTCATATACCTGAAGATCCTTGATCCGCCCATACTGAAGGGGAGTGTCCTCTGTGGCAGCCTGGGTATAATCTATCGTAAACAGAACCTGGCTTCGGCTGCCGTTCAGGTGGATGATACGTTCCTGATCCAGCAGATTTCCCCGGGAGCCATAGGTGATATCCGCCACATAGATGCTTCCGTCTGAGGCCTGGGCCGCATAGGAGACATAGTAAAAGGGGTTGGCAGATAAGCCGCCGTCATAGCGCCGTATCAGATTTCCTTCCGCATTAAGCAGGAGAAGTGTTTTTTTGCCATTATCGATAACCAGCGTCTGGCCATCCGGGCCGAAGCTAAGTTCACTGGTGGATTCCAGAATATAGGTGGGCTTCTGTACCAGCAGACTCCGATGAGTCCATGCGTAGGATAAAGGGACTGAAGCGAGAACAAAAAGAATAACAAAGACGATGATTTCCAGTCGGCTGATTCTTTTGACGGGTTTTGACTTTTCTTTTTCCATTGGCTGTATGGTCTCCTCTCTTTGCATGATTATATCAGAAGGCTTTTTTTGTTTCAAGACGCAAAAGATTCCCATTGCGGATTTTCAGGCCAAATGTTATCCTGTAATCATGAAGCTATTTCATCAGACAGTCATGATTTAGAAGGGTATTTATGAAGCGTCAGACACTCAAACGTACAGGGCTTTCCCTGGCAGTAAGAAATCAGGGTACCACGGTGAAAAAGTACCTTTGATTTTGGCTGAACCGTTAATGGGAAAAAGAACGGCCGTAGCTGCACAGCTCGCAGTAAATACGGTATGTTTTTTATCGGGAGGATGGGAAATGCTGGGGATTGGGATTGATACTGGCGGAACCTGCACGGATGCCGTGATCTATGATTTTAATTCGGGGAAAATCCTGGGCTCGGGGAAGGCTCTTACTACGAAATCCAATCTGGAGGTGGGGATAGCTAATGCTTTGGATACCCTGCCGCAGGATCTGATACGCAAGGCACAGAGTATGGCTTTGTCCACAACCCTGGCGACCAATGCCTGTCTGGAGAATAAAGGCGGACGGGCCAAGATGCTCCTGATCGGTTTTCCGTCGGAATCGATGGACCATCTGCGGGATACCTTTGCTTCCTATGGAATGAAAAATACGGCGCATTTCCTTGTGCTGGACGCTAAGGCGGAGGGGATTTTTTCCCAGCCCTTTGATCCCGACTGGGAAGAACTGAGAAAAAATGCAAAGGCAGATTTTGGGGACTTTGACTCAGTGGGGATTGTACAGGTCTATCCTAAGGCCAACGGGGGAAGGTTCGAGCTGACGGCTATGAAAATCCTGAAGGAGGAGCTGGATATTCCGATCACAATCTCCTACGACATATCCAATGAGGTGGATTTCATGAAGACCTGCGCGGGTACTTTGCTCAATGCCATGCTGATTCCCCTCATATCGGATTTCATGAAGAGCATACAAAAGGTCTGCCTCGAAAGAGGGCTTAAGATACCGGTATCGATTATACTCAGCAATGGAACGATGATGCCGGCAGAGACAGCCAGGCAGTTTCCGGTTCAGACCATTCTGTGCGGTCCGGCGGCCAGTGTGGTGGGAGGAAGCTGCCTGGCGGAGAAAGACAATGGGATTATCGTGGATATGGGGGGAACGACCACGGATATTGCCATTGTACAGGATCAGATCCCGGTTACAGCCAACGGTGGGATAAAAATCGGACAATGGAAAACCATGGTGCAGGGCATTTTTGTGGAGACTGTCGCACTGGGAGGGGATAGCTGTGTGTATTTCAACGATAGGAGACTGTGGCTGGATCCTGTCCGCGTGATTCCCATTTCGGTTCTGGCGTCGCAGTACGATTCGGTGCTTCCTGCCCTGGAGGAGCTGGATGATCGGAAACTGTTCTGGGCCAGGGGAGATTGCGAGTTTTATGTGCTGGTCAAGGATATCAGGGAAAAGAGCGGATATTCCGAGAGAGAAAAAAGGATCTGTGAGGAGCTGAAAGGAGGCCCGGTCACCGCAGCGGATCTGGAGGAAAGAATGAGACTGTACCGTCCTTATCTGCCCACCGATCAGCTGGAGTCTGATGGAGTGATTCTCAGAAGCGGCCTGACGCCAACGGATATGATGATCCTGAAGGGGGATTTTTCTCTGTATGATGGACACGCAGCCCGCATTCTTGCCAGACATGTCTCCATGAATGTCGGCTGCAGTCCGGAAGACCTTCCGGACCTGGTTTATGAGCTGGTGTACCATAAACTCTATCATGCCCTGGGGAGAGTCATCCTGTCCCGGCAGTTTCCGGGCAGAGATCAGATGCAGAATGACAGCTACATCACCCCCTTCCTGGATGCCTGCTATGAGCAGGCAAAAATGCGGACAGACCATCCCGATAAATACCGGGAAGCCCAGGGAAGACTGCTGTTGGGAAGCAAGCTTCCCTTGGTGGGGGTAGGCGCACCGATCCATCTCTTTCTCCCGAGGGTAGCCGTATTATTGGATACATCAGCAGTGATCCCGGAGCATGCCGAGGTAGCCAATGCCCTTGGCGCGGTGGTCAGTAAACGTAAGGCTTATGCTGAGCTGAAGATCCAGGCGATCTATGAGGAAAACCTGCTGACAGGCTTTGCTATGCCTGAGGAAGGCCGGCGGGTCACCTTTACCGATTATGACTCTGCCTGTGCCTATGGAGCAAAGGTGATCCTGGCGGACGTGAAAAAGAAGGCCAGACTCCATGGAATCAAAGGGGAGCCCCGGATTGACCTGAAGATAGAGGATAACAGGATCGGCCATACTGACGATGGCCTGATCCTGGAGATTATCATGAGTGCTTCGGCGACGGAGGAGCCTGTGTAAGCGTTAACATACAATAAGTATACTATACCGATTCTTTTGTAAAACGAAAAGGAGAGTTAAACACATGCCTGTAAATGCTTCTGCAACAGATATGAAGAAATGGGCCAGGGCCCTCTATCAGCCCAATCTTCCTTTGGGGGATGCGGGCTACGTTACCTCCTCGCCTGCACATATTGCCTTGTCCGAGCGAGCGGCCAGGGAAGGAATGGTTCTTCTGAAAAACGACGAGGCCATTCTTCCTTTGAACAAGGGGGCGAAGCTGGCAACCTTCGGAAAAGGCATTTGTGACATGGTTAAGGGCGGCGGCGGCAGCGGCGATGTCCACAGCCGGTTTGTGGTTACATTAGAGGAAGGACTCCGGGCGAAAGGGGCAAATCTTTTTGAGCCCCTTTGTGAGTTTTACCGTGTCAATGTTTCCGGGCAGTATGAACAGCATGCCCTTCCCGGAATGACCCAGGAGCCAGTCCTGGAGGAAGAGCTTGTCCATGCGGCAGCGGACTTTACAGATACCGCGCTGATCACCCTGAGCCGGTTTTCCGGGGAAGGCTGGGATCGGTCCGATGTGGAGTACAATCCCAAACAGTTTCATCCGCGTGAGGAGCAGGGGGACTCCATGCCAAAGATCTGTGGAAGGATCTTTCCCAAAGGTGATTTTTTCCTGACCGCAAATGAACGTTCCATGATTGAGATGGTCTGTACCAGATTTGCGCATGTGATCGTGGTTCTGAATATAGGCGGAATTATTGACACCTCCTGGATTCGCGATGATTACCGCATCAAGGGAGCACTTCTGGCATGGCAGGGCGGCATGGCAGGGGGGACTGCGGCAGCCTCTCTTCTCTTTGGGGAGGCAGCTCCCTGCGGCAGGCTGCCGGATACCTTTGCCGGTACCCTGGCCATGTACCCCTCGACAGAAGGCTTCCATGAATCTCCCCATTATGTGGAGTACAAGGAAGATATATTTGTGGGTTATCGGTATTTTGAAACCTTTGAGGGGGAGCAAAGAAAGGTGATTTATCCCTTTGGCTATGGATTGTCCTACACCACGTTTGACCGCCAGGCAGTCGGGTCCGCCGAGGGGGAGGACGGGATCAGCTTCATCGTGAAGGTGACAAATACCGGCAGGATGGCCGGCAAAGAGGTCGTACAGCTCTATTATAGTGCCCCGGACGGAAAGCTGGGCAGGCCCAGGCGGGAGCTGGGAGCCTTTGCCAAGACCAGGGAGCTGGCGCCGGGAGAGAGCCAGGAGATGGTCCTGAAGGTGGAGAAAAGGCAGATGGCTGCCTTTGATGATTTGGGAAAGGTGCAAAAAAGCGCACTGATATTGGAGGCTGGCCGTTATGAATTCTACCTGGGCGGTTCGGTGCGGGATGCCGTCAGGCTGGACTTCGCCATGACATTGGCAAAAAATGAGATCATAGAACAGCTTCAGCCCAGGCTTACCCCGAACGCTCTGCCGGAAAGGCTGGTCTCGGACGGCAGCTATGAAGCTCTTCCGGAAGGAAGTCTGCCGGATATGGATGAGTGCGCCTTTGAAAAGCTCGAGCCTGGCAGGGAAGAATGGCTTTTCCAGGAGGTCTTT
This sequence comes from Blautia sp., assembly GCA_017515325.1. Taxonomy (GTDB): domain Bacteria; phylum Bacillota; class Clostridia; order Lachnospirales; family Lachnospiraceae; genus Blautia_A. The sequence goes on from JAFWGA010000029.1 coordinate 74,318, forward strand.
GCCCGGGGAAGATATTATGGTCCCGATCCGTATCGGGAGGGAATCCGCCCCTTCGAGGAGGTGGCCCAGGGGAAGCTGATGATGGATGATTTCCTTGATCAGCTGACAGACTTGGAGCTGATCCGCCTGACCGGCGGTACCGGATGTACAGGAGTGGCCAATACCTGTGGATTTGGAGGAATTGAAGAGGTGGGGATTCCGGCTGTGATGACGGCAGACGGTCCGGCAGGTGTCAGGATCAATCCGGAGACGGGGATCCGTACCACAGCCTGGCCCTGTGCTACGCTCCTTGCTTCTACCTGGGACGTTGAGCTGCTGCACGAGGTAGGTAAGGCTGCCGGAGAGGAGCTCAAGGAGAACAATCTCTGCATCTGGCTGGCTCCCGCGATCAATATTCATCGGAACCCCATGTGCGGGCGCAACTTCGAATATTTCTCCGAGGATCCGCTGCTCACGGGCAAGCTGGCGGCCGCAGAGGTCAGAGGCATTCAGTCCAATGGCGTTTCCGCCTGCATCAAGCACTTTGCCTGCAACAACAAGGAGACAAACCGCAGGAACAGTGATTCCCGTGTCTCGGAGCGTGCTCTTCGGGAAATTTATCTCCGTGCCTTTGAAATCGTTGTGAAGGAGGCGGATCCCTGGACCATTATGACCTCCTACAATGTCATCAATGGAGTCAGGGCTTCGGAAAATAAAGAGCTTCTGACGGATATCCTCCGTGGTGAGTGGGGCTATAAAGGTGTTGTAACTACCGACTGGTGGACAAAGGGAGAGCACTATAAGGAAATCAAGGCAGGAAATGATATCAAGATGGCCACCGGCTTCTGCGAGAGAGTCCAGAAGGCTCTGGATATGGGAGTCCTGAGCAGGGAGGAGCTTCTTGTCTGTGCCAGGAGGGTATTGGAGCTGATCTGTAAACTGGATTGAGGAACAAAAGATTATTTATGCTGTCAGGCTGAAGAAATCCAAGGGCAGGATGCTGTGGATCCAACTTTAAGCCTGGCAGCCTTTTTTGTCGGAGGATTTCACAAAAACATCACAATTATGTAGATTGTGTGGATCAGGGCTGATATCCGCGCCATAAGTGGGTTTACTGGGCATACAGCTTAGAAATGGGGCAGAAATGGGGCAGGTTTATAAGATACTGATTTTGGACAGGAGCTGGCGGTCCTTCTCACGCATCCGTTCCGTGACATGGAGATAGATCGCCCTGGTGATGTCGCCCCCATCGTGCCCCACACGCCGGGAGATAATGTCCAGTGGGACGCCCTGTGCGGCCAGCAGGGACACGTGGGTGTGCCGGAGGGCGTGGGGGCTGATCTGGTGTGCAAGCACTGTCCTGGATATTTTAGTAAGATACGTGAGATAGGAGTGGTAAGGGATGTAAGTCCCATGCAGCGACGGGATCAGGATGTCTGTCCGGTACCCGCGCCTGAGCTGCTCCTCCAGCCTCCAGCTCCGGATCTGGCTGACCACCTGCGCGAGCTCCGGCTGTATGTAGACGTCACGGATTGAGCTCGTGGTTTTAGGCGCGTCCTCGATGGCCTGAGTACTGATCACGTATGTCTTGGTCACATGGATATACTCCTCATCCAGATCAGCTGTAACCAGGGCGATAGCCTCACCGATCCGCAGACCGGACAAGGCCAGGAAGGCAGTCAGGAGCCGCCAGCGGGGGGATCTCTCCATTGCCTCCAGCAGGGCTGCCAGCTCCTTCGGCTCCAGGTACTTGTCCTCCAGCTTCAGCTTGACATCCGGAGTGCGGAAACACTCAAGTTTATCCATCCATGCTACGGTGCTGATCAGATCAGACCTATATGCCCAGCGGAGCATAGCCTTAAGCCTTTTAATCAATGTGTTCATGGTCTCCGGCCGCTTGCCGGACTGGGACATGCGCTCACGGACATAGGCAGCAGTCAGGTTATCCACAAGGACGTCAGCCCCGATGACCTCAATAGCACGCACGGCCTCGCTTGATACGGTGCTCCATGTGCCGGATCTTACACCATCAGGCCCCTGCATGTGGACAGCATAATGGTCATAGACGTCCTGCAGTGTCAGGCTCTTTGCCTGCTGGGGACACTCCATCTTTGCCTGTAGCGCCTTCTGCGCAGCCTTCCGTGTGGCTGGGGTATTTTTATCTATGGTTACTGAGATCTTCTTCTGCTTACCGGTCATGGGATCCGTGTAGCGTTCCACAGCACGGTATTTCCCGTTCTTTAATTCTTCGATCCACATACCATTATCCTCGAAGCCTTCCCTGTTGGCACAGGGGAGGCTTTTTCAACGCTGATCAAATCTATTTGAAAAGGTCAGAATGTGTACCGGTTCTCACTAAATGAAGGCCGTCATCATCATAATAATAAATCAAAAGCCAGTCAGGAGTTATATGGCATTCCTGATTTTTTGAATATAGCCCAGATAGGGCATGGTTTCTATGCTTAGATTCCAATTCTGCAGGGATCCGCAGCGTGGCGATAACATTCTGGATCTGTTTCATGTCATAGCCTCGTTTATCGCAAACCTTCAGGTCTTTCTTGAATCTGCCGGTATAAATCAGATCGAGCATTATTCATCCTCCAGCATTGATTTCATGAAGTCCTCAGTTGAACCGGAAAATGATTCCGTATTACCGGCGCGGTGATCTTCGATAGCTTCAAGTGTCTCGCTATTTGGTACAGGAGAATCAATATAACCAAAAAGGATGATGAAACTGCTTACCTGTTCCGGTGTCATCTGATCGATAATATAATGCGCACGTTCTTTATCGCTCATCTTTTTACCCCTGTTCTGAAATTCACAATCCCTTCTCAATTCTGTAGATCAGGATGCTTCTGATTTTTCCTTTGCTTCTTTTTCCAGTTTCAGCGCCCTTCTGTATGCCTCGACCTTGGCATCTATCGAATCCTCTTCCTCAGGCTCCGTTTCGGCACCAGCATCGGGCGAGGCGAGGCGCTCAGCAATATCCGCCAGGAGACTCCACTGGTCCTCGGACAGCCCAGCAAGGACGGTAAGAAGTTTACGCTTGAATGAAGCATCCGGGTCGTTATGGATCCGTGAAATAAATTCTGACAGTTCCTCGGCTACGGTCGCTTGGATAAACATGTCGCCCTCACCGGTGCGGAGCCAGGCCTCCGAGACGCCAAACTCGCGGCAGATGGATTTAATGGTCTGGTCGGTGACACCGCGCTGGCCGGTCTCCATGGCTGACATGGCTCCCTTACCAAGGCCAATCACCTGTCCAAATTCTTCAAGCGTCTTCTTTAAAACCCCCTTCCTTAAATAACGTATTCTTTCGCCTTCCGTCATTTAATCCCCTCCTTTAAAAAAACAGATACCAAAATTTTTACATCTATAGATTATCAGAGATAGGGAAAATAATCAAGAGAAAAGTCTACAAAGTAGAAAAGTCATTGACAAAATCACCTAAGTAGACTATAATATCTACAGAGCAAACAACAGGACACCACGAAAGCATTCTGGTGATATGTCAATAGAAATTTGAAGGAATTTTCAAGGATATTTCCTCAAAAAGGGTGCACTTCACCAAGGCTCATATATTCCGAATTAACAGATAATTCAGAATATATCAACCCTCGTTGCTATCCG
>JAFWGA010000030.1 GCA_017515325.1 Blautia sp.
AAAAGTCAGAGGAACTATCAGAGACGACATTGACGGCCGCACTCTTGGTGCTCGTATTCGTAAACTGGCAAGAACATCCATGAATGATCTTACTGTAAAGTTCGCATGCGAAGCAGTAAAATCCGGTATTCCTGCAAGTATTATCGCTTTTGACAGCTGGTTTGCGGTTCCACATACTATTTCCCGCCTGATGAAAGAGGCAAATTTAACAGTCATAGCAAGGCTTAAAACAAATTCCAAGCAACATTATGAATACGATGGGAAGATGATAAACATCAAAGCCCTCTACACCATGGGACAAAAGCGTCGTGGTAAAGCTTCATGGAAACTCAGTGTAACCGTCAATCTGCTTGTCAAAGAGCAGAACAAAATAATAGAACGTATACCCGTTAAGCTTGTTTACCTTCCGAACCGTGCCAACACCAAAGAATGGATTTGCATTTTGAGTACTGATACTGAAATGGAAGAAAATGAAATCATCCGCCAATATGGAAAACGCTGGAACATAGAATGTATGTTCAAGTGCAGTAAGCAATATCTGAAATTCGGAAAAGATTTCCAATCCCCATCCTTTGAGTCACAGAATGCGCAGGTTGCTATCGCGTTTACAAGATACATGATGATTGCAATAGAACAACGCGAATCAAAAGATTACCGTTCATGCGGTGAACTTTTTATGTTGTTCTACAAGGAACTACAGGACATAACATTCATCCAGTCTCTTTCGATAATCGTTACCTTGTTTAAAGAAGGAATGAAGAATCTTCTTGGTGTCACAGAAGAACAAATACAAACGGTTGTTGACTATGTTGTATCTGCTCTACCAGGATACTTACAGAGGTCATTATCCCTTGCAAATGGTCTTTCTGAGGCAGCATAGCTATTTTTTGCCCTAAAATCCTTTGTTTATCATATGCGAAAGCCTTTTAGGGTGTGGGAAGTATGAGTTAGTATATCTCTCCGCAATTCAATCTGTGCTTCATCATGCACCCTCTTATGCATCAGTTCCCCTTCTGTCGTCAATAGATTCTCTTCCCATTGCTGCTCCAAATGTATCAGAGCCCATTGACGCCTGCAGAAAGCAAAATGCTGGATTTCCGAGATCATTCGGTAATCCTCTTCCCTTACCTCCTCACTCCCTCTGCTCACAGCTGACTCCTTCCGGAAGCTTATTAAGATCTACTGTAACTGTATAATCTGCATAGCTGCGGGGTACATCAACTCCATTATTCTTCTCAGCTTTGACTAATTCAAAAAGCTTATGTGAAGGAGCATTTCCAAACATAGATTCGTGTTTGAAAATGACCAGCTTATGCACTGCCATCTGCCCTCTCGCAGCCGAACGGTCCTCCTCGAACATGTTTAAAATGGCCGTCCAAAGCAGTTCCAGGTCATCTTCTGAAAAGCCAGTGACTTTCTGGGCAAGAGCTGCCGAAACATACCCCTCGCACCTATAGAGCCCATAAGGAACGATATACTTTGTCCCCATCTCCGTGCTCTTGTTTTCCGCATCTGACTCAGTCGTAATGGCAACCCTTGTTATCGACACTTCCTGCGGTACGATCGGATCCACAGACCTGGAGAAGCCGAGCTGGACCGGCCCCCTGATCTGACCACAGTTCAGCGCACCCTTGACCATAGTAGTCATCACTGCACCAAAAGTCCTGATATCGTAAAAGTGGCTGCACATATATTCACGGATAAACATGTCAAGGTCGGGATTTTTCTTCTTCCTGGCCTCCTTGACTCTGTCCTTCAGTTTTTTGTCCTCAGAAGCGTTTTCGATCCCAACAGTGGCAAAGGCCTCGTTATCACTCCGGTTAAGCGGGACCCCCTGCTTGATATAGATCCGGTAATGGTCATCCATATCCTTCAGCATCTCTACATAGTTCCGGATTTTCCTCTTAAGGCAAACATCCGTGACCAGTCCTGTACCGGTCTCGGCATCCACCCTGGGCATATTCCCAGCATCTGGATCCCCATTAGGATTTCCATTTGTCACATCAAAAAACACCACAAACTCATACCTGTTCTTTATCACGTCTCCCATATCTCATTCCTCTCCCTCTGCCATTTTTTCATCACTCTTCTTAGCGAAGAGGCTCTGCCTTTTCTGGTAATACCCCAGATAGAAAGCCCCCTGTTCCTCCAGGCTCAAGTGCATCGGATAGCTGGATCCAAGCTTTGCCATCAAGCCGCAAAGCTCCTTATCATAAAACACTTTGCTGGCATCGGAGAGCTTTTTCTGATGGTGCGACGACAGGCTCAGAAGCAGGGGGAAAATCCTGCCCGGTGTCGTACAGGCGCTTGTAAAATATTTGTCTTTGATCGTAGAGTTGACCTTCTTCCCCAATCCAGCTGAGTCTTCCTGCACCTTCTCAAGAAGGGCAAAAAGCTCACCCAGAACGTAAGGTCTATAGGTTGCATCTTCGTTCAATGCCACTTGCAGGACCTCCTTTGGCACTATAGTATTCCTCTTGTTCAGTAAATATGCTTTGATGATAGCCGCCTTGCGCCAGCTGATATCATGCTCTGCCCGTATGCGCAGCATGATCTGGCCATATAGCGCAGCCGGGTATCCAGTCCCATCCAGGATAGACATGAATACAGCCCCAGCCATAGGAGAGGGCGGATTCTTATCCTTGCTCTTCTGGTTTGCTGTCTCATTGAGCATATGCCAGAGGGATAGGCGCTTTTCCTCATCCCTGACCGGTTTTGCGATCTTCAGCCTTTCATGATGTGATATCAGATTGTCCAGCAGCCTACCAAAGCTTTTTTCGCAGTAAAACCTGACAGACAGCCTGGCAGCATTTGGGGAAATCCCAAGGAGATAAAAGCGGTCATCCGGGGAAAGATCCGTATTTCGGAATGTCGTTCTCCTTCCTTTGGAAATATCCTTCAGGATTCCCTGGACATCCTTTTCCGTGAGAGAATCATCCTCCTCTTCTCCATTATCCCAGAGGTCAAATAATTCACCTCTGACAATAGTCTGTGGCAGGGCTGCCGCATGCTCTGCCCAGAAAACGATAGTAGTCTCACCGATCTGCTGGACATATTCACGGTGCGAGAGCATGTAGTTGAGGGCCTTTGTATACTCCAGCATCACACTGGTGCTCACTGTGGCATTTTCCCCCTGTGTAAACCCATACGATTCAAACGCCGGGGCATTGTACGATACCAGAGAAGCACCGGATGACTGGGCTCCTCTGATGCCCTTGATGTTATCATGGAGGCGCGCGATGGGCAGTTCTTCACCTGTCACCAGACAGATCCCCGTGTCAGCACCGCCCTGTACCGTATCTCTGTATCTTGACCACTTCTGCCGGATATCCGGATCCTCCTGGGCAAACCGGCCATTAGCGAAGAAAACTATGCTGCCGCCTGCTCGGATTGTCTTCTCATATTCCATGAGGATAGGATCCTGCGCTGCCTGTACAGGGTCCCATCCATCAAAAAACAGCAGGATGCTTTTTGCCCCCGCGCTATCCAGCCCATCCAAAATCTCATGGTGCTTCTTCCTCGAGGCCTCAAAGCATTGTCTGGCCCTTTCAGGTTTATCCTTTAAATCCAGCCCGAATATATACTCACAACTGTCACAAAGGAAATTAGCAGCGATTCCCGAGGTCTTTTTCACCTGTTCCGGTACTTTCATGATCCTGGGCCGTTCTTTATTCCCATTCATGTCGGATAAGGGCAAAAGCCTTACCAGTTTCCCGGTTTCTGATAGTTCAGCCGCAAGTGATACCTTTGCGTCACACCATCCCGGTTCCGCAATCTTTCCCTCAGCTGCCAGGGCTTCATATTGCTTCGCCAATGCCTGCAGGATCATCGCATCACCCTCTCTCCAGCCACCTGCATCACACCATGTTCCAACTTCGCATGGAAATACATCGGCTTTATATGCTCCTTATCCGTGTAATCCAGGTCATAGAGCATGATCCCCAGATCTTTGCAGACATCCATAGGGATTATATCTTCTCCGCTTGGCCATGGTGCGAAATGCACGGGGAACTCACGGCATCCAAAATAAGGTTCCGAGAAAAACCGCCCCTTTCCTATCCTCCGCCGGAAGGTATCCGCAAACTTCCCTTCATTGTCACTAGGCTTCGCGTTCCCAGTCATCTCAAAATGAGCCTTCACGACATAATGGACGTCTCGAAGGACTGCAGACGCTCTCTGCTGTATTTCCTTACTGGTCACAAGACAGGCTTCCTTCCCGCCATTAAGCATAGCCTCAAATTGAGCTGCCTGGGCTTTCGCCTTTACCTCATTGCGTCGGATATTTTCATAATGGAACGGATCTGCCTCATCTGTGATGCCCTCTTTCCCCGGCAGGAGATAGATCCTGTCTATGACAACACGCAGTCCCGGATGCCAGTAAATGCTTTCAATGATCCCCCTGGCTGCTGAAGGTGTGATCATCTCATAGCTATACCTTTCCGTCTTCAGCTCCGGTCGGGAAAACAATGCATAAGGCCCCCAAACTTCCAGTTCGAACCCAAAGCTCAAACGCATCACTCCTTTCTGTTTATCTTGACAAAAAAAGCCGAACATTACCTGAACGCCATAGCTCTGTCATTTAAAACTATTATAACATGGCCTCGTTATGTTTTCTACAGATTATATACAAACTTCATAAAAAAAAGCAAAATAAAACGTCATAATTAGGATATATGACTTTTATTTCTGTAGGGTAATGAGAGGGCTCAGACCTTCAGCCTTTAAAACCTGCTCACCTTACTTCCCCAGTTTCGTCAACAGTGGTACATTAATCATACGCGTTTTCAATTCTCTCACCTGCCTATACACCAACGAAATTACATCATGGTAAGTTGGCAGGCATGCCGATTCTTTCATTTCCAAATTTCTCTCTGGATTTCTCATTTTCAACCCGGTATGATATAACCTGATATATTTTTTACACATATAGAATGTAGGAGGTACATGATTTGGAGCAACAAAGAGTTAACGCGGCACATATCAGAACAGAAGAATCAACTGGAGAGATCTCCGCAGTCCAGACAATAGCCGGGCACAGTGAAGCCGTGGCTAAGTTAGCCAGTGCCTTTGCAGAACCTTTCGGAGCGGGCAGCCTCGGTTACCTGGCGGGTTTGTTCCATGACTACGGAAAATACGCTCCTGCCTTTCAAAGCCGTATCTGGGACAATGGCGGGAAGGTCGATCATTCCACTCCAGGCGCTTACGAAGTACTTCGAAAGTCATCTGGCCTCACAACCACCCCCATATCCTCAAAAGAAGTTCTATCCCTTCTCTCCAAAAACAAGGCCGTCCTTCCTGTTGTCTATAGCATAGCAGGCCATCATGCCGGCCTGCCAGATGGAGGGGATATCAGCTGTGCAGCCGGGACTCTATCCGGTCGTATCTATGGTTGGAAGCAGAAGAAAATGCCGATCGCGGAGGAAATTTCCTATCCCCAGATTTCATGGCCTCCATTGACAGCCACCCCGGCCCATATGGGATTCTGTCTTTCATTTTTTACGCGGATGTTGTTCTCGTGCCTGGTAGATGCCGATTTTCTGGATACTGAGGCGTTCATGCAGCCGGTAAAAGCCAACCGGCGAAAAGCCAACACCTCATCCATGTCCGATCTTCTGGACCGCTTGATGCAGCATATTGAAAAGATGGGCTTTTTAGATGGCCGAGAAGGCATGAATCAGATACGTAGTCAGATACTTGCCGATTGCATCCATGCAGGCAAAGAGCAGACAGCCGGTCTCAAAACCCTGACTGTCCCTACTGGAGGAGGCAAGACTATCGCATCACTGGCCTTTGCCCTGAATCAGGCAGTAAAACACGGGATGGACCGGATCATCTATGTGATTCCCTACTGTTCCATAATCGACCAGACCGTAGACGTATTCGAACAGATCCTCGGCATGGAAAACGTCCTGGCACACTATTCCGAGGCAAACTATGTAGATAAAGATGAAATGTCGGATATGAAACGGCTGGCATCCGAAAACTGGGATCTTCCAGTTATCGTGACTACGTCCGTCCAGTTTTTTGAGTCCTTGTTTGCAAGCCGTACCAGTGCCTGCCGTAAGCTCCACAGCATTTCCAACAGCGTAGTCATCTTCGATGAGGCCCAGACGCTGCCTCTACCATATCTGATGCCCTGTGTACATGCCATCAGCGAACTTGTGCTCAACTATCATGCAACCTGTGTGCTCTGTACAGCCACGCAGCCAGCTCTGGACTCCCTGTTTTCAAAATACTTACCAGACCTTCAGCCCACCGAGATTTGCCCCAGGGCTATGATCCCGCAGGATATCTTCCGGAGGGTCACATATATAAACGAAGGTGTACTGGAGGATGCTGCACTTGCAGAACAGCTCAATAAGCGCGCTCAGGTCCTGTGCATCGTCAGGAGCCGTCGGCAGGCCAAAGCTGTTTACAATCTGCTGCATAATGAAGAAGGATGCTACCATCTTTCAACCCTGATGGCTCCGATAGACAGGAAGGTCTCAATTGATGAGATACGGGAGAGGCTACGTAACGGCATGCCCTGCAGAGTAGTATCCACAAGCCTTATAGAAGCTGGTGTTGATCTTGATTTTCCTGAGGTATACCGTGCTCTGACCGGGCTTGACAGCATCATCCAGGCTGCCGGGCGATGTAACCGTGAAGGCAAACGCTCTGTAGCTGAGAGTATCGTTCATCTTTTTGAGCCTGAAAGTACCTATAAGATTCCCGACCCCCTCAGACTCCCAAAAGAAGTTGCTGAACGAGTGACACATGACAACATTTCCCAGCCTGATGATCCGACTGTCATCCGGTCGTATTTTCAACAGCTTTATCTGTTCCAGGGTGACCAGGCTCTGGACAAAAAAGAAATCAGCAAGCGGATGGAGGCAGATTCCAGAAGGGGATTATTCCCTTTCTCCTCCGTTTCCAGGGATTTCCATCTGATTGAGCAGGATACCTGGTCCATCGTAATTCCCTTAGACGAGCTAAGCCAAAAATTGTGTACCATCCTCCAGAACGAAGAACACCCCCTTAGCAAAGAGGATTATCGGATTCTTGGCAACTATACGGTTCAGGTTTATCCAGAGCAATTTATGGCATTACAAGGAAGCCTCTTTGTAACAGATGAAAGGCGGGCTGTGCTTTGCAGCCCAATCCTGTATGACCCAAGAACTGGTCTGGCCTTCCAAGATGCCGGAGGCAACGGATTGTTTTACTGATTTCATAATTACGCTTACATTCTTTTAAAAACATAATTAGTGTCTGCTGAAAAAATCAAGACTCCGCTTGTCATCGCATAAAGTAGCGATTTTTATAGGATACTTCTGCAAGGCAATTTCTTTGAAAATCCTTTAAATAGGGTCTTTAATGTAAAATTGCTTTGCACTTCACACTAAA
>JAFWGA010000031.1 GCA_017515325.1 Blautia sp.
CAATGCAAAAATCTCTTCAACAGTTTTCATCATCCACCTCGGATATTATCTTAATTATAACCGAGATTATTATAGAACGTTTCAAAGAGGATTACCATAGGTTTTGGAACAATATCAGTAATTTGGTGTGACAGAGCCTATATAAATGATTCTACTGCAAAAAATGATTCTTACGGATTGTTTCGTGCAAGCCAATTCATGCTCATATAGGGGCGTGCAATAAAGCCCCTTACCTCCACTGACAGGCAAGCTTGCCATGGAAACAAGCTTTTTGCACTGGAATCATAGAAAACCATCTTGATTGTGAACCAGCGAATCCTTACACCAAAGAAAGGAGAACCAAATGAAAAAAAAGCGGACCCTATTCATTTTTTCTCTTATCCTGCTATCCATCCAGATGGTTTTGACAGCGGATAAGATTTCCGGGATGGAAGCAGATACCGAAGAGACAGACTACAACCAGGAAGAGCTTTCCTCTGCCCCTGACGACAATATCTCTTTTCCGGAGGACGTCCGTGTCGTCCCCAAAGGAACCGTTGTTGACATAGATGAGGATCATTCCCTGGTAACCGTCTGGCAAAGTCCAGTGGAGATCTTTAAGGGAGATACCTTCATCGTGTATCTGCAGGATTTACCGATCGGCTATGAAGCCTTGGCTGTTGAAAAGAAAGGGGAGTCTGCCAGTATTTTTGTCCAAAAGGCGGACAACACGATCTTCGCCTCCGTCGAGGAGTCCGGAGAACTGGAACTTACCTGTGAAAACAGCGAATTCTTTCCTGCTGGAGGCGTTGAGGTCATCCATGACCCTTTCAACGATGTAGAAAGCGCAGGCCTCACCTATGATAAAGATAACAAGAAACTCTCTTTGGCTGTTTCTCTGGGTTCGGCAGATGCAGAGGTCTATCTGTCCAATATGTCCCTGTCCCATACCTTTTCCGGCGGAAACCTAAGCATTTCCCTCAGCGGAAGCTGGGGCATCGAGACCGGAGTGAGCCAGAAACTTGATTCGCTTGCGGAAGTCCCCCTTGGAGAGATCCGCATCGCCGGAGTTGGTAAAATCAGCCTCACATTTTCCATGACACAGGAAATGTCAGTAAAAGCCACATTTACCGGAGCATTTCGCACAGGCTTAACGATCGATCAGAACGGGGTGGGCAAGGCGACAAAATCATTTTCCGTTTCTCAAAAGAATGTGACGGGAGAAGGCATTATCTCCGCCAGCTTAAAAGTGACGGGCGGTGTCGACATCCTCGTTGCGTCTGCGGATGTATATGCGGAAATCGGAGTGAAAACAGAGTACAAGGGTGAAACACATACGGTAAACGAAGATAAGATCGTTTTCTGCGAGGATTTCAAATATCACCTGTTTTCCAATGTAGGTGCAGAAGCAAAATATTATTCCATCATGACGGATCAGATGGAATCCATTTACTCGTCAGAGCTGGAACTGGCAGGAGAAGAAACAAGTCCTATCCGCTTACGGATGCATTTTGAAAACGGTAAAAATGTAGGCGGCTGCACCCTGGGTACAGAGGCTCCCAATAAACAGTACGGCGGTGTGACGACGATCAACAGCACGGTACTTAGCGATAACAGGGGCAGGATTTCCGAAACAAACATCAGCCTGCCCTACGACATGGAGGTCCCAAGCGATTTCGTTATCTCCAATGGCAATGTTAACCTAAATGGCCATACACTGGTCATCAACGGGAACCTGATTCATGAAAACGGCACCCTTACCATCGGCGCAGGGACGCTGGTCATCCATGGAGATTATCGGATCCAGAAGGGATCGGCAGGGACAAGCGGATCCCAGGTCTATAGCGATTCCACGGGCGCCCTTAACATGAGCAATTCTAACGGTACGCTGACCATCGATGGAGACCTCGTCATCCAGTCGGGTTCCTCAATGAACATTTCCAGTGGTACCCTGAACCTGAATGGAAACCTGAAACAATATAGGACGCAGCAAAATGATAAAGCGATCTCTTTCGGTACCTCGCTGAATCTGACCATGACCAACGCAGCGTCGCACCTTATTTACTTTGAAAACGGCGAATGCAGTATCGGCAAAATGATCATGCAGAACGATGTCACGATTACAAGCGACGCGACAATCGGGAATGTGACCGTCGATGCCCACAATCTGACGGCGAATGGAAATCTGAAACATGCCACAGGAACCACGAATCTGGATTGCGGCACTTTGACGGTTATGGGTAATCTTCTGCAGACAGGCGGGACGATCTTTGTGAATGGTGGGATACTCGATGTTGGGGGCGATTACTATATTGCGGGAAGCCGTACTGTTGGGAACGATGGGAAGGAGACAGTCACGGGCTGTTACGGATGTCTCCAGATGACGAATGCAAACGACGAAGTGTACGTTGCTGGAAATTTCCTGACGGCGGGCGGAGGCCATACGGATTACCTGACAAAAGGAATCATGTACCTGCATGGAAATTTCTCTCAAAGAAGCCTTAATAATGGCTATAGCTTCAACGCAAAGGGAAGCCACAAGGTGAAATTTGAGGGAACCGGAAGACATGAAATCTATTTCCAGAAATATGACTACAGCGGTTTTGC
>JAFWGA010000004.1 GCA_017515325.1 Blautia sp.
GCGGTCTCGCCTGTCGGGTCTCGCCTGTCGGGTCTCGCCTCCGGCTCGGTCGGTTCTAAACGATGCCCACCGGGCATCAGAACCGGTCGTTGCTAAACGCCTGCCACTGGCAGGCAGCAACCCACAATCCTCCCCGATATTATGATTTATGATAATTATAGTATGCGCATATATTTACGACAAAATATTGACAAAAATAGTATACGCACAAATTTTCTGCGAATCATGCCGCCACAGCAGCTTATATTCAGCGCGGTAAACGAATCAAAATTCATCCGGATACCCATCGTCGAAGCGGTCCTTTCCATAGGTCAAGGGCAGAATGTCATCTGTATTCATCCTGACCTCCATGACTCCCCAGGAGAGACCGACGCCAAATCCACTGGTCAGCATCCTGACCTCTTTGCCGTCCTGGCAGGCGCCATATTTATCCACAATGGTGAGCGGCACTGACGCCCCGGAGGTATTCCCGAAGCGGTCCAGGGATACCGGAACCTTTTCCATGGGCATGCCTACCCGCTTGGCGATATTTTTAATGATCATCATGTTGGCCTGATGCAGCACGAGATCATCATAGTCCTCCATGACCGTACCGGTCTTCTCTGCGTACTCCCGGATCAAAGCCGGAACCTCATTGATGGTGAAATTAAAGACGGCAATATCATCGCCCGGAATTGCCTCCGGCCCAACCGGATGCTTCCATGCGTTGTAGGGAATGGAAAGAGCTTTATGCCCGGTTCCGTCACTCATAAGGCCGGACTGAAGGCAGCCCTTCCCATCCTTCTCCAAAAGGGCAGCGGAGCTGGCATCCCCAAAGAGAAGGGCGGTATTGGAGTTTCTCTTATCGATGTCAAAGGTTCTTCTGCCTCTTGCCAGCGTATCGCCCACAAGAACCAGTGCCTTCTTCGCGTCGGAGGTCATCAGAATGCCTGCCGCAAGAGAAACGCCATAGACAAAGCCGGAGCATCCCAGGTTAACATCAAAAGCGATACAGTTTTTGTTTAACCCAAGGCGTTTGTGCAGGACAAGGGCTGTGGAGGGCGTCCGGTAGTCCGGGTTCTGAGTCACGTTGATCAGAACGCCGATTTCGTCAGGGGAATATTTTCCTGCTGCCTCGATCTGCCGGGCCGCCGTGTATGAGAAGTCTGCCGCTGTCTGTTCCATTCCGCATTTATGCTTTCCCGCGATCCCGGTTTTTTTGATGAAAGACTTCACAAATTTCGGATCCTCGTGAGGATCATCTGTCATGGCAGCGATATCAACCCTCTCCTCCGGCACAGAGGCCGCCACGCATGATATCCTGATCCCGTCAAATTCACTGTAAACCATTTTCGGTTCCTCCTCAGCATGATGTAAATCCGGCATCTACCGGCAGTTCTACTCCTGTGATCATCCTGGATGCCGGGGACAGAAGAAAGACTGCTGCATTTGCGACATCAACAGGCTTATTCATACCAAGATAGCTCCTGGTAATGGTTTGCTTGGGTTCCTCCCGCTTTTCCTGTGGCTTCTCCTGGAAGCTCTCTTTGAGCTCCAGGTAATTCCGGTACATCTCCGTGTCTGTCCGGCCAGGCAAAATCGTGTTCACGCGGATTCCTTTTCCCGCCAGCTCTCTGGCCATGGCCCGCATGGTGCCGTTCATGGCAGCCTTCGATGCCCCATACGCCGTATGTGAGCGAATGCCCACTCTGGCTGAAATAGATGAAATACCAACAATGCTAAGGCCCGGATTAAACCGGCCTTTTCTGCTGATCACCCTCACAAGCTCAAAGAAAGAATAGAAATTGACCAGCATGGTCTCGTGAATTTTCTCATATTTGATGGTATTCAGCGGCATATCCTTGTTTATGCCTGCGCTTTGGACGAAGCCGTCGAAGGGACCTCCCTTTTCCACCTCGCCCTTCACCATTGCTTCGATCTGGCTGATGTCAGACAGGTCAAAGGGGACAGCTGAATGGCCGCTGCCGGTCATCATGGAAAGAGTTTCCTCAAGCATCTCTTCCCTTCTGCCTACGACCGTCACCCTGGCGCCGCATTCGCTTGCCAGGACTGCCGTCGCCCTGCCGATCCCACTGGTGCCACCGGTAACCAGTATGTGTTTGTTCTCCAGCTCAAGAAAGTCTTTCATCATTTCACCCCTGCAGCATTCCACCATCCATCAGTATGGATGTCCCTGTTATTGTTTTTGCGGCATCACTAAGTAAAAAAGCGATGGTATTAGCCACCTCAACGGGCTCTGTCACACCCATATACTGTTTTTCCTTCATTTCCTTTATTTCAAAGGTATCCGAGTAAAGCTCCAGATACTCCCTGAACATATGCGTATCAACCCAGCAGGGCATCACCGTATTGATTCTGATTTTTTTCTTTTTCAGGTCACAGATCATACAGCGCACCGCAGCGTCCAATGCCGCCTTGGCCGCACTGTAAGCGAGCTTGCCTTGTTTTCCCTGGATACTTGCCGTGGAGGAAAGGGCAACCATGCTGCCTTCATCTGTAAAGCAGCCTTTTTTGGTGAGGCATCTGGCAATTTCAACGAAAGAATAAAAGCTGGAATTCATCACATAATCGATATGCTCTCGTTTGGTTTTGGCAAATGGCCGCATCAGGGTAAATCCGGCACAATGGGCAAAGCCGGTGAAGGGGCCGCAGTCTTTGCACAACTGTTTCATGATGGGTTCAATATAATCCACATAGTCAAGATCCATGGTAAAATATCCATGGCCCTTCCCTTCCAGCATCTTATAGGTCTTGTGCAGCTTTTCCTCATCTCTCGCGGTCACCACAAGCGTTGCCCCCAGCCTGCTGAGCTGGATGGCGGTCTCACGCCCGATCCCTCCTGAAGCCCCGGTAACAAGTATGTTCTTCCCGGTCAGATCCATTGGGTTGATCATAGAATTCTCCTCTTACTGCGCCTGTTCTATTCCGGCAAGCTGTCATCTTCTCAAAGCCTTTCCAGGGGGTATTTTTTGCGAGACCCGGTTAGGCTCTGTCATTAAGTTCCTCAAGCGTGCTCTGCAGGGTTTTCAGGTTTTCCACCCGAAGGATCTTAACCCCTTTGAGCGTTTTCTTCACAAGTCCGGACAGAGTTTTGCCCGCTCCACACTCAATAAAGGTATCAATTCCGTCAGCCCGCATATTTTCCAGGGTCTGGACCCAGCGGACCGGGCTTTTTGCCTGCCTGACCAAAAGGCCGGCAAGGACCCCGCCATCTGTGACAGCTCTTCCGTCCACATTCATATATACGGGGACGGACGGATCCCGGAACGATATCGTCCTGAATTTTTCTTCCAGTGTTTTGGCCGCCGGCTCCATCAGAGCACAGTGGAAGGGTGCGCTGACCGCCAGCTTCATGCAGCGCAGGCCAGCTGCGGCAGCAAGCTCGCAGGCTTCATCTACGCCCTCCTTACTGCCGGATACGACAGTCTGCACCGGACTGTTATAATTTGCCGCCACGACATAGCCCTGCGAAACCTTTGCGCATATATCCTCGACCTGCTCTGCCGAGGCACCGACAAAGGCTGCCATGGCCCCAACCCCTGGAGCTACGGCAGCCTGCATAGCATCAGCGCGGATCTGGACAATCGGAAAGACCTCACCCCATGAGATCGCTCCGGCATAGGCAAGAGCGGCATATTCGCCAAGGGAAAAACCTGCCACTGCATCTGCGGTGATCCCATGCGCCTTCAATACCATTGCGGCTGCAAGATCTCCTGCCAGCATGCAGGGCTGCGTGTTGTGCGTCAGGTTCAGGTCCTCCTGGCTGCCCTCAAAGCAGATCGCGGATATTTTTCTTCCCAGAGCGGCATCGGCCGCGTCAAAAAGCTCCTTTGCTGCCGATTCCGCTTCATAAAGATCCTTCATCATTCCCGGATATTGCGCACCCTGTCCGGAAAACAGAATTCCAATTTTCATACTTGCTCTCCAACAATCCTGATTTCTTTTTACTCAAGCTCTCTCATTCGCTTGGCCGGGTTACCCAAAACCGTCGTCCCGGATTTGACATGGGAAAAAACAACACTTCCTGCAGCGATCCTGGCATGATCTCCCACTTTTTTCCCGGGTATGATGAAAGCCGCGCCACCGATGTTGACCTCCTCCCCGATCGTGCAGCTTCCGCTGATCCGTGTTCCGGGCATAATAGAGGTATAGTCCCCGATCACGACATCGTGGCCTAGCGCGACACCGTCATTTAAAAGTACACCATCGCCGATCCGGCAATTGACAGAAATACGCACATCCCAATAGAAAACACATCCCCGGCCTATTTCACAGTAGGAGGCTATCCCGGCAGATGGCGCAATAATCGTCTCAAAGGACACGCCCTGCCTCATCAGCTCCCGCTGAAGCTTTGCCTTGGCAACGGCATCGCCTACCGTACAGGTACACACCACCTGGTCTTTATGCCCCAGGATCCAGCTGCTGCCGCCAAGCCAGGGATAACCGTTGATCCGGCTTTCGGAACAAAACTGTTTTCCGTCATCCAGAAAGCCGATCAGCTCATATTTCTTTTCGCGGCAATTGATGTCCGCGATAATCTCAGCGACCTCTTTGCCAAAACCGCCCGCCCCAATGAGTACTATTTTTTTGCACATAACAGCTACCCCTGTTTCAGTAAAAGACAGACGCCCGATAGATAGCACCAATACAGCCAGACAAGGCACCATTAGCAAAACCACGGGTATTATACATCATAGTATTGAAGCCTGTCAAAGCCTTTAGTAAAAGCCCTTAAAACATTGCTGTTTTTCCATAAATCCACCCTTTAAACCGGGAGCCGTATTTACTCATTCCTCTATGCTTTCTTTCCCTTGGCATCTCGTCACTCTCTGTGTTTTTGATCTGCCCGTCGCCTTCTTCGCAGGCCTGGACCTTGGTCTTCTCATTGACCACGCCTGCATTCTCAGGATGATAGGTCGATACCATCAGGGCAACTCTCTCCCTGATATCCTTCTTGTTGCTGTAGGCTGAAAGCATCAGGTCGTTCAACTGATCCAGGAATTGATCTACGTCAAAGGGAATGGGGCAGCCGATATGGATCAGATCATTGTCAGTCTTACGCAGGCCTTCCTCTGCCATAAGCTTCTCTTCATACAGCTTCTCTCCCGGTCTTAACCCGGTATAAACGATTTTGATATCCACATCCGGTTTATACCCGCTCAGCTTGATCAGGTTTCTGGCCAGCGTGTCTATCTTCATCTCGGCTCCCATGTCCAATACCATGACAGATCCTGCCTCGCAGGTGCTTCCCGCGATCAGAACCAGGCTCACAGCCTCGGGTATGGTCATGAAATACCTGACGATATCCGGATGGGTCACCGTCACCGGACCGCCCTTTGCAATCTGTCTGCGGAAGAGGGGAATGACAGAACCGTTGCTCCCCAGCACATTGCCGAAACGGACTGCCACAAATTCCGTATGAGCCTTTCGGAACACCTCGCCGGTTCCGTCCTTGTCGGCATTTTCATATCCGGTATGGGTAAAAAGCTGGGGGATCTCATCCGCGCGCCCTTCCCGGATCTTCTGATCAAAGGACTGGATGATCATTTCGCAGAGTCTCTTGCTCGCCCCCATGATATTGGTGGGATTCACAGCCTTATCCGTACTGATCAGGACAAAACGGTCGCAGCCATGAACCATAGCCGCATAGGCTGTCTTGTAGGTTCCGATGGCATTGTTCTTGATCGCTTCATTTGGGCTTTCCTCCATGAGGGGAACATGCTTGTGGGCAGCAGCGTGATAGACGATCTGCGGCTGATATTCCTCAAAAACCTGGAATATCCGTCTGCTGTCTCTGACGGAACCGATGAGAACGACCAGGTCCAGATCAGGGTACTTTTCCTTCAGCTCCAGCTGGACATCATAGGCATTATTCTCATATACGTCAAAGATGATCAGCTGTGCCGGATCATGGGCGGCTACCTGGCGGCAAAGCTCTGAACCGATGGAGCCTCCTCCCCCGGTAACCAGCACTTTTTTGCCCTTGATGAAGTTGAAGACCTCGGTCATGTCTGTCCTGATGGGGGGGCGGCCCAGCAGGTCCTCGACAGAGACATCCTGCATATCGGAGACAGTTACCTGGCCTGTGACCAGCTGGTACATGCTGGGAAGATTTTTCATCTCACAGCCCGTCTCCTTGCAGATATCCAGAATATCCCGTCTTTGCTTTGCCGTAGCGGAAGGCATCGTCAGATATATCTTGTTTACATGATACTTTTCGGCATTTACCAGGATATCATCCCTGCTCCCGACAATGGGGATCCCATCGATATATCTGCCACATTTATTGGGGTCGTCGTCGATGATGCAGACCACCTTACCGTTGATCTGAGGAGACCTGTTCAGCTCCCGCAGAATCATCTGGCCTGCGTTCCCGGCTCCGATCAGCATGATGCGGCTGGCATATCCCTCCTTATTTCGCAGAAGCAGCAGCAAACGGTACAGGAAGCGGACAGGCATAACTGCCATAAACTGAAAGAGCGCCCCGATCAGATAATAGGCTATCGGCATCCGGTGAAAGAAGACCGTGATCGCAATCGTATGAAAGGCTGAGGTGATCAAACAGGAAAGAATGATCCGCACAAGCTCAGAATAGCTGGCGTAGCACCATATACTCTTATAGAGCCGCAGCTTCCAGAATACAATCAGACATACCACCGTATAAACAGGAGCAAAACCAGCCCATGCGGACAGGCAGGCCTCAGGGATCATGGTATACCTGGCGTCAAACCTTAGCCAAAGTCCAATAAAATAAGAGAGATTGACAGCAATCCCATCATAAATCATGAGAAGGACTGCTATAACCTGCCAGCGCTTTAACATAAACAGAAGATTTTTCTTTTCCATATCAAAAGATCCTCCTGGGAGCATAGCTTTTTTCGCGAAAATCATTACATGGTAATATACGGGAGTGGGGATGGAATTCTACTGTCTCCATAGATTTTTCTACGGTGCCTCGTATATAAACACAGATAAGAAATCGTTGATTTTACCCCCAGTTTACGCTATACTTTTGGAGATTACCCGTAACTGTTCGCTCACATATTCTTTCACAGTTATGATTCTCCTCTTATTTTTCATTACATTAAGTCAGCTGGGAGTATGGCACATTTTTCGGAGGAATAATGGATATGCCGCATAAACCTTTTGGTCCATATGAAAAGTTTGTAAAACGCCCCCTTGACTGTCTTCTCTCATTTTGCGCACTGGTGGTTTTCAGCCCGCTTCTGCTCATCATTTCTCTTCTGATCAAAAAGGAGATGGGTTCTCCTGTTCTGTTCAGACAGCTTAGGATCGGAAAAGACGATAAAGAGTTTTATATGTTTAAATTCCGTTCCATGACAGAGGAAAGAGATGAAAATGGCATCTATCTCCCGGACGAAGAGAGGATGACTAAGGTAGGGAACTTTATCCGGAAAACATCGATCGATGAACTTCCCAGCCTGATCAATATCCTCAAGGGAGACATGGCCGTGATAGGCCCAAGGCCCCTTCCTGTCCGTTATCTGAAACGGTATAGCGAATACCAGAGACGTCGGCACGATGTCAGGCCGGGGCTTTCCAGCCCTTCCACCGTAAAAGGACGTAACACTCAAAGCTGGGAAGACCAGCTTGAAGGTGACGTCTGGTATGTGGATCATGTGTCGTTTCTCACAGATGCAAAAAGCGTGCTGGATACTATCCGAATCGTCCTGAACCATAAAGGCGCTACCGCTGAAGACGGAGGAGCCCGTGGGGAATTTCTCGGCATAATGAGTATAGCAGAACTGAAAACTGACGCGGAAGGCAGTTATATGAAAATATAAGAAAGCTGCTCAGGTCAGCGGCTCGCACTTGCTGCGAGCCACGTATGTAATAGTATGTGATAGTATGTGTAGTTACGATATAAATTAAGAGGAGAAGTAACAGATGAACAGGATATATATTGTCGGGGCCGGAGGATTCGGCCGTGAACTTTTATGGTGGATCAAGGATATCAATAAGGCAAAGCCTACCTGGGAGATTGCCGGTTTCCTGGACGACAATCCCCACGCTCTTGATCCTTACGAATGTGACTATGGCATTGTCGGATCCATTCTGGACTGGCAGCCCAAAGAAGGCGAGGAGTTTGCCCTGGCGCTTGGTTCTCCTGCCCTGAAGAGAAAAGTCGTAGGACATTTAAAATCCCGGGGAGCGAAATTTGCCACCGTCATTCACCCAACGGCGATGCTGTCAGAATTTTCCGACCACGGGGAAGGCTTCATTATGTTTCCCTATTCAAAGCTCTCGGCCAATTCTTCTGTCGGCGATTTCGTAACGCTTCTTTCCTCTCCCATCGGTCATGATACGAAGATCGGAGATTATTCCGTCATCAGCGGCAACTGCAATATTGTGCGAAACGTTGAGATCGGGAAAGATGTATTTCTGGCAGCAGGCGCCTGTATCGCTCAGGATGTTCATATCGGGGACGGTGCCCGTATCGGCCTTGGCGCAGTGGTACTCAAGGACATCGCCCCTGGGGATACCGTATTCGGAAATCCTGCCAGGGTAATCCCTAAGGTATAAGTCAACTACAAAACACAAAGGATAAAAGATAAACAAGGCAGAGGAAGGCACACTGCCACTGCCTGCTATTATTATAGAAAATAGAAAACGGGGGAATAAAAGCATGAGAAGCAGACTGGCAAGCCTCTTCTATGAAAACGCTCAGGCCTTGCCTGATAAAGAAGCCATATGGTGCGACGGCCAATCTGTCACGTATCGGGAAATGGCAAACCTGGTCAGCAGGTATTCCAACCTTCTGCTGAGCCTGGGAGCTGCCTATGGTGATCATATCGCCATTCCCATGAATAACAGTATTGAATCAGCGGCGCTTTTCTTTTCGGCTGCCGATCTTGGTGTATGTGTTGTTCCGCTCAATCCTTCTCTTCCGCTGGAGGCGATCCGGGCAGCCATGACTGCAGGAGATGTGAAACATGTCATCGCGAGAAAGGCCTTCTTTTCCGAATGCGATAAAAGCGGCGGCCTGGATATCCCCGGCTTTGCCATCTGTCTGGATCAGGATTACCCCAACACCTTTCCGTTTTCAAAGCTTTCTGAGATGCCTGCCCAAAGGCCGGAACTCGATTATGATATTACAGGAAGCGAAAGTCTGATCCTGACAATGACCTCCGGCTCTACCGGTACACCCAAACCCATCGATATCAGCCAGGATAATAAATATGACCGCTGCGCCGCACATATCCGGGTTTACCGACTGACCCGGCAGGACCGGATCATCGCTGCCACACCCCTTTATCATACCTTAGCCGAGCGGCTGGTTATCCTGCCTCTGATCCTCGGAGCCAGTTCTGTCCTGCTGCCCCGTTTCACACCGGCCATCTGGCTGAAATGCGTGGCAGAACAAAAGCCTACCTTCACCATTGCCGTTTCTGCCCAGCTGGCCCAGATCCTGGAGCTGCTCAAAAAACCTGACGCGCCCTCCATCACCAGCTTCCGCACCATAGTTTCCTCCTCAGCTCTTTTGGAGGCATCTGTCAAGTATGAGCTGATCGAGCTCTTACAATGTGAGTTCCATGAGATGTATGGAGCCTCAGAGGTTTCCACCGTAACGGATATCTGTTTCCAGGAAGCCAGGGATAAACAGAATTCTGTCGGCAAACCCTTTGATGAGGCGAAAATCAAGATCCTGAGGGACGAATCCGAATCTGATTTTGATACGGAATGCGCGCCAGGTGAGATCGGGGAAATCGCCGTCAGGACAAAGCTTCTGTGCAAGGGCTACTACAGACAGGAAGCCATGATGAAGGCAGCCATGTTCCATGACTATTTCCGCACCGGAGACCTTGGATATATGGATCAGGACGGCTATCTGTATTTCTCCGGACGCAAGAAGGAGCTGATCATCACCGGTGCCGTCAATGTCTATCCCCATGATATCGACACGGTCATCGCACGGCTTCCCGAGGTCGAAGAATGTGCCGCCTTCTCCTATCCGGACGACAGACTGGGTGAGGTGGTGGCTCTGGCCATTGTCCCGAAGGAGGATCATGAAATCAACCTCAGAGCCCTGCGGACCTACTGTGCCAGGAATCTTGCGGATTTCCAGCAGCCGCATAAAATATTCCTCGTTGACAGACTGCCCAGAAATACCATGGGCAAGCTGCAGCGAACAGCAATTTTGAGCTATTTACGTGAGGCAGGACTTGACGGCTAAGCCTGCCAGAAGAGGTACGCCATGAAGGAAAACGTAAAAGAATTTATCATCGATTACATCCAGCGCGAGTACACGATCCCCGGTGATATCGACATCCTCACTCTGAACTTCGTTGAAGAAGGATATGTTGATTCCCTGGGGTTGATCCAGTTTGTCTATACCCTGGAAGACGAATTCAATATCTCCTTTTCCGAGAACGAGCTGAAAAGTCCTGACATCAAAATCGTCGGTAACCTGATCCGCCTCGTTGAGGCTAAGATGGAGGCCTGAGGGCAATGAACGTAGATGGATTAAAGATAGTAGACGCGACCTTGCGGGACGGTGGTCTGGTCAACGATTTTGCCTTTGACGACAGCTTCGTGAAAGCCCTGTATCAGGCCAACCTCGCAGCAGGTGTGGACTATATGGAGTTTGGATACAGGGCAAGCAGGAGGCAGTTCGACCCCTGTGCCTTCGGAAAATGGAAATTCACCAGCGATCAGGATGTCTGGGAGGCCATCGGGGAAAAGGATCCCCGCATGAAGCTATCCATTATGGTGGACGTCGGGAGAACGGATTTCCGGGAGGATATTGCTCCCAGAAAAGACAGTCCCATCGATCTCTTTCGTGTGGCGACCTACATGGAAACAATGCCGGAAGCGATCGAGATGATCAATTATATCAGTTCTCTGGGATATGAAACGACCTGCAACATAATGGCGATATCCAAATGCACGGATGAACAGATCGCCAAGGCTCTGTATTCTCTTGCCGCAACTCCTGCCCTGGCCATTTACGTTGTCGACAGCTACGGGGCGCTGTACCCGAAGCAGGCCAGAAAGCTGACCCGCCTTTATCACAATATCCTGGCTCCTGTCGGCAAAGAGGTGGGCATGCACGCTCACAACAATCAGCAGTGTGCCTTTGCCAACACCATAGAGGCCAGAGACTGCGGCGCAAAATGGCTCGACGGCACTGCCTTCGGTATGGGCAGGGGAGCAGGCAACTGCCATCTGGAAGCCCTTTTAGGCTGCCTGAACGGAAAAAAATACCACATCGAGCCTCTCCTCAGGCTGATTCAGGAACAGATGCTGCCGATGAAGGAAGCCGGCATTGTGTGGGGCTACAACACCTCGTATCTGCTCACCGGACTGGCAAACCAGCATCCCAGGATGGCTATCGCGGCGACAAAGGAGAAGGACTATGAATATGTCGAGCAGTTCAAAGTCCTGTCCTATCAATAGGATTAGGGGAATACTATGACAGACAGAGTAACGGTAGGCGTCATCGGCGCCGGCCGAGCGTTAGAGCTCCATGCTTTCGGATACAAACGATCCAATATCCCGGTCCGGCTTAAAACCGTTATGGCAAGACGGCCGGAACAGATCCGCATGGCGGTAGAGCGGTATGGCTTTGAAAAAGGGACTGTCGACATCAACGATATTCTGATGGATCCGGAGATCGATGTGGTAGACATCTGCACGCCTCCCTATGTACACAAGGAGGAAATCATCCTGGCCATGCGTGCCGGCAAGCATGTGATCTGCGAAAAACCCTTGATCGGTTATTTCGGCCGGCCGACAGACCCGGAGCCCATAGGGGAGAAGGTCTCAAAAAAGTATATGTATGAATGCCTGCTTGAGGAGCTGGATCTTCTGCGAAGGGTCAGAGCCGAGACAGGCAGGCGCTTTATGTACGCGGAAAATTTCGTATATGCCCCTGCTGTCTTAAAAGCCGGCGAGATCATCCGGGCCAGAAAAAGCCGTATCCTCTATATGAAGGGGGAAGAAAGCCTGAAGGGGTCCAGCTCTGCCGTGGCCGGGGAATGGAATAAAACCGGCGGCGGTATCTTCATGCGAAACGGCGTCCATCCGCTTGGCGCCATTCTCTATCTGAAGGAACAGGAATCCCTTTCCCAGGGACATAATGTGACCGTAAAAAGCGTCATCGGTGATATGGGCTACGCCACAAAGCGTCTGTCGGAATATGAGCATCGGCATATCGCGGCGCAGCCCCACGATGTAGAGGATGCCGGCACGGCAGTCCTTACCTTTACAGACGGGAGCAAGGCTGTCGTCATCTCCACAGACAATCTTCTGGGCGGCAGCAAAAACTATGTGGAGATCTATGCCAATGACGCGGCAATCAACTGTCGTCTTACCATGAACGATGCCATGGAGACCTACATGGTGGACGCAGACGGTATGGAGGGGGTCTATCTCTCCGAAATGCTCCCCATCGTGACAGGCTGGAACAAGCCCTTTGTCGCAGATGAAATGCTCCGCGGCTATTGCAATGAGATCGTTGATTTTATGGGAGCTGTCCTGGAGGATCGGGAGCCGGAGGGCTGCTTCGATCTGGCCGCCCAGGTCATGAAGGTTGTCTATGCTGCCTACTACTCTGACGAAGCAGGCAGACGGATTGACCTGGTCTAGGGGGGAAACATGAGAATATTGGTGCATGGCCTTGCCGGCTATGTCAAGGGCGGAATAGAAACCTTTGTTCTGGGCATGGCGGAAGGCATGTCGGACGAGATCGTATTTGATTATGTGATAGAAAAAGACGGACCGGAAGCAGAGATGCCGGGCAAGGGGGATACCCTGACAATAGAGCCCAAAAGGCATATGCTCTCAAACCTGGTATCCTGGTCTAAGCTGCTCGCCAGACGAAAAGACATAGATTCCGCCGTCTATTTCAACTGGTATTCCATGGCCTGGCTTTTTCCGGCCATCATCGCCCGTATCAAGGGCTACCGTGTCATCATTCATGCCCACAATAACAATCTTCACAATTGCGGTTTTCTTCAGCGTACCCTTCACGCGGTAAACCGTCAATGGCAGAAATATCTGAAGATCACCAGGCTGACAAACTCTGAGCTCTCGGCCGCCTTTTTTTTCGGGAATAAACCGGCTGATCTGATTTACAATGCCATTGACCCTGACAGGTTCTCCTTTGACGATGAAGTCAGGAATAGAATCCGCCAAGAGCTCGGCCTGGAAAACAGACGTGTTTATGGCTTTGCCGGGCGTATCGCCTATCAGAAAAACCCCTTGTTTTTGATGGAGATTTTCCGGGAGATCAAAAAGAGGGACGAAAAGGCATCTTTTCTCGTCTGCGGCGACGGGGATCTGATGGAGGAAGTTCAGAATAAGGCAAAGCAGTCAGGTCTTGACGTAATCTTTACCGGCTCTGTCCCCCATGTCCAGGATTACTATCAGGCCATGGACGTGTTTATTCTGCCCTCCCGGTTCGAAGGACTGGGAATCGTCCTGATCGAAGCTCAATGCTGCGGCCTGCCCTGTATTGCCTCCGCCGGAGTGATACCGGCACAAGCCAGGGCAACAAAACTGCTGGAATTTCTTCCCCTGAGAGATAACCCCGAGGAATGGGCGCAGAAAGCTGTCGATCTGCAAAGCCATGACAGAAAGAAATACGCGGATGTGATCAGGGCCTCCCGCTATAATATCCACACAGAAGCGCAGGTACTCAAGACAATACTATGCCAGACGTCAGTCTGCTGACAGATCAGACTCAGGGAAGGAAGACAGGACAAATGAGAGATCAACGGGTTGTTTTTATTTCTTCAATGATCGCCTTACTGCCCATTACGGCTTTTCTCCGTTTTCCCATCGTCAGCATGGGCCTGGGAATGGTGGGATTGATCGTCCTGGTTCCCTGGCTTTTCCGGATCAACCAGGGAAGAGTGCCTTACGATACCCTGGGAAAGCTCTCCGGCGTGATCCTCTTCTGTTTCTACAGTATGACAAGGTCAACCGGAAATATGACGAATCTGATTGGTTTTGGACTTCTGATGATATGGATCGCAGGAACCTATGACAAATGGATCGATGCTTCTCTGATCTTAAAAATCATGACCTATGTAGCCCTTGCGGCAAGCATCATCGTCATGCTGCAGACAATATGTCATTACCTTTTCGGCTTTCACCTGATCGCAACAATCCCCTTCCTCATTAAGGAAAGCTCCAGAAAGCAATACGAGCTGGCTATCCTGACCGGCTATGATTTCGCTTCCCAGCTGTACCGGCCATGTGCTTTCTTTTTTGAGCCCTCCCACTTTGCCCAATACAGTATCGGAGCCCTTTTATGGTGTCTGTTAAAAGAGGAAGAAAAAAACCGGATCGGTAAGGCTGTCATGATTTCTGTCGGCATTGCCCTGTCTACCTCCGGTATGGGCATTGCTATGGTTGGGGGGGCATGGCTTGTCTATGTCCTGCTGGGAAGCAACCTGCGGGACGTTTCGAATCTCATCAAAGCCGGCATATTGCTGGCAATTTTTGCCCTCGCCCTGCTGCTCCTCTGGCAGCTTCCCTTCTTCCGCAATGCCATAAACAGAGTAACCGGACGCGAGGGAGGTCTTACCGCTGTTCAGGGTCGTCTCTTCTGGTGGAATTATTACTTTTCTCATCTTTCCCGTACGCAGCTGATTTTAGGATTGGGTTATGGGGCAGAGACCGGAAAGTATATGACCGGCTTTATGGAAATGCTGTATTGTACAGGATATGCCGGGCTGGCTTCTTTTTATTATATGCTATTGCACCGGATCCGGCAAAGAAGCATGTTCAGCATCATCTTTTCCTGCTTTTATGGTGTACTGGTAATCTTCTCCGGACTGACGACCATCATACATCTGGTCTTTTTCCTGACCATCATATTTGCGGAGGACAGCAGGATAGGGGAAGGTACTGACGATAGTAACATTGACCTGCAAAAGGCTGCCGACAATCGAAGGGCAATGACATGATTATTGGGATTTGCGGATATGGATTTACCGGGAC
Organism: Blautia sp.; assembly: GCA_017515325.1. GTDB lineage: Bacteria > Bacillota > Clostridia > Lachnospirales > Lachnospiraceae > Blautia_A. The sequence continues at coordinate 14,971 of JAFWGA010000004.1, forward strand.
GGGTGCGGTTTTTTCCCTGCTGAAGGAATACAGCAGAATAAGGTGCCTTCCCGGGAAACGGGATGATATCGAATTTACGATCTCCTATATGCCGGATGGATTAGAAGACCTTGAATATCACCTGTGCAGGAATTTCGTCAAGGGAATATCCAGTGACACTGCCATATATCGTTTTCAACTGCTCGTCAGAGATTTGGAACGAAGCCACAACCGGTTTACCCAAAACCGGTTTAAAAGGCTGTCCTATGACTATCTCGATTCTTTAATCCAGGTAAGGTGGCAAGGAATCCGGACCTTTGAGTATGACAGAAACAGGGCCGCTCTGATCCGATACAGCAGGCTGCTCCGTTCCTATCTTTCTACCAGACTCAAAAGGTGCGGGTTTAATGCCGCCCTTTTTCCGTTTCATGAAAGATATCTTTCCGTAGAGCCAAAGGACTTTCAGCATAAAACAAAACAATATATGGCAAAGCTGCTGGGACCTATCCCACCTGGTGAAGCCCTTCTTCTCAACCAGCCTTTCTCGACAAACAACCCTCAGCACAGCATGAGATTCTTTGAAGATCCCCGGTGCATCATTGTTGACCGGGATCCCAGAGACCTGTATATCATGGCTAAATATGTCTATGGTCCAAGTGCCATGTTTATTCCTACAGATTCCGTCGAGAATTTCATCACTTATTTTGTCAATGTCCGAAAGAGTCTCCAAACCCATGACAGCCGTATTCTTCCTGTACGCTTTGAAGATCTGGTCTTCTGCTATGAGGAAACGGTATCTTCCATAGAAGATTTCCTGGGCCTATCCCCGGATCAGCATCAGAACCGGAAAAGACATTTTCAGCCTGAAGACTCCATCCAAAACACAAATATCTTCGGAAAATATGCCCAGGAAGAAGCTGCCATCAAAAAGATAGAACAAGAACTGGCAGAATGGCTCTACCCATTTCAGAAATCGGCAGGGTCCGGCGACGGAAAGAATCTGGCCAGATTTACCTTTATGTAAGACTCTTTCACGACTGCCAATCAGACAGGCATCGTTGATCTTTATAAAAGGTAACCCGAATATTTCTGAAAAGAGGTCAGGGATATGATCGATAATCTCAAAATGCTGCAGACGAAGGAACTGACCCTTTTGAAGGAGCTGCGACGGGTCTGCAATAAGAATGATATTCCCTTTTTTCTGGCATACGGCACTTTGCTGGGAGCTGTCCGCCATCAGGGCTTTATTCCCTGGGATGACGATATTGATGTCGCCATGAGCTACCCGGACTATGTCCGCTTCAGAGAAGTCTGCCGGACACAGCTGGGACCGGATTTCTTTCTTCAGACAGAAGAATCCGATCCGGAGGCTGGGTTGTCATTCTATAAACTCCGATTAAACCATACCACTCTCATCATTGATAGTCTGGCCGACCGGGATATCCATCATGGGATATCCATCGATATCTATCCCCTCTACCATGTCCCGGACAATCCTCTTCTGCGCTGGCTGCAGCTTGCGGCCAGCGCTCTTTATATGCTCTTTGCGGCTGGCCGTGCACCTTCCAGCCATGGAAAAAAGCTTTTCCTGGCAGGAAGGCTTCTCCTTGGCCTCTTCAGGGGTCGTTTCAGAGCAGCCGTCAAAAAAGGCTGCCACAATACTATGGCCGCCTTTGAACAAAGCCCCACCAAATACCGGGCTCTGCTGTTCGGCAACCTCGAAGTCTGCCGCAAGCGTTATCCTTCTGAGATATTCTCCCAAACCTGTCAGCTTCTTTTTGAAGGAGAAAAGTATCCGGCCCCTATCGGCTATGACCGCTTTCTGCGCCTGCGCTACGGCAATTATATGAGTCCTCCTCCGGCCAGTCAACGGACGGAAAAGCTCAGCCATATTGTGAAATTTGATCCGGATCAGTCCTATCTGAAATATAAGGGTATCCTGTACTGCAGGGACCCTGGCAAGAATGATATTATGAAAAAGGAAAGGAGGCAGAGATGACTCTCTGCCTCCTTTCCTTTTTTTCTATGATCTGCCGACCCGCAAATGCTGTCGGCAGATCAGATTTGATTCATGCTTTCTGCCGGTCTATGCTGCTTACGCCTCGGCAGACTCTTCTGTCTCTTCTGCCTCCTCCTGTACCCAGCCATCCTCTTTCAACTCAAAGGAGTTGCCTTCGATGTCCTCGGCACTGGTTTCGGACTTCCATTCCGGCCATACCGGCTGGTCTGCTTTGATGGTTACGACAGGGCTTCCCGACTCGACGCCTTCGATCCTGGTATAGTCGGATTCAAAGACATCACCGTCAAAGCTGGCCTTGTAGCTGCCGTCAAAGAGCTCTACGCTTCCGTCAGTACCGTCGTTGAGAACGAAGAGATTGCCGGAAACACTGTAGGCGTCATATTCAGATCCATCCACTGTGAAGGCGCGGAGCTTGATCTTCAGGGCGACCGGAGTATCCATCTCTCTGTCTGAAAGGATATCGGTCATGAGGGTTACCATCATGCTCTCTTCTCCATCCAGAGTGTCATAGAAGGCGATATTGTAAGCCTCTTCGCCCTTTCTGTCAGACTTGTCGTCACGGAAGACCAGCATGGAGCTGGCAACAGGCTTCTCGCCGTTCTCGATCATAGCCAGGCTGGTGCGGAAGACCGTTGCTTTGTCCTCTTCCTCATCAATCAGCAGGAAGAACAGAGCCTGTTCGTCATCCTCCGCGTCGGCGGGCTTACGGCCGAGCCAGATGAGCTTGAAGTTGTCAGCAGAAGCCTCGTCGGAAAGGGCTTTGACGATATCGGCCTTAAGCTCTTCGTCCTCAAAGACTCCCGTCAGGACATTATCCTCGGAAAGGGCTGTGCCCTCCTCCAGATAGACCTCAACCTCAGCCGGGCTGACATTCAGGAACCTGATGAATCCGTTCTCAAACCTATCCTTCATCCAGGAGGCGGAAATCTCATTCAGATAGACATCCAGGTCAGAACCGGATGCAACCCTGAGCGTTCCGTCACTGAAATCAAGAGATGATGTCATACCGATCTCAATTACCGGATTCTGGCCTGCCTTAGCTGCCAGGACGGTGACCACATCGATCGGGTGCATCGTGCCGCTGCCTGCCGGATCACCAACCAGGACATCCGTGACAAGCTGCAGGCTCTTGCCGGCCATAGCCAGCCGAGCCGCGTTGGGCAGCATGTAGTAGTCACGCTGCGTCGCCGTGTTGGTCCACAGGAGATACCTGGACAGGTCTGTCTGTTCCAGAGTCACATCCTGAGTCAGCATGGACTGAAGATCCGTGACGAAGATCTCATCCGCGCCTCTGTTCATCTCCTCTTCCAGGCTTGCCCTCCAGGCCTTACCGTTGTTGGATTTCTCCTTCTTTTCCTTACCGACTCCCTTGCTCAGGCCCTTGCCTACGCTTGCTGCCTGGGCATTGTCGGAGGCGGATGCACCGCCTGCTGCATCGGCTGTACTGGCTGCATCGGCCGAAGCGGACGCAGCAGAAGCGTCGGAAGCTGCCGCCTGTAATGCAGGTGCTGTGGCTGCAGGTACACTTGCCGCTGCTGCTGCCGGTACTGTGGAATAGGCCGGAGTCATAGCGGGGGTGGTTGAGCCGCCAGCGTTTCCGGAGGTTCCAGACTCGTCGTCTTCATCCAGATAGTCAAAGGCAGCGCTTCCGGTGATTACCTTCACCTGTCCCTTTCCAACATCCAGATCGTTGTCATTGTGCATGTCGACTTTGAACTCACCTGAATAGTCTGTAACGGCTAATATATGCCAGTTTGGAGCATTCTTTGTTGTCTGAGACATCTGAAGCTTAGGATCGATTGCAGAGGTTTTTACCGTTTGTCCAATCAACGTTACTGTTGACGGTTTGTCTGAACGGATTTCATTCCACATGTCTCCATCCGAATTGGCTCTGGAATTCTTATATCCTGTAGCAGCGTACAATGATGTCTCAGCTTCTGTGGTGATATCGTTTTTCTCACTCCCTGACTTAAAGAGGTTTTTCAGAATGTCTGGTAAAACGCTAGCCAGATTGTCAAGGAATGACGAGCCGCTGTTTGTTGTAATGCCACCCGCATTGTTAGACGATTCAATGGTCAATGTCTTGTCGGCCCGGAGCACGGTATCCTCCACCCAAATCTGCTTTTTCAGGTTCGAAGTGTTCTCCGTTTTCGCAACAACTCCTCCAACGCCTGACCCTGCGGTAGAATCTGTAGTGGATTTGATTCCAACAAGTTCAGAATGCGCCAGTACATCGACATTACCGCCTGTGCTTCTGATGTTCACAGTACCTGTGGTTCCTTTATTGATATGGATCAGCGTATTGTTTCTGACGTTTGCGAAGGACTTAGCCTTAGGTACCGCAACAGCAGAACCAGAATATACTTCCGTATCTGCTTTTACTGATGCCAATGAGCCGTCATTGTCAATCATGACATCTTTCGCTGCTTTTATCAGCACATCGGGATTAATTGCAATCTTGGATTCTGATGTAACATTGTTCCTGGATTGTGCATCGCCCAGTGAGACAGTCGCGCTCTTATGACTGAGATCAGAAGAAGCCTCGATCTTGTCAGCAGATCCTACCTTATGCAGAATACTCAGCGCTCCCTCTGATTCAAGGGAAGCTCCTGCCCCAATGTTGGTAGTAACATTCCTGGTGAGGTCGTTTCTAGACGCTACCTCACTGCCGCCGCCAAAGGAAAATCCATTATTATACTTTGACTCCGCGGTCATCAGTGCATCTGACATAGCAAGCAGCTTCAAGTCTTTTCCGGAGCTTAGAGATGCATTTTGGCCAATATCAATCTTATTGGTTGCATTAGCACTGTTTTCGCCTCTCATGACGTCTACGTTCAGGCCCAGGCTCAGACTCTTTGCGTTTACCTTTGAGGTTGAGTTGATATTATCCTGTGTGGTAATGACCAGCTCATCCTTGGTTTCAATGGAAGTTCCATCAGCAATATTGACCGATGTATTCATATAGGTCTTTGTCGGCTGTCTGGATTCGGAAATATCTTCCAGAGCAAGAGTTCCCTTTTTCTCAAATACAGCCGTCGCTTTACCGGTATTAGTGACTGCCAAAAGAATCTTGCCATCAGACTCCAGGCTGGTCTTCTTACCAATGTTGAGAATGGCGCTCTGTCTATCGATCTTAAACTTCTGATCACCGATTTCTATGATCTCATCCTCTTTTTTGGCTTCTCCGTCTTTTACTTCGGTCTCCTTGCCCACTATGGCAGTAGTCTCAGATTTACTTTCTTTCGAAGCTGAGAATCCGCCTGGTGAAGCGCCCGAAGCACCGGAATCGGTTGCTGCATCAACCTTGATCTCTATTCCCTTACTGCCGGCTTTCAGTCTCAGTCCTTCTACATTCGCGATAAACCTGTCTGTTGTCGTAGCGGTCGATTTCAGGTTACCTTTTGTCTTTAACGACACTCCAAGGCTGGTTTTTGTCTCAGCCACAGACTTAGTCGGAACCAATGCTGAAGAACCAAGAACAATCTTAGCTGCCTCTACCAGATCCTGGCTTGCAGCTTCATCGCTGCTCTCGCCTGTCCACTCATCACTCCACTCGTCGATTTCAGTTTCTCTGGCGATACTTCTTTGTCTGCCAGTGCTGCTGATCTCTGCTTTGCTGGACACGGTTTCATAGCTGTTGGCAGTATTGGTATCTCCACCCACCAGGTCTATGGACTTTGCGTTGGCCGGGCTTCCTGCTATAGCGGTAGCAACAGACTTGCTTACCTCGCTGACTACCGATACCTTTTCTGTAGCCTTGATATCGGCGCCATCGGTTATCACAAGAGCAGACTGAACTGCATTCGTCTTTGCTGTCGCATCCTGAACACCCATACGGCCTCCACTTATTGTCCAGCTTGGAGTTTCCGCTTTCGCTGTGGAGGTTATCGAACCGGTAGTTTTTACATCAATTTCCTCTGCCTGAATGTCGCCCTGCGTTTTCAGCTGCGCAAGTGCATTCACCTGAGTGTCTGCATTAGACGTATTGTGGTCATCCTTGAACAGGCCAACCTGTCCGCCGTTTGCCTTTACAATGGCATTGGAGGCAATGTCATAGGTACTCTTGATATTCAGTTTTCCCAGATCCATGCCGTTCTCGCCAATCTCAGCGCCGGCATAGACCGTGCCTCTCGCGTTGGCCTTCGTCTTGGAGCTGGCGATGCCGACCAGGGAGAAGCCCTGGGAATTGATGACATTCGTATCGGCCATTGCCTGTGCCAGGTTCGCGGTAAGATTGACATTTGCCTTATTGGCATCCATGTCAAAGAGCATCGCCTTCACAATGGCATTGTTGTCAGCTACTGCCTCATTCTCTTTTACGGACATCAGGCTGACATCGGTTCCGCCGCTGGCGCCGACGCTGGCATTTGCTTTATTTCCCACGCTTCCCAGCTTAGACTCGATATTGATGGTTTTTCCTGAAGCGTCTTTGCCATACATGGTAACACGCTCCACGTAAGCGAGCTGTCTGGAATTCTGCAGGGCTGTCGAGTTGCTGGAAACAATCTGTACGCCGGAAAGGACTACACCGGAATCGATCTTAGCGGTGCTGGCGACATCCTTACCGAGAGTCTTGATATTGATTGCCTCGCTGATGCCCTTGATCCTCTTAAGGTTAGCCTTTCTGAGCGGATTGTCGAACTCCTTATCTTCCGTAGCAGTAAGGCCGGCTGTGGCCTCAACGCCAACCGTAGCCTTTGCTTCGTTCACATCGACGGAAGCAGCAGAAAGCTTGACGCCTCCCTTTGAAGCGCCGCCCTTGGCGTTTGCCTTGGCGCTGTACTCTGTCAGAACATTCAGGTTCTTATAATCCGCCATCCAGGGATCCTTGACATAGGATTCAAACCTTCCGTTTGCCCTGGCATAAAGATCATTGACACCTACACCGGCCATTGTCATTTCAGCCTGTGGAGCGATAATGTCTGTCTTGGCAATGCTGCTGCCGGAGGATTTCACAGTGAAATCAGTGTATTCGGAACCGTTCTCGTCGTCCGGAACCACCTTGGTATTGGATACGCCGATGGTACGAGCGGTAGAAACAGCATCCGCCGTCGCATAACCCAGGTTAACCTTTACCGCAAATAAGCCTGCAGCGAATCCCGTGCCGCCCATGACGGCATAAGCGCCTACCGTATCCTCAGCCTTGCCCGTCTCTTCATTCATCTTCTCCTCATTCAGATGAGACTCTACGAAGGTTCCGTTCTTGGCAACGGTCTTAAAGACGCTGTTCTGGCTGGGATTGTAAAGCTCAGCCAGCTGCTTGGTCTTGAGGATCGCATTGACCATATTCGCGTTCACTGCCAAAGCATTTGCCTGCAGAAGCGGGCTGTTTACCTTTGCGGCAGCAGTGCTTCTGCCATTAGTCTTTACCAGAATGCTGTCGGCGTACAGATCGCCGGATCCTTTTACGCTTGTCACAGCATTAACGGTAGATTTTGCCACGACGCCGTTGACATCGATACTGGCCAGTATACCACCGTTGGAAGGAGCAACTACAGACTTCACCTCAGAATCATAGTTTGTCTGGACATCGAAATTGCCCTTATTCACATATACCTGACGGTCTGTGGGGAGAAGGACAACCGTGCTGTAATCATCCTGTCCATAAGCGCTTCCGAAGACTGCCGCGGCACTGACGCCTGAAAGGCCTGATAAGTTGTCCACAGTAGCATTCACTGTATTCTTCGGGGTATTTCTGACCGTAAAGCCTGTGCCGAACTCCGATGCCTTTTCCGTCAGGTCAACCTTGACCTTGGATTGTGTCCTGCCGTAGGCAGTGGCAACATTCGTTGTGACACTGAGCAGGGCGCCGCCGCCATTTGTCAGAGAGCTGTTGGTCGTTCCGATCAGCTCGTTGGCGATCTTTGTCGCTTTGTTGATCTTAAGAGACGGAAGCTTCAGGTAGGTTCTGGATTCCGCTTCATTCAGGGCTATGCCGAAGGAGGCCGCGATCTGGGCTGCGGAAAGATTTAATCCCAGGACTTTAGCCGTGGTATCGGCATTCTGCTTTGCACCGATCGTCAGATTTCCTGTCGCCAGCTCATGCTTACCGGTCACTTCAACTCTGTTCACTGTCCGGTTGCGAGCCACAGCCGCATTTACGCCTACCGACAGCAGGCCTGCCGTTGCAGCGATTGTCTTTGCCGTTGCTTTGGAATACCTGTTCTTCCCTGTCCCAGTGGTAACCGTCAGGTTATTGCGGACATCGAAGTCATCCGTGATATCCAGTTTAGCGGCATTGTCAGCATGCATATCCACATAATTGACGCCGATACCGATGGCCACACCGCCGACACTCAGAGACGTCAGATCCGCCGTTCCTTCTGCACCCAGATCGGAATTGATGGTCAGATCCTTCACCCTTAAGTTAGTGTTAGCCATGCCAGCCAATCCCTTGGTCTCATTGAAGGCAAGCAGGACGCTGCCGTTCATCGCGCCAAGGCCTACACTGGCGGCAATCACATGAGGAGCAGATTTGGTATAAATGTCATTGAGGACATTCACTTCGCCATTGACAAAGTTGATTTCCGCATTCTTGTCTTCAGGTCCCTTTACACCGATGCCGGTATTGACCTTGGCGTCGGCAATGGTCACTGCGCCTGCCAGATTTGCCGCAACCGCACCCCCGCTGAGGCTCAGGATATAGGAATTCGCCGTAGTCTTGGTGATTCCCTTGACGTTGACAGAGCCTTCACCTCCATCGGACGTAATCTTGGCGCCACGATAGATGTCGGTATCCTGCTTCATGCGGTTGGATGCCAAGGCGACGGAGCCGTTAATGGCGCCCATGCCTGCCGCAGCCGCTGCCGCAACTGCATTGACATTCACCGTAGTATCCGTGACGACATTGACGGACTCATCCAGGGTATCCAGGAAGATATCCGCGGTATTGTCGATAGAAGCAGAAACATCGCCATTGGCCTGGGCAACCGCTACGGAAGCGGAAACCGCTATCTCTCCGACGCTCAGGGCAAGAGTCCCTGCCAGAATGTTGTCGTATTTAGACTCACCGATGACATCCACAGTGCGGGCATTGTCAACCACACCGCCAAGGTTTGCTCTGGTGACGTTGTCTGTGTCAACCACAGAGGCAGCTACAGCGAGTCCTGCCGTACCAAGCGAACCGGTAAGGCCGATGACACGGATCGAACGCTTTGTGGGATCCAGCACGTTCTTCAGATCCTCGCCTGCATTATCGGCGACACCTGCTGTACGGGCCTTCTCCGCTTCATCCACATTCTTTTCAAACTCAGACCTGGAGCTGGCTTTTACTGTGACTTTTCCCTTATCGACCAGCAAATGGCCCTGGGAATTGGCAATTACATTACTTCTCAGGATAGCTACTGCAGCAGACACACCCAGACCCGCCATACCGCCGCCGGCCAATGTCGCGCCGTAAAGGTCAGCCTTTGTCGGCTGGTCAGCCAGAACGCTGACGTTGGCAGCCGTGATATCGGCCTCCTTGGTGATCTCTGCCACTACCTTATCCGTAGAATCGCTCTCATATTTGTATTCTCCAAGCTTCTTGGCATTCTTGGCGTCCTTGGTTTCATCGGCAGTCAGGTTTTCGCCTCTCTGAGAAGCCTCCTCCTTGGAATCCTGATTCTTGGTATTGCCGTCAGCCTGGTTTTCTTTCTGGTCATCAAAGTCGTTGTTATTGTAATCATCACTGTAATAGGACGATACATCAAAGCTCTGGGCAGTCGTACCCTTGTCATTGGTCTGCTCGCTGCCTACGGTCATTTCGCTGTCACGTCTCTTGCTGCCTTCCAGATCCTCCTTCAGAGAGGTCTCTTTCAGGTGGGATACATCCACGCCTTCTTCCTCTGCGGTATCCAGGAAAGCGTCCACATCGAAGGTCTTACTGCCAGATTTATTGTCGGAATTGCCATATACCAGCATATCCGCTGCATCCGCGCTCATCTTCTCGCCAGCGACGAGAACCATGACAGTAGCTCCTGCCGCTGCCTGGCCTGCCCCTGCAACTGTGGCACCTACGCTGATGACGTCGCGGCCGGCATTGGCCTTGACATTGACGTCACCCTTGGTGACGGCTGTACCCTTCATCCTGGCTTCCGTTATCCCCTTCAGTACGGAAACAACAGCGTTGACGGATGCTGCCACCTCACCGGAGGCGGCAATGGAGCCGCTCGCCGAGCGTACCTTGTAGTTGTTGTCCGCCAGAGTATTCAATGTGGCGTTCTGCAGATTAAAGTCAGTGCCTTTTTCTGCCTCAGCCATCACAGTATCTTTGGCTACCAGAATATTGGCAGTACCGGATACGCCCAGATTGCCGCTGGCTGCTACGCCGACAGAGTAGAGCTCAATGTCCTTGTCGGACTTGGCCCGAAGGATCATCGAATCATCCGAATTGGCAACCTTTCCACGGTTCATACCTACCTTAGCGTTTTCTTTCACCTTCGCCAATGTCTCACCCTGGAAATAGGTGACGACACCAACCGGTGTGACCGCTGCTTTTCCTGCCCCGCCTACTGCTGCTGCTACGTTGACAAGGTTTGTCGTATTGTCGGCTGTAATCTCGATATTGTCCTTGCGGGATGCTGCTTCCTTCAGAAGAGTGGCATGAACCTTGCTCTTCATGACCTGAACGGCAGCACCAATTTCAACGGCCACATCCTTGCCGCCACCGGCGCTGACTGCCACCATGACAACATCGTCTTTATTTCTGGCATTCAGGTTTACGCCCTTGCTGCCCTTGATGATATTAGCCACAGCATCGATGGTCTTGTTGGAGACAAGAGTCACTGCTGAAGCACCGAGTCCGGCTGATTTTCCGAAATTCAGACCGCCAGCCACCAGGACGATGTTGGTATCGTCGGTAGCCTTCACGTTTGCGGTAACCGGAATTCCCGCCGTCGCCCCTAAGGTATCGAGGGTCGCCTGGGAAGCGTCCGCCTTGACGGTATTGTTATTGACATTGGTTACAATCGTTCCTGTTACGCCTGCTTTGCCTCCCAGCGCAACACCTGCACCCGCAATAACCTGAGTCTCTTCGGACTCGGCTCCGACATGGATGCCGCGCATGCTGCTTCCATTGGCAAGCTTGGCTCCTGTTCCCTCTTTGCTGCCTCCGCCCAGAGCCTCAAAATAGGAGCTTCCGATATCGGTGACAACTTCATTGCCTTGAACCGCCGTCAGCACGGTAGCCCCGATAGCTGCACTGGTATTGGACAGGGCAATGGAACCTGCCGCATTGACAAAAAGGTTGTCAAGGTAAGAATCGAATACCAGATTATTGCCGGCCTTAACCTTAAGACCGCCGGTCACGGTATTCTTCACCTTGCTCTTTCCTACTGTTACCTGGATATTGCCGGATAGTGCCGAACCGTCTGTAGAACCAGCCATGGCCAGTCCTGCCGAAACGGTGGTGTCCTTCGCCTTGGCCTGTACCAGCACATCCTTGGCTGCCTCGATATCCACGGCCGTCTTCGTTAAAGCATCTCCCGAACCGGCCAGATTCACTTTGGCTTCTCTGCCATAGACATTGACGCCGACTGCCGCGCCTACCGCTAAGCCTCTGCTGCCGGCTGCCGCGAGCATGGCGTTCACCATGACAGTATCGGAGTCTGCCAGGATCTTCACGTTCTCCTGAGTGGAGTTCAGTTTGGCATTGGAACCGGTGTTTACGTTTGCCTTGGACTCTGAGATCAGAACGCCGATGGCTCCCGCGACAGAGGTATTGCCGGACTGCAGGGCTGCAGAAGCACTTCCTGCTCCGGAGATCAAAGTCTCATCAACCGTCGCGTTGACATTGACGTCCTTCACAGCCTTGACAGAAGCACCGTTACCGATATTGGCTGTACTCTCTGCCTCGTCAACGATCACGTTTACTGTGCCGCCTGCGGCTGCTCCTGTCTTGGCTCCGCCTACGCTGGCGGAAATCAGGGTCAGATCCATCTCGGTATCTGCCGTCACATCAGCCTTGCCTGCGGAATCGATGGTGACGTCCTTGCCCAGTGTGCTCTCCGCCTTGTTCTCTGTCGTGATGACATTGACGGCGCCGGCGCCGGCAAACTTGGCCTTGCTGCCTGTTCCGACGGAGGCTGCAATGGTAAAGAGCTGAACATCGGAATCAACATCCGCCTTCTGGGTGAAATCACCGAGTGTGGTAATCTTGGTGCCGTCTCCTGTGGAGGCCTTTACCACGTCCTCATCGCCTAAGTATGCTACGGTCAGTCCTACACTCACGTCAGACGGAGCAACGGAGAGAGCGCCGGCGATGATGCGGGCATTGGTATCGGCTGCCGCCTCGATGTTGACACTGCCGTCGGCAGCATCTTCCTTCTCCGCGGTTTCCGGTTTAATATTGACGATCACATTCTTACCCAGGGTAGCGTCGACGGTATTGGCAAAATCGATGACGCCTACGCTGGCTGCAGCGTTAAACTTGCTCTCATCGGTACCCTTCATGCAGGAACCGGCAATGGCTTCCGCATAATAGTTCTGGGAGCTCAGGAAGTTAAGGACATCGACTCCGTGGAGGAGATCATTGCTGTTGATATTAATGTCAACCTTATAGTCTTCCTTGTTCTGGGTTCCCTGTGTACCGTCTGAACCTGTATTATTATTGTTATTCTTATTCTCGGCGGCCTTTTCCTCATCGGTCTTTCTGTGAATATCGATGATGCCCGTGTTGCCCTTCTTGCGCTGCTCGGGCGTCAGCTTGCTGGAATCTGTGACGATATCGCTGAAGGAAACCGGCTTCTTATAGTCGTCGTAGGTCACTCCTTCTTTCTTTGCGGTAAGGTCAAACTCCTTGGCCAAAATCGTCGTATTATCGCCGACGGAAGCCCGTACCGTATTCTTGCTGCTGATGGCTGCCGCGGAAAGACCCATGCCTACCTTGGAGCCGTTGGAAATCGAAACTCCGCCAGCCCTGACAGCAAGCTTGGATTTGTCTGTTGCGGAAATGGTAACCTTGTTTCCTGAAATTCCATGTCTCTCGCCTACCCCTGGTGCAACATCCACCGTGGACTTGGCTGTGCTGTCCACGACAGCAACTGCTGCTGCTACGGAGAAATCGGATTTGGCGCCGGATACAGAACCGGCCAGGGCCTGAGCCGCGAGCTTGCCTCTGTATTCCCCGTCCATATTCTGAGTCAGGATGGAGGACATGGTCACATCACCGTCCACCGCGACAACGTTCTTTTTCACGTTGACCTCGGCAGTATTCTCGTTGACACTGACCGCTACGCCTGCTGCGATGGAATTGGCTTCCTTGGCCAGGGACATGGCAGCGCCGGTTCCCAGTGTATTGAAGTTTCCATTGTTGACAGCAGTGATTCTGACGTCCTTATTTGCCTTTACATAGTTGCCCATGGTCGCTTTCACGGCGTGGTCTGCCACTGTCACGCCGACCGCTGCCGCCACCTGATACTTAGACTCATCTTCCTTCTTGGTATCCGTATTCTGACCGGTCACCTTCTGGTTCAGATTCTGAGAAAGCGTATCATTGGCCTTGTTCTGGGCGTCATTGGTATCAGAACCGTTCTTGGCCTTCACGTTCTGCGTACGGGCCACATTGCTGGAAAGGGAGAGGTCGTTGCTGGCTTTGTCTCCCTGGTTTTCGGTTGCCTTGCTATTCAGCCTGTCGTTGATCCGAGTGGCTGTTCCGTTGTTGCTGTTGCTGGTGGATCCGGACTGCTGCTGTTCGTCGAACAGCGTACCGTTGACCAGCTTCTGGGTGGTCTCCCGGCCTTTTTCCACCTTCTTGTCCAGTTTCTTCAGAGAACGCTCGATGTCAGCACCCATAGCTGTGGCAAATGCGTGGGTGTTGTCCTCATTATAGCTCTGAGCGATAATCTCAAGGGTATTATCCGCTTGTGTCCCATTGTGAAGAGCCACATCCACATCGGAGGAAGCCAGGTTGATGGCTACCGCAGCACCCACAGCGGTCTCATTGCCCACCGCATAGGCACTGGCTTTGGTGTTGGTGACAGATTTTTCCGTAGCGGTGATCTTGGCATCGCCGAAGCTCAGCTCATCCTCAGGATTTTTGCTGTCTCCGGATACCTTTGCCGTGGCCGGATTACTGGTGGAGGTCTTTGGCGTCTGGTTTGCCGTTTCCTCCGGTCCCTTTTCCACCTTTATGGAATTGTCCAGAATATTCAGGGCAACGGCCGCGTCAAGAGCGAAATCCTTGGTCGGATTATCGGCCGTTTCCTCCTGCTTCACTGTTGTCAGAGGATCTGTACCCGAAACTGCATGGACATCCTCCTTATGGTCGGAGGAAGCGTTCATGTACAGGGAGCCTCCTGTCAGTGTCCTGTCCTTAATCTTGCTCTCTACCTTTGTATCTCCATAAACCATGGAGAAGGAAGCGCCTACGCCGACAGAACGTCCCTTTTCATCCTTGGAATCCTGGTTTTCGGTATCCGCCTTCTTAAAGTTGACCTTGATACCGCTGACATCCTCATCCGGCATGGTAAAGACATAGGTGATCTCCTTCGCTGTGGAGGATTTCTGTGTCAGAACCTGCGTGGTAGAGCCCTTGCTGCCTGTGAAGGTAACAGACTCTATCGCCAGCCCCTCTGCCTTTGTCTTGTCTATGGTTACCAGAACCTGTTCTCCGGCCCTTGCCTTCAGAGAATTATCGGAAACCTCCTGATTCCTGCCCTCCACCTTAAGGGAAGCCACATTGTCAGAAAGGGTCTTGGAATTGTCTGTGACAGTGGTGGTCAGATTCTTCAGGGTATGAAGATTTTCAACCGGTTCTATCTTTACGTTTACGGTAGCGTCCTGTGTCCCGATGGAATTCAGATCGATATAGTACTTGGTATCGGTTCCGCTTCCTGTGGACTTGATCTCGATCTCCTTGGTCTCCTCGTCACCGTTTTCCTTGGTGACCACATAGGAAGCCTTATTGCCATCCGAGAACTTGTAGCCCTGCTTCAGATTGATCCAGATCTTCTTGCTGTCCTCATTGTCCTGGCTGATGGAAGAACCGGCTCCTGCCGTGACCTTGATCTTATCCTGGTCCACAGTGATGGTCTGGGCTGCC
This sequence comes from Blautia sp., assembly GCA_017515325.1. Taxonomy (GTDB): domain Bacteria; phylum Bacillota; class Clostridia; order Lachnospirales; family Lachnospiraceae; genus Blautia_A. The sequence goes on from JAFWGA010000004.1 coordinate 29,991, forward strand.
GCGTCAGATGAACCTGCATTCTGCTGTTCCCTGGCCGCCGCATCCTTATTCGTGTCTGCATTGCCCTTGGCATCCACTGCCGCAGAGGCAATGTTGGTCACACGACGGGACTCCTGAGCGTCAACTGCAATGGTGTCTGTGGCAAATATAGTCATATCGGTAATGCCTGCCGGGTCATCGATAAAGGCCCTGGTTTCCTCGTTCAATACCGTTATGGCTACGGAGCCTGCCACACCAACATTCTTGGCGCCTGCGCCGGAGATGGCCTGGGTGTTGATTACATGCTTATCCTTGTTATCTACAGTGGAAGAACTCAGTCTCACATCCAGTTTGGTTATGATGTAATTGAGTATCTCATTGTCAACTGTGACGCCTTCCTTTTTCAGGGTCTCCTTCAGCTGCTTCTTTGCTTCCTCGGGAAGATCCTTATCCTTCAGGGCGTCAGCTGCCTTGGCATAATCAAAGACCTTTTCTTTAAAGAGACCGGAGATACTCGTCTGTGTCTTTGCCAGCTTTTCGTTAAAGGCCTGCTGAACTGCAGTCTTCAGGCTGCTGATGACAGTCTGGCTGGCTGCCGCATCCACAGTGGAGGCTGCTGCCGCAAGAATATCTGCCGTCAGGGTATCCGCCAGAGCGTTCAGTTCGCTTCTGATGGTATTGTCCAGAAGGGCGGACAGACTTTCCATGGCCTTCTTCTTTGCATCCTTGTCTTCTGCCAGGCTTGCGTTGATTATATCGATCACGCCGCCAACCATGGCCGTCTTAGCCTTTTCCATGGTAGTGCTGATGCAGCTGCTCAGCTTCGTGGCGAATTCCGCTTCTACCTTCCCGACAGCCTGGTCAATTGCCTTTTCCCAGGCTTCCTTCGTCACGCCAAGGCTGGAAGCAAGGCTGTCATAGGCTGCCTTCAAAGGAGCAAGGATTTCCTGCGGAAGATCCTTCAGGCTCTGGAACTTATTATTGATGTCTGTGTTTGCGCCGTCCAGCTTCTGCTGGAAGGTACCGGCTTCGGTCAGATCCTTCAGGCCGGTCTCGGCAAAAATGGAATCCAGGAAGGTATTGACAAAGGTTGCTGCGATGGTCGCTGCTTTAGCGTCCGTCACTCCCATCTCATCCATCTTTTCCTTCACTACCAGATAGACATTGTCAGCCACCTGCTGCTTCATCTCCTGGGTAGTGCCTACTGCCTTGTCTGTCGAAACCGTATCGGCCGCTTTCTTTGCCGCCTCAGGCATTTTTGCCCTTACCTTGAGGCTTCCGACCTTGAATGCACCATTACCGATCTCAGCGACATTTTCAATGTTGACCACATTGACTGCCACGCCTACGCCTACGCCGATATCCGACTTGGTTGCGCTGGCGTTTGCCTTGACGTTGACTTCTGTTCTATTGATGCTTTCCACATTGACTGCCAGGGTTCTCTTATCCTGTGCCTGCAGATCAATGACATTCACGCCTTTTCCGATGCGTGCTGCGGAGGAATTGCTCAGTACATTTACGACGACTGCGCCTGCGCCTGCCACACTGCCTTCACTGGTCTGTGCCTGCTGACGGTTCTGCGCTCCCTGCAGGGCGCCGGACTGTCCGTTTCTGGAAGCCAGATTCTGGGCGCCGGAAAGGATACTGTCAGTCTGCTTGTCTGTGCTGCCCTTGCTGCCGTCAGACTTGGCCTGGCCGGCGAGTCCGCCTGTGACGCCTGCGTTTGCGGTAGCATTCAGGACTGTGTGAGAATTGGACTTCACGTTGATGGCGCCGGAAGAGGTGATGCTCTTAAGAAGCTCTGCCACTGCCTCATTGCTGACGACGGTTACATTGAAGGCTCCGCCCAGGGCTACCGATTTGCCTGCAGCGCTGGCATCTGCCGTGATGGTATGCGTCGCGGTATTGAAAGCCTCAATATCGACTGTCTGCGTCTTAAGGGCTTCATCCGCCTTGCCGTCAATCTTAACCTTTCCAAGATAGGCTTTGGTATCTGTTCCTGCCACGTCTACGGCAACTACCGGAGTGGCTGACTTGCCGCCTGCCGCACCGGCCTTGGCCGTCATCTTATCCTCCGTGACAGAATTCGCTGTCACCTTGACCGAGCTGATATTGCTTCCGTTCTTGTAGATCAGATTTGTGCCATCCTGGATGCCTGCACTTGTATCACCGCCGTCCACCGCTACAGCAATACCGGAGCCGATGCCCAGGTCGCCTGCCTCAATGTTTCCGGCAGCATCGCCGGTGGTATCAAATTTGAGGGTTCCGTTCGAGGCCACATCCAAGGTATTTGTTGTGATGCTGGCGTCCTTCTTGATCAGAGCGCTGGTATCAAAATCTGCCACCTGAACGCTGATAGCGCCGCTCACGCCGGTCTCGCTCTTGCTGTATCCGGCCTTTGTGGAGGTTTTGGCACTGCCCTTTGTGGAGGACTGTACCTTGACATTCTTTGCGTCAAGGGCTCCGCCATTGATCAGGGCGTCGTTATCACTGAGAACGACACTGACTGCCACACCGGCTCCGATGCTGGTCTTCACCTTGCTGGAATCTGCCCAGCCTTCTTCGAAGACGCCTTCAAGCTTGACCTTTACTCCGCTGGAGGTCAGAACATGCTCATCGATTCCCGCGGGTATGACGAAGGTACAGGTATTGTCGTCCTTGCGCTGCAGCTTCACCTGCCAGGTCTTGTCGCCTGCGGTGATGGTTGCCTTGCCGGAATCATCCTTCAGACGATATCCCTCGTCCGGGACTACCTTCACGTTAACGGTCTCACCCTTATCCGCCTTCTTTGCTTCAAAGGTAAGCTTGCCATGTTCCAGGGCAGCATCTGAGCTGGAAAGGTCGATGGCCTTGTCCCCTGTAACGACCTTGATGGAGACGGACTGGTTGTCCTTGGCGTCTGACGGAATGGTAAACTTGCCGTCTGCCGCATTGACCGTAACGGAAGTCGTGGACTCGTCTGCCTTACGATACGTGACGGTGATGGCAGTGATTTTCTTGCCTGCCTTTACGGCGTCATCCGTCAGGGAAACCGTAACCTTCTCACCTGCCACGAAGCGGCGGCTTTCATCCGGATATTTGACATCGGCATTGGCACTGTCCTTGGTCCATGCGATGGTACGATCGCCAAATTCCGCGTCCACATAGATCTTTTCACCGGCTTTCATAGCCGGAAGTGCATAGGTCGCCTTGCCGTTCTCATCGGGTGTCAGCTCTTTCTTCTGCTTCGTCCCGTTCTCATCGGTATAGGAAACGTAAATCTTCTTGGCAACATAGTTGTCCTTAGGCGTTGCCGTAACGGTAATGGTGTCTGTCGTCTTGGCACTGGTCTTGTTCACTGTGACGGTACCATGCCTGGAGGCAGCATCATATTCGCCGGGCTCGGCATTATTGTTATTGTTGTTGTTCTTGTTATGATTGTTCTCGTTGCTGTTAGATTCGGTGGTCACGTTGGTAAGGTCTGCCGGCTTAACCTCATGCTTATCCTCGCTGAAACGGACATTCACCGTGATCACAGCACCGCTGGGAATGTTCTGCAATTCACTTTCCAGGACATACCAGTACTCTACCGTTCTGGTATTGTTCTGATTTTCATTATTACTGTTACTATTATTATTGCTGTTGTTATTGCTGTCGCTGTTATTGTTTTCCGTTACCTGCTCTCTGGAAAGATGAAGCTGAATCTGCTTCTCCTCTCCGGCGGCTGTCTTATAGGAAGCCCAGAGGACTGCCTTGTCTGACAGATTGGCATCCTGTGAAGAGCCTGGCTTAATGGTATATCCGACGGCGGCATCCGGCTCAAGGGCAAAGAAATATTTCCTGTCGGTTACCTTACCGTCATCGTTCTTCACTTCATCAGTCCGGATATACTTGACATCGCCGATTTTTCTGGTGCCTGTTCCGTCGGGATCCTCACCTGCCGAAGGCTTCAGAGCATTGTAGCTGACGTTCACCGGATGGGCAATGATAGATACCGGATCCTGGTTCTCCTGGCTGCTGCTCTGGGGCATGGTAAAGGAAATCCTGGCCGTTGTTCCCTTATCGATCTGATAAGAGGTCAGATCCAGCTTAAAGCTGCCATCCTCTTCCGCCGTCAGATCTTCTGTCGTGGAAACACCTGCCTTCATGTAGGTCACCTTTGCGGTAACGTTTTCTTTTACTGTGTTCTCTCCCTGCTTCGGGGTAAGCGTATATTTGTTATTCTCCGTCTTGGAGACATCAACCTTACCGCCCTCAACATGCTCGAGAGTCACTGCGTACTCATTGCCGGGAACAATATACTGGTCGGAAACGATCTTAGTCTCGGGCTTAACCTCTGCCGGTTCAGAGCTCTGGCCACTGCTGCCGGAGGAAGCGGAAGGCTTCGCTGCGGCTGAACCGTCTGCCGAGTTGTTAATGTCGATGTTGCTGTCGGCTTTGACCGAGATGGTGTCACCTGCCGTCACCTTGCTGCCGTTATCGATCTTTGCGATATTGTCATTGGTCGCTACGGCAACAGCGATGGAGCCTGCCACCTGTGTCTTGGTGCGGTCTGTCTTGGTCGTGCTCTCTGAGGTCTTCTTCTCGAAGACGCTCTTCACCTTGAAGCCGATGGAATTACCGTCGCTGTCCTTGCCGTATCCTTCCGGCTCCAGGTTTTCCGGAACAGAGAAGATATAACGTCCGTCAGCGTCTTTTTCGATCACGGAAGAGATTTCCTTCTTCTGTCCGTTTTCATAAACGTAATAGCTTACGGAAAGTCCACCGGAGGCCAGTTCATATCCCTCAAGGGTATTGATGACAAACTCAACCTTCTTGCCGAGGGCAGTCTCAGTGACGCTCTTACCCTTCTTGACATTGTCCTCTGTCACAACCTCGAACTTCTTGTTCAGGACTGCTCCAACCGGATTGTTGTTGGCGTCCTTTGTCTCAGTCTCTTCGATCTGGAAGACAAACTTGTTTTCAAAGAATTCACCCAGATTGAAATCATCGTCGTCGTCGGCATTGTTGGAACCGCCGGTGGCATCGTTCAGAGACTGCTGTACACTGTTATTGCCTTCTGAATCCTCACGGTTAAAGAGGTCTGCTGCAGAGCCGCTGTTATCGTCCGAGCCTTCCTCGTAATCCACGTAGACATACATTTCCTTTTCGGACTGGACAAATTTCCAGGCCTTGGTTGTGCTGTCGTAGGTAGCTTCGCCGATGGCATAGGTGCTGCTGGCTCCGTTCTTGGTATTGTCAAAATAACGGTACCATACCTTCTTTACCTTATAGCCTGGCCAGGGATTTACCTTCACACTGGCTATATTGCCGCTTCCGGAGGTATTCTTGGCGGTTGAAATATTGACATCACCCTTCTTCTGGCTGTCGTCTGCCACCTGAAGCGTATAGTCGGAACCCATGACAGAATCGATGTGCTTATTCAGCTTATCCATCTCCTGCTCGTCAGGATTCTTCTCATCTCCCTTTGCCTTATGGTAGAGAGCGGATACTTTATCCTTCGTCTGGTTCCAGAGGGTCTTTCCTTCATTCTGGGCATCCTGCACAGAGGTCTCGCTGCCGCCGGTGTTCTGGCCAGCTGCGGAACCGGTCACAGCATTTGTCGTCGCCTTCTCTTCTGCATTGGCAATGACATTCACCTCTGAACCGGCCTTCACATCAGCCCCCTTGCCGATGGTCGCAGTCACATCCTGGACGACGACATTCACGCCGAAATAGCCGCCGGAGAGAGAGGTCTGCCCTTTCCCCTTGCCGGAGGTCGCCTTGGCATCGGAGACACCCTTTGCCGTGACATTTACTGTACGGCCTGCTTCGAGATTACCGTTGACTGTGCTGACCACTTTGTTTTTCAGTACGTTTACGGCAATAGCAATGGGGAAGCCGTCCAGTCCGGACTGAGCCACCGTTTCGATGGTCAGCTTACCCTCAGAGTTGAGAGTGATATTACGGGCTGCCTTAACCTGGGCTCCCGTCTCCACTGTCACCTCGGAGTCCTCCACCAGCACGCCTATGGCAATCGGAGATGCCCCCTCCGTACCGCCGCCGGCTTCCGCCTTGGACTCTGTGATGGCATTCATGGTAACAGAACCGCTGGAGCTGGTCTTAATCTCCTTGGTATCTGCATCTATTCCTGCAGCCACCAGAGCACCGTTCTTGACGGTGATGACAGATCGACCTACCCAGACATTTGCCGGATCCATGCGTTTCAGAATAACATCATTCACGCCGGACTGAGTCACCTTTGCCGTCAGGTCGATATCCCCTGCCGCATAGAGCTTAGAACCCTTTTCCAGCGTGATGGCAGCTCTGTTGTAGAACTGATTCAGCGGGTTTTCCAGGTTCTTGATATCCAGTTCTTTGATCTTGTCGATGGTATCGGCGAAGGATCTCTCTTTGGAGCTGGACAAAGCGTTTACGATAATGGTATCTGCCTGGACCGTCCCGGCGACTGTGACCTCTTCACCTTCGATCACCAGATTTCTTCCTCTGGCATCGATATTTCCGATTTCATAGAGCTTGCCCACCAGGCCGAAATATGTCCTCTGATCCTGAAGAATTACCTTCACATTGCTCAGCAAAGCTCCCTTGGCTGCCGCCGCGTTGATGGCTGCTTTATCCTTGGTCACCTTGATGACATAATCGGTAAAATCAGCTGCGTCTGTTACGGAATAGCTGCCGTTGGACTCGGAAACCTCGATTGTCTTCTTGTTGGCCAGGGCATCCGTCAGGAATTCCGTTGCGGTGCCGGTGTAGGTCAATGCATGACCGCCATTTGCCTGGAAGACAATGCCGTCCGTACCGGACTTTGTAATACGGGAGGCTTCGTCCTTATCGCTGTTGAGTGTACCTGTGAAATGGACACGATCGCTTCCGTTCCCGCCATCCACCTGTACCTTGGCGATTTCATTCGCCAGGGAAAGGTCGACGTCCAAACGGTCCACGCCATCGCCAAGGTTCACGATAAGCTTGCTGCTGGGATTCCCCACAGAAGAGCTGTCGGTGCTGGCTGCCTTAACCGTATCGTCGCCGGCGTCGCCATTCACGGTGATCTCACCTGCGCCATACTGCACGTCCAGGCTGACCTTGTCATCCCCTTCGCCGCCACTGATCGTCACTCCCTTGAAGGAGGCAACGGTCGCTTCCACGCTGTCATTGCCCGCTCCCATGTCCACAGTGGACTTTCCGGCTCCAGAAAGAGCCTTGAGAAGAAGATTATCCTTGCCTGCCCCTGTCTTGATATCGGTGCTGCCGCCCACGCTCGTCACAGTTACCGTGTCGTCTCCGGCACCGGTATCTACCTTTGCGGCCACGGCATTGCCGTCCATCGTTACGTTGACCTTATCCTTACCGCCATATGTGGTAATGTTGGCAGTACCGCCATTGTTGACCTGGACATCCAGCGTCTGGTCCTTGGCGGTGCCCTCATAGGTCATTTCAGCCTTCTCTACGGTGATCTTTTTGCCCAGGGCAATCGCCACACCACGAAGAAGGACATTCATTCCTTTGATGTTGAGATTACCACCTACCACGGTCTTGCCGTCGCCTTCGCCGGCATAGTCCGCGCCGTCCTCAGCCGGAGCCGCGTCAGCGGCGATGATCTTCAAGGTAAAATTGTCAGCCAGATTGGTCATCTCGCTGGTCTTTTCGATGGTCACATCTCCGTCGTAGCTGGTATTCTTGGCCAGTGTGATGGTCAGCTCATTCGTGCTGCTCGTCAAGGTGGAAAGCTTTTCCTTGATCATCTGCTGCAGAAGGCTGGTCCGTTCCGCCGGCTGTGCATTAGCGGTATTATTATTATTGGTGCCGCTGGTATTTTGATTTGTATTGTTGCCTGCGCTGTCATTTCCAGCCGCCACCTTCAGAAGAGTGTCTAAGGCTTTCTGCCCTTCTTCCGCTTCCCTGGGATTTTCATCCTTCGGCTGATCTGTGACGGAAGCGGTATCGGCCACTGCATCAGAAGCTGTCTCAGCCGCAAGGTCAGGCTCGGAACCTTCACCGCCCTTTGTGGACTGGCTGACTGTCTCTGTGTAGACCGGCTTAGCCGCCAGCGTCATGCTGACGTCAAACTCATTCTGTGCGCCTGGCAGAGCCTTTTCCTCGGCTGCCGTCTTCTCAGGCTCTTCTTCACCGGCAGACTCTTCCTGAGTGCCCGGCTCCTCATGAGCTGTGCCTTCTATCGTCTGGTCTTCCTTTTCCTCAGGCAGTGTCTGCTCTGAAGGCTCTTGCCCCTTGGCGGTCTCATCACTTTTCACCGCCTCAGCGCCGGTCTCCTGGCCCGGCTCTGCCTCAGGAGCTTGCTCCTCGGATGCCGCCTCTTCGGTCGGCTCTTCTCCAGGAACTGTCTCCTCGGCTGCCGCCTCTTCGGTCGGCTCTTCTCCAGGAACTGTCTCCTCGGCTACGGTCTCTTTGGCTGGCTCCTCTTCGGAACCTGTCTCTTCGATCCCAGTCTCCTGGGCCGGCTCCTCTTCGGAACCCGTCTCTTCGATCCCGGTCTCCTGGGCCGGCTCCTCTTCGGAACCTGACTCTTCGATCCCGGTCTCCTGGGCCGGCTCCTCTTCGGAACCTGACTCTTCGATCCCGGTCTCCTGGGCCGGCTCCTCTTCGGAGCCTGACTCTTCGATCCCGGTCTCCTGGGCCGACTCCTCTTCGAAACCTGACTCTTCGATCCCGGTCTCCTGGGCCGACTCCTCTTCGGAACCTGACTCTTCGATCCCGGTCTCCTGGGCCGGGTCTTCCTCAGGAACGTTTTCCTCGACACCAACCTCTTCGGTCGGCGCTACCCCGGGAATTGACTCATCGGCACCAGCTTCTTGAACCGGCTCTTCCTCAGGAAGCGTTTCTTCGCTCGGCACCTCATCGTAAATCTCCTCTATGATAGCCTTCCCTTCCGAAGACTTTTCCTCATAGATTTCTTCAATGACTGCCTTTCCTTCCGAAAGCCCTGTCTTATGATCCGGCTCTTGTGCGGGTGCTTCTTCATAGGATTCTTCGTTGATTTCCGGTTCCTGAGCGGCAGTATCCCCATAAGCCGGTTCGTTATAAACCGCTTCTTCCGGAGTACTCGCATCAGCTGCCGGTACAACATCGACCGCTTCTGATGGTTCTGCCTCTTCTGAATCCCCTGCAACAGATTCCACCTCCTGAGGTGTCAATGCAAGCAATATGGCTAATCCGTTGTCATCTTCAGCCGCTATCGTTTCCTTTACGCCAAACGATGCCAGCCCGAAATTCGGGATTGAACCGAAAACCATGCAAAGAGCCAAAGCCAGCGCTATGACCTTTTTCATAGTCTGTGGTTTATTCATGCTACTTTCACTCCTTCGCTGTGATAATAATACTGCGTTGTCGTGCTTCTTTCTGCTCAGTGTGCATGGTATTGCACAAGGCAATGCTTCCCACCATGCACACACATAGCAGGTAACCAATAGCTACCGGGTCGATACGCAAAAAAACACTGGCATTGCTGCCGGTGTTTTTTTGAAAACTCGCAACTGTTCCGTGACATGCTCCTTCACAGCTGCGGAAACCCAATCTATTCTGTCAGACTTGAAGAGCTTGATCTGGCTCCCAAGCACAGACAGCCTATTGCAGGAGCCTTTCGGGTTCAGTTAATGCACATACTGCATATTAACATAGCCGTACATGATGCCTAACGGGCCATCCTTGTAAGCCCAACCCCAGCCCCCAATACAATGAGTGCTGTGGATGCGGATCTTGTCTCCGTTCCTCCAGCCATAGTTATCAATCGCAGCTCCATTCGGCTGATCGCGCATGGCAAGGATGCCCATACCATTGGTGTTCGGCACCCCCTGAACCTCTCTGGTCAGAAAATTGTTCAGATAATGGAGATTATCATTCTCATCATTCGGTCCAACTCCGCCGGCCACTCCTTCCAGGTCCTCATCTCCTAAAGCTGCACCAAACAGTTCGCTGTCAAAGCCAAAATTTTTTTCCGTCATAGTAATACCCCTTTCTATTCTGTCTGATCTGTCTTCATGATCTTCTATCCATATATACGGACGACTGCAGGATAATCCACAACATCTCATTTTCTTTTTCTTCTTAGGAGATTCCCTTTTTTAAACCTGTCGAAGATATAAATGCACTTCAATATCCATGACCTGATAAGAAAAAGATCACACCAGAAAAAAACATAGAGACGATAACGAAAGCCCTTCAGGGGAATTATCCTACCCTCACGGGTCAAAGCTGTCAAGACCCCAATGATCTGGCTGTCCCTGACCGGATATTCTGTCGTGAAACGATTATCCCCGCAGGCAACATAGCCATCTTCCTTCACCTGTATAATCCGGTGCAGGATATATTGGCCGCTGGCTCTCCTGTACAATGGGATGTCGTATTTTTTCAGTCTCCCCCTGGGCTTTTCTATGACCAAAAGGTCTCGCCCGGAACGGATCAGGGGCTCCATACTATCCCCCACACTGTAATAAACGATGCTTCCGTCCCGTTCGAGCACCTCCTCGAAGGACATTTTTTTCTCTTCCTGGCCGGCCACGCTTATTTCGCCTCCCGCAGCACAAAGAGAATGTTTTTATCCCCAGCGTCCATACGTGTCAGAATATTCTGGGTAATGGTAATACGGACTCCATTTCCCTGAGGAACGGCCTTCAGCGCTGTCCATGCGTGAACTTGTCCATTGCTGTTGTAGGAGCCCACAACGGCCACAAGCTTATCGCTTGCGCTAACCTGTTCCGGCAGACTGATCTGTGCCAGCAGGTCGCCATGACGGAAATCATAGCCTGTGACATCACAGTCCATAACCTCCTCAATCTGCATCTTGTCAGGATTCACCGAGGGCAGGAGACGCTGGATCTCATTCCTCACCGACTGGCCAAAATAACTGACTGCGCTCCCTTTTTCCTGATAAACATAATTGGCTACCGCTTTGAATACCGTCATACTCCTTGGGCTAAGCTCTTCCACATGAAGGGAAAAGTTTTGTTGGGGCGCCGCTTCTGAAGCCACCTCCGGACGTACTCCCTGTTGGGCATATCCCTCAACCCTAACACGGACCATCTCGGTCACGGTAATGCTTCCTACAACCCGCTCCACCTCCTGGTACACATATTGGTCTGCCGGAGCGGCTGCTGCCGTTTGCTGAGCCGCCGGACTGGTACCGTCTTCAAAGAGAAGCGCAAGGACGGAATTCTTGTTGTTTGCCATTGCCAATGCTTCCGGCGTCATATATACCACGATACTGTCACCGGTAGACTCGGCACGAAGGGCTTTCCAGTCCTGCGTTTCCTTAATGTTTTCCAGATTGGCAGAGCCGGATGCTTCAGCCTTTTCGCTGCCAAGAACTGCCACAACCTCCATGTCTGCAGGATAATCATTGACAAAGCTCAAGGTGACAGGTTCCTCGGTGCCCGGAGTCAGCGGAGCTTTCTGTTGCTGTTCTTCATATCCCGAAACTGATATCGGAAGAACCTCCGTCAGCTTCAGATCATCCACGTCCACAGAAACCAACTCCTGAACCCTGGAACGGATGGTCTGCGCCGTCTCTGTCTGAGGATCTGAAACATACTCCATGATGGGAGAACCCGTATAATTGACAAGCTCATAACTGTCATAATCTGTTGCCATTCCTCCGGTGGAATTCGTAGCCATACTGCCGAACTTGTCGGTACTCATCCACTCCATCGGAGCCTGAATAAAGCCAAATTCCACCTGGTCATAAATGCTGCGGCGAAACAAAGAGGACACCGTTGTGGCTTCCCCGGTCTTAATCTGATAGTAGCGCTCACTCGGTTTCTTCATTGACTGCAGCATGTATGAAGTGGTTCGATCAGGCACAGCCTGGACAGATACAGGGAGCAAGCATATTGCCGTCAACACGGCTGCCATCCTGATCATCTTCACTTTTTTCAATGCCATCTTACATAAAATCATAGCTGTCCCCTGTATACTTTTCATAGAAAATCCGGCAAACGGTTTCTTTCAGATCATTTTCATCAGGATAGAACTCCATAAAGCCCTCTTCCCCAATCTTATGCTCTCCTTTGATCTGGACCATGTCCTCCCAGATATAATCTTTCCGTTTCCACAGATGATCCAGCAGTGTATCCGAAGACATATCTGTCAGGGTTACATCGTAAATGGTATTCAGCATCTTTTCCAGGTACTCATATCCCTGACTGGCCAAACCAACCTGAACCTGTTCCAGAAAAGCCTCCATGTACACCTTCTGACGCTCCATACGTTCCACATTCGTGCCGGAGCCTACCGTCATTCTTGCCCGAAGATAAGCTTCCGCCTGCTTTCCACTCAAGGTCACCGTTGTCCCACGAACCAAAGACGGATCCGAAGCAGTCAGATCGTCCACAATCTTTACCGTCACGCCACCCACTGCATCATTGACCACCGGAATGTTTTCCATTTTCAATGACATATAATGATTGACAGGAACGCCTGTTAAAAGCCCACTGACAGCTTCCCCCGTATGAAGGCAGCTGTCAGTGTCATCTGTGCCAAAAGCATAAGAAAGGCATATCTGCGCAATCCGGCTCCCCGAAGGCTTTCCCATGATATTAGTCACGGAGATTTCGGTCATTGTGTCACGGTCGATCAAGATAGGAACAAAGCGATGATATTCATCATCCTCTGCCAAAAGAAGGAGGAAATCCGCCTGTCCGCCGTTTCTGGTAGGGAACATGTCCATCTCTTCTTCGTTCTCCTCCTGCAGATCGGTCCCGATCAAAAGGAGGGTACTGACCCGAAATCGCCGGGCATATGTCGTACCGTCCGGCATGACCATGGTTTCCGGCTCATCCCTGCTAAGTACTTCTCTTTCCACAACAACTCCGGGGGATGAGCTGTTTCTTCTCTTTTCAAACCTGCCGGCTATCACATACACAATGGCTCCCAAAATAATCATCAACAGTAAAAATACAATGAGTCGGCGTGTTGCCTTTCCAATATAATATCTCTTGTATCTACCATGCCTGTGATGTCGGTGGCGCCTGTAGTGCCTGTGTCCTATGCTCATAGCGATTAATTAAACATGTTGGCTGTCGGGTCATAGTTCGGTACGCAGGAATAGACGCCACGGCAGCTAGAGGTCAGTATTCTTTCCTCATTCTCGTCAAAGGTAATGATTTCGGTTTCCGGAGTCTCATAAACCTTTTTCTCTTTTTCCTGTGAATTCGACATCAAATCGTCCTCCTTTTGAAAACAGTGCTGTCTACGAATGTTGCTCCAAATGTTGCTTTTTATAAGGATACGCACGAATTTGCTGCGGAAATTTGCCGCATACGCGGCGCAAACCCGGCGTTGTAAACAAATCAAAGCGAAAACGCTTTGCTCGTTTACTGTATATAAAACCACACGGAAAAATGCCATGAATGTCATTCGTCCATGCAGGTGCAACCTAACGGATACGCCCTACAGCCCCCATTCATCGAGCTGCCTTTTTCGTTCCTCGATCGCTTCCTTTTCCGGAAAAGCACGGGACATAAACCTTGCCGCGTCACCATAAACCAGGCGGAGTACAAGGCGTCTGACCCAGGCCGCCGGAAGAAGATAGGGTCTTCCTTTCAGAAATTCAAACCCCTTTAAATGCTGGAGCCTGCTGTACGGCAGAAAAACAGTCTTCACTACTCTCAAAGCCAGCAAGATGGAAGGTGGCAGTTTCCCCCGGGCTGCGGATAAGGTAATCTCGTTATCGTCATTCTCTTTATTTTCCAAGCCAAACAAGCCATCCCGAAATATTTTCAAAGTGGCTCTTTTCACAAAGTCTTCCGACAGGAGACGCACCCCCCTGTCTTCTTCGCTATCGTCATTCCTGCCCCATATCGCAGTTTTGTCCCTTACCTCAACGTCTTCGGATGAAGATTCTGCTGCTTCACCAGCTGCATGGCCGAAGGCAGTATCCGTCTCCTTCCTCAGCGGGGAGGGAACATCAAACCAGATCTCAATCAAAGAAAGGACAGTCAAAGTAAAGCGATACATGCCCAGCTTTTTCAATTGTTCACTAAGCCAGTTCTCATCCAGCCTGACAGTTAAGATCACTGCAGCCAGATCCATGAAATGCCGAAAGCCCACTCCTGATTTCAGGAAATGCCGATACATATGGCAAATCAGATAAAGAAAATGAAAATTCCATTCCAGCTTACCCTGATTGAGAAATGGCTGGTAATGGTTAAAAAAATCCCTTTGGCAATCCGAGATCTCATCAGACTGATATAAGAGCATATCATGAAGCTCCACCAGCAAACCGTCTTTTCGATAATGCCATTCCCAATCATCTCTCAGCTCAGGCTTTAAAGCAAAGCCCAGCAAGGAGAGAACCTCGCCGGCCTCCTTGCGCCGATTTGTCACCAGGTCCAGGTCACCCATCGTCCTGAGAAGAGGCTTGGGATAGCAATCCGCGACAGCCAGTCCTTTTACTGTGAAAACTTCTATCCCGGCTTCGCTGAATTTTTGCCTCAGCCGGCCGTCCAGAAAGCGGTATTGCAATGACTGATATGTCGCAGCATGATAAGCTTCCTCAAATAATTCTTTCTGCCCCATCCACTCTGCGCACTGGTCATAGATGATTGCACTGACCTGATGCGTAAATGCATACTGCCATAGTTTTCTCCAGTCAAGCTCCTGCCGCCTGGAGCGCCTTCCATGAAGGTGATCAGAAAGTATCTCAAGAAAAGCTGTCTGCTCACGGTCTGGTATCCGGATTCTCATCTTCCTGTTTCTCTTTCTTTTTCCCAAAGAAGCCCTTTTTCCTTTTTTTGCCGATTCCGTAGCCATAGCCATAACCATAGCCATAATATCGGCCAAAATAATATCCGGCTTCAATGCCTTCAGCCGGAACATTGTTCAGTACTGTCCCCAGCACGGGGCTTCCCGCGGCCGCAAGCTGATTGGAAACAGAGCGCAGCTTGCTTCTCGAAACCTTGTCAAACTGAACGACCAAAAGGGTACCGTCGCACCTGCGTGCTGCCTGAGCGGCATCGATAACCAAGCCTACCGGAGGCGTATCGACAAGGACGTAGTCATAGCTTTGGGCAAAAGAATCCAGAATCATCCCCAATCGATCGCTCCCCATCAGATGGACGGCATTCGATACCATACGGCCAATGGGAACATAAAAGGCATTGGGGATATTCGTTCCATACTGGATATCCTCAGCTTCACATCTGCCGGCCAGATAATGAGCCAGTCCCTCTCCTTCCTCCTTTTTGAACACGATATCGTAACTCTGATTGTTTTGGGATTGTCTCAGGTCTGCGTCAACCAGGATTACCTTATGTCCCAACTGAGCTATCGTTCTTAAAAGGTTCATGCAGATCAGGCTTTTTCCCTCTGACGCATTACAGCTGGTGATCAGAATCTTTTTGATATCTGCCCCTGCAAAAGTCAGATTGGTTGCCAGTGTATTCAACGCTTCCTGAAACTGAAAAGAGCAGGTAGGAAAATTACCGATTTCACACTCTCTCATTTTTCTTCCTCCTCTTTCGTCCAGGAATATTCTCGGAAGGAAGGACAGCAAGATTAGGTACCCCTAAGCATGCCTCCAGATCCTCTGCTGTGCGGATGCGATCCCGGAAAATATACAGAAGAGCAATGATGCCGACGGGAAACAGCATGCCCAGCACAAACCCTTCCATGACATCGAAACGCCTGAAGGCATTGATGGGACGGGTCGGTAAAAGAGCAGTGGAGACCATGGACGGTTCATCCGTCCCCATGATCCTGGCGATATATTTCTGAGATACCCTGGCGTATTCATTGGCTACTTCCTGGGCCAGATGCGGATTCGGATAAGTGGCTGTGATCGTGATGATACGGGAATCGGTAGCTGCCTTTACGCTCACAGCATTTCCGACGGTGCTGTATGGTCCTTCCATCTGAAGGTTTTGCATGACCTTTTCCTGGACAACCCAGGTAGTCAGAATCTCCTCATAGTCATATTTCAATTCCGACCCGATATTCAGAAGAGAGGAATTCAGCGTAATCCCCTGTGCATTCAGAGCATATAGCTTACATGTCGCAGTATAGTAGGGTGTCACCATACGGAGACGATAATACCCCATGGCTGAAGCTCCCAGAACAGCACAAAACAGAATCAGCTTGTACTTTGCCAATACTGCAAAAAAAAGCCCCTGCAGATCCAGTTCTCTCCTGTTGGTACTTTTGTCATTTACCGGCATAGGCTATTCCTCCAGGGCATGTATGCTGCGCAGTTTATCCAGGATGCTGTCCACATCCTTGGCAACGACCTCTTCCGGGGCGTCATAAGCTTCCAGCATCGAAGCAATGACCTTTTCCCTCGTAGTTTCTTTTTTCAGTAGATCCACGATGGCTCCGGCCGTTTCATTACTGCGCATAAACCCCCGGAAAGCCTCCGGGTTCATGGATACCAGGAACTGGGTACTGCCCAACTCCTGTACTACAAAGTCTTCTTTCAGTTTCATGATATTCTCCTGTGCCCGCGTTCCGTTATTTCCCGAACATTGCATCCCTCGAAACCAGGGCTGCTTCCCGGGATGGCTCGCAAAATAATTGCCAACAGGGTACCTCTCTCAGAAAACGGCTCATGACGCTCATATAACTGCGAATCAGTTCCTTTTCCTCCGGCATAACAGTCTGTTCAAAGAGAAGGGGCAGCGCCTCATCCGGCTTCATCGGACGGATCCGGTTTCCCCCTCCGCTTCGAGCCAGGAAGCAAAGACCTTTCAAGGGCTTCTCACAACGCCCTCCCCAGCCTTCTTTCCCGTTCCATGGGTTGGGGAAAACCCGCCATTCGCCATCTGTCAGGCGGATAAACGGTTTGTCTCCGTTAATCACCTGCACCCGCTGTCCAAAGCATTCCCGCCACAGACGGATATGGGTTGTCTTCCCCGTTCCCGAAGGAGCTGTAAAAATGCAGGCCATATCGTCAAAAGAAATCGCGGCCCCATGAAGGAAAAACCCGTCATGCGTAAGGAGAATATTATTAATCGTCCAAAGAAGGGCCATCTCCTCAAGATAACTCTCGTAATTCTTGTCCGCATCCTTGCTTGTCCGAAGACGGGCATATATTTCATCGAAATGTTTCTTTTCCACCTGGAATTGTTCCTGACCAGGATCAGCTTCACTGTCCTCCACACAAAAAGGAAGCAGATGGGCCTGTACGAGAGGATCCTGTGTCTCATAAGAAAACAAAAGCCCTCCCAGTCGGATCAGCATGGTTGTGCCTCCTTATATCCGATGCCCTCCAGCTTTTCCCGGATGATGTTCTCCAGTCGCTGGACGTTGATCTCCCGGCAGGAATTGACTTCTATGGGACATTTCGTGTAGGGGGTGCATTCAGGCAGAAAAACACAGTCCCGGCATTTCTCCCTGACCTCCCGATGGTCACATAGGCTTTTTACCAGCTCCGGATCAGTCACATCGTGCCAGATATCTCCATAGGACCGGCTCTCCGGCATATGCTCGCAGTCATAGAGCCTGCCCGAGGGATCGATCAGGCGCTGGTTGGCCAGAGAATCCGCCATACAATGCCTTAATCTCAGTTTATAGCCAAATCCCTGGATTCCGGTCTGAAACCCTTTTTTCCTGCAGAGAGCGGTAAACCCAATCAGTTTTTCATGTAAAGCCGGAAACCGATCTGCCTCAGATTCCTGATTTAACGGAGCAAAATAGACAGACAACTGTTTCGGCCATGGGGAAAACCTTCGTTCCAGATCCTCTATAAAAGCGTTTATCCCGGAAAGATTGTCCCAGTCACAGTTACAGCGAAGACTGACGAGAATTCCCATCTTTACCAGAGCAGCAACATTCGTCAGCACTGTCTCATAAGGATCTGTCTGCTCCTTCCCTTCCCAGCTCTGATAATACCGCTTTCTCTGCAGATAATCTGCCTTTTCACCGTCCAGGGAAATCTGGATCCGGTTCATGTGCCAGCGCTCCCTGGCTTCACGAACCAGCTCTGGGGTAAACAGTGCGCCATTACTCACCATAGCGGAATCGAAAGGAACCTTTTCCCTTGCCAAAGCCTCACAGACCTGGCGGATCATTCCGCTGCCAACCAGGGGTTCCCCGCCGAACCAATTCAGATGGATCCGGCCGTTCCCCCTGGTTTCCAGGATATACCGGATCAGCTGATCAATGGTATCCTGTTTCATGGTAAGGGCATGGATCCCTTCCTCATAGCAATAAACACAACGCGCATTACATGCTGTCGTCGGGAGTATGGTATAGGTGTAAATCCCCTTCTTAACAGGAAAAGCTATTTCAATCAAGCCCATCAGCTGCTGATAATACTTCAGCTCATTCCGTGTCGAGGCGACCAGGAAATGGTGAGAAAAAAGCTGTTGCATAAGAGGGGTGACATCTTTTTCCTCATTCTCCCCATTTCTGAAATCGTCCAGTTCCTCCCATTCCTCTTTTGTCAGGGAAACCATTTCCCGCGTCAGTTCATGAAAAAGAACATATGCATTTTCGGAAAGATAGGCATATTGGGATAATTTCACCTGCCATCGCCCATTGGCATCACAGAGGGGCTCCCTCTGGCTGCCCAGCAGAATCTCCACCCTTCCGTCTGCTTTCACCAAAATCCGCATGGCAGAGCTTACTCTCCTTTTAGAACAGATCGTCTATGTCAAAGTCATCAGTTGTTTCAAGACCACCTGGCCAAACCACGTCATCACAGCTCTCGAATCCTATCTCATCGAAATCGCTGTCATCCGTGACCACATCCTCCTCATTCTGAAGCAGGATATCATAGCCGTAGTCTTCTTCATTGTCAGTAGGCACAGGCGGCAGTGGCGGAATGTCGGAGTCATCATAGTCAGAAGCATCACCACTGTAATCATCATCTGAATAGGAATCATCATCAGTCGCAGTATCTGCCGGTTCAGGTGCCTCAGTCGGTTCGGGTGCCTCAGTCGGTTCAGGCATCGGCGTCGGCTCAGGCGCTTCAGTCGGTTCAGGCATCGGCGTCGGCTCGGGCGCTTCAGTCGGTTCAGGTATCGGCGTCGGCTCAGGTGCTTCAGTCGGTTCAGGTATCGGCGTCGGCGTCGGCTCAGGTGCTTCCTGTACATATTCACCTGTATCCTGCCATCCTGGCGAATAACCGGAGCACATGCCCATACCGGTGTCGTAACCGAAGCAGCCATCTCCACTGTACGCGCCGCTTCCTTCCGTCTGGGAAGTACCCTGATCCGGTTCCTGTCCGGAGCTGGGGTTGGAGCCCCATGCTTCTCCACTGTAGCCGGAGCACATACCAGAGGAATTATAGCCAAAGCAGCCATCCTCACCATAAGGCTGTTGTGAAGTATATGACATCTGATCTCCTGCAGGACCCACAGTCTGGCCATAACCCGAGCACATGCCCATGCTGTCATAACCAAAGCAGGCTACCTGCGCAGAAGCCGGCTGGGTCTCAGAACCTGCAGACTGCTGCGGATTGTAACCGGAGCACATTCCACCGCTGCTGCTATAGCCAAAGCAGTCCTGCTCTGACATGTCCTGTTCCCCGGACGAGGGACCTATTTCAGGCCCTCCCTTAGCAGAATAACCGGAACACATCCCCCCGGAATGATAGCCGAAGCAGGTTTCCTTCCCGCCATCGTCTCCTTCATTCTGCATGTTAAATGAGTACGCCATACACCCTTCAGAGGTCATTATCACAGAGCCTTGATTCCCAGACAATCTGACAACTTGGGCATATGGAGCAATGTATCTTTTTTTCATATCATGCATCCCCGCCATCGAATGGTAAAACGCGTGGGGTCAACGATTGCGATAGCCCCTACATCAGCGGACTGATTATGTCCGGAAGATGAAGAGACCTTATGAGATGCCGAATACCAGGTACCCTTTGAAGACTCAATTCTTTCCACGTTCAAAGGTCTGCCCTCTGCGTCATCTCCGTATAAGCCAACGATCTTGGTACCGCTCTCGTCGTACCAGGCCGTATATGAAGTTGCCTGTTCCTCATAGCTGCTTCCATGATCTCTCTCCAGACTGGAGTATTCATACAGATCTTGGTATGTCGCATTGCTGATGTATACCGGTCCGATCAGTCCCTCGCGGAATTCTATGCTCTCCGAATATGGTCCAAGGTAACCGGAATCAGCCGAATCCGGACAATCCAGATCATAGAAAAAGTAAACCATCTTGTCCGCTCCATGCGATGCTATTGTCCTTCCATCCCGGGGGATGACACTGTAGGTAATGTCATAGCAGACGGCAGCCTCAATTTCGCCCGTGCCGTCCGGCAGCCAAAGGCTGGCGCACGGACCCGGGCTCGTGACTGTCGCGTTCTCCGGGATGACCGGATTTCCTTCTTCATCCTGGCTTGAGCCCTGTACCTGCGAATACATGATAAGGTACTGGTTTCCTGCCTTGACTGTCTGCTCCGGCAGAAGTCTCAGGACAAAGTTTGACAAAGTTAATTCCATGTCGCAGGCTGTACCGTCCCTTAACAGGGCAACATTCTCCCAATACATTTTGACAGAGGTTCCGTCAAGGGAAATCTCCTTACCCAGGTGAGTCTGGAAAGTTACTCCACGATCAAAGGAAATCTCATACGTGTCTGTGTAATCGGCACTCCAGTCTGCACCATCCGGAGCGGTAATAATAATGCCATAAGTATACAGCGTTTCCTCTCCCTCCTGAGCCAGCATGCCCTCTCGGAAGCCCGCCATACCCTGGAAGGTTAATTTTGCCGTACGCAGATCCAATACAGATTCAATCGCCACCTGATTGTCTTTATAGATACTTCTCGTATCATTAAAATCCGTATAGAAAACTTCCTTACCAAACGTTGTCTGATCCGGACCGAGCAAAGCCTCCAGATCATTTTCCAGTCCAATCTCTGAATCCGGTTCATTTTGTGCATTTGACGCAGTCTGGTTGACTGACTCGCTCACTGCTGCTGTATTGGACGGGATACTCGTATCTGGCTGTGAATCCAATACGATCTCAGGCATCTCGGGACTGCCTGCCTCCTGTGCAAACACAAGTTCAAATGAGCTACTCTGTAAGGTCAAAAGCGATACTGCCAGGAATAATGTTAACAAGCATCTTGTCCTACGAAGCATAAGGTATCCTCCTCCTAAAAGCTGACGGCTTGCCGAAAGCCTTTTTCTGCTGCGGCAATCCCCTACTTCAGTCTCTTTTCCCAAATGCCGGCGGTTTTTTTGCCACAATCAGATAGAATCCCGCACTTTTGCATATGGTTTCTCTTACTATAATATACTGAAAAAATAGAAGAGTCAAGATTCCTATCGCAAAAGACCTTTTTTGCTTTTATTCATATACTTCGTTTTGCCGTGACCGGTTAACCAGCCATTTGCCCAAACAATGACGCAGCTCCTGGTTTTTCTCCAGAAGCCGGTGCATAGACAACAGGGAATTACTCATATAGTCACATACGCAGCCCCTAACAGGTACCGGCTGTTGACCTGAGCAGTTACAACAATAGTTACACAGAGCTTAGGCCCTGTAATTAAATTCCTCCGCCCTCTGACTTGTCTTCGCAAGCATCTGCCGCGTTGGTCTCGTCTTCCGACTCGGTCGGCGCTAAACGAGTGCCACCGGCACTCAGCGCCGTCAGTTGGCGATGCCCGCA
>JAFWGA010000032.1 GCA_017515325.1 Blautia sp.
AGCAGGACCACCAGGAGGAATATGCCCAAGCGGGCTCCGGTACCGGTTTTGGCCTGATGACGGGGGAAGCTTCGGCACATGGCATCAGGCCGGCGAGACCATGGTAGATCCGGATCAGTAATTTGGTATGACAGAGCCATACATATAGATGAAGTTACTTGCGTGGAAAAATCCGTAGGAGTCTTTTTTGCAATATAGTCATATATTATAAACGAACAAAATGCTTGCTTTTTGATTCGTTTACTGCGCCGAATTATCGCCACTGGAAGCGCCATTATTCCGAAGTTAATTCGTGTGCATACTATAACCTGAAACAAAATAGTCGGACTTTTTCGACCTGTGCAGTGACCGTAAGTATGCGATATTATGACTGGATTTATCCAGGCAGAACATCGCATACTTACGAGGCATAGGTCGCATTTTTTAGCTTTTTTGAATTGCCTGATATTATGATAAACAGATAGGAGTTGAATCCGTGCAGATCAATATACGAACAGCCTTTGACAGCTTCCGGGCTTTGCGGGAAAGCAATGCATATTATGTAGATAAAACAGGAATTTTGGAGGAATACCTTGGCAGGCGGTTTGATAAGGCAATCTTATTTGCGCGGCCCCGAAGGTTTGGGAAGACACTTACCATGACCATGATTCGTGATTTCCTGGATGTTCGGCAAGACAGTAAGGATATATTCGAAGGGCTTGCAGTTATGGATTATCCGGATATTGTAAATGCTTATATGAACCAATATCCGGTGATTTTCCTTTCTTTAAAGGATATATTCGGAATAGATTTTAAACAGATTGTCGGAAACTTTCGCATAGCTGTTTCTGAGTTATGTAAGCATTTTGATGAGCTTACTGAAAGTGAAAAAGTGGACCGTGATGATAAAGAGCTGTTCCTTTCATTGAAAAGACAGTCAGCTGATGAAGTAAATACTATTGCAGCTTTGAGCTTACTTTCCAGAATGCTGCGGATGCACTATGGTAAGCCGGTTTTCATCATCATTGATGAGTATGACGTTCCGATGGCAAAGGCACTGGGCACTTCATACTATGATAAAGTCAGGGACATGATTGAACACATGCTAAGCTATGTGTGCAAAACGAATGACAATGTAAAGGCCGTGATTCTCTCGGGATGCCTGTATACTGTGAAGAACAGCGCTTATACAGGAGTGAATAATATTCGACCATATACCGTGCTTTCATCGGTTTATGCCTCGGCCATTGGCTTTACAGATAAAGACGTAAGGAAATTGCTGGAGGAAGCCGGACTGTTTTCGTGGTATAAGACAATATCAGAATGGTATGACGGTTATCTTTTCGGACGGATCCAGATGTATTGCCCGTGGGATGTCCTTTCGTTTGTGCAGTCCGTCATGGAAGGGTCTTACAGCAGCGCGATGGGTCCCAAAAGTTATTGGGTGAATACATCGGAAACTCCCCTGGAAATCATTCATGGTTTTTTAGGAAAAACGCCTGGTGCGGTTGAAAGTCTGGAACAGCTATTGGCAGGGAAGACGATATTCTGTACAGTCAATGACCATATTCCCTACTACAAGATTCATGAGAGCGGTGATAACCTGTGGTCAATTCTACTGGAAACCGGTTACCTTACAAAAGCAGTGACTGAGGAAATGCCTATTATGCCCCTTCGAATTCCTAACAAGGAGATCCGGGAGGTTTTCCGGGAGGAAGTTTGGGGTTATTTCAAAGACAAGGCAGACAATGCATTTGTCAGGGATCTGATTAGTGCTCTATGGGGCGGAGAGATCGATAAAGCCCAGGACGCATTAAATCAAATCCTTGAAGCGACGTTATCCTTTTATCATGAATACCATGAGTACAGTTATCACTTGATTCTGGACGGTTTTTTCACAGGTTTGGGATATCGTGTACAGTCGGAACTGGAGACCGGATATGGGAGAAGCGATCTGATTATTCTGGATCCGGCAAGAAGCCGGAGTCTTATTCTGGAGTTGAAGCATGTAAAAAATGAGTCTGACATGGCAGAAGGACTAAAAGAAGCCTTTAGCCAGATGGTGCAGAAGAAATATATGAGCCAGCTAACTTATGAAGGGTATAAAGATCAGCTTCAGTATGGGATTGCATTCTGTGGTAAGAAGGCGGTTATTGGTGCCGGCAAAGCATGAGTCACCGGGACGGTTCTCTTGACTCCTTCCCCACCCTGTGATATCGCAATGGCATAAGCAAAAGAACTGACATGCTAAGGAGGCATTTCAGATGGGAACCTATTTGAATCCGGGAAAAGCTGCATATCTTATGGCCGTAAATTCAGAAATTTATATCGATAAAACGGAGATGATCCTGTATATCAATAGCATTGTGAATACACAACAGCGCTTTGTCAGCGTCTCCCGCCCGCGCAGATTCGGAAAAACAATGGCGGCGGATATGATCTGTGCCTACTATGGCAGAGACGCTGACAGCTGTGAGCTGTTTGAAAAGAGAAAGCTGGCTGCCAGAGTCGGGTGGGATGAGTATCTCGGAAAGTATGATGTGATTCATCTTGTGATGACGAGGTTCTTTAAGAGTCGGATTACGGTAGGTGAAGCACTATACAATATGCAGAAGCTGGTAATCAGAGACTATAAAAGGGCATATCCGAACGTAGCTCTTTTGAAGGATACTGACCTGATCCAGACGATTGATGATGTTTATTCAACGATAGACAGAAAGGTGGTTATCGTCATAGATGAGTGGGACGCGCTTTTCAGAGAACGTCCGGACGATAAAGACGGTTAGACGGAGTACCTGGATTATCTGCGGGATCTGCTAAAGGATAACAGACATGTTGCCCTCGCCTATATAACTGGTATTCTTCCGATCAAGAAATACGGACAGCACTTGGCACTGAATATGTTCACGGAATACTCCATGATGGCTCCGCGTCAGCTTGCGCCTTACACCGGGTTTACGGAGGAAGAGGTAAAAGCACTCGCCCTGAAGTACGATATGGATTTTAGGGATATTTCCAACTGGTATGATGGCTATCTTGTAAGCGGAAGTATACCGCCTGAAAGGCGCGAGGAATACCGTGAAGGAAAATACGATGGTCACAGATTTTCTATCTACAGCCCTCTGTCTGTCGTGGAATCCATGACAACCGGTATCATCAAGGACTATTGGAACAAAACCGAAACCTATGAAGCGCTGGCGGAATATATCCGTAAGGACTATGATGGCTTGAAGGAGGCGGTGGCGCTGCTCATGGACGGCGGGCGGCTGAGTATTGACATTTCGACTTACCAAAACGACATGACCACGTTTACAGGGCGTGATGATGTATTTTCGCTCCTGATCCACCTGGGCTATCTTGGCTTTGATGATGAGCGTGGGGAGGTTTTTATCCCCAACCGTGAGATTCTGGACGAATTCAGGACATCCACGAAGGGAAAAGAATGGGGCAGCACCTTTAAAGCCTTTGAGACCTCGCTTGAACTTCTGGAAGCCACATGGAACGGCGATGAGGAAAGGGTGGCCGAGCTGGTCGAGGATGCGCATAACCAGGCCGGGAACAGAACTTACAACGATGAAGCCGCCTTAAGCTACGGCATCCAACTGGCCTATTACGCTGCCAGAAAGTATTACACCACGATTCTTGAGCTGGACACCGGCAAGGGCTATGCGGATGTGGTCTACCTGCCTGCACCGCAGCATCCGGAGAAGCCCGCTCTGTTGATCGAACTGAAGTATGAACACAGCGCGGATATCGCCTTGGAGCAGATCAGGCGGCAGAAATATCTTGACAGGCTTGAGCACTATAAGGGAAATATCCTGCTAGTCGGCATCAATTATGATCGGGAACTGCCTGCTGACCACCCGGAATTCAAGCATCACAGCTGCAGGATCGAGAGATGGTGAGTCACCGGGACGGTTCTCATTGACTCCTTTCTCACCCTGCGATATTGCAATGGCAAAAGATAAGATTCGTCTCCAGGAACAGAAGCGGTTACTTCCTGCAGTATCGGTACTTGAGTGAAGTCTTTGGCTGCGACGCTTACCTGTTGATGATCCTAAAAGTCTGAAAGGGAATGAGTCAAAGGAACCGTCCCTGTGACTCTGCGGGAGGAGGCGAAAAATGGGAACGTATGTGAACCCGGGCAACCAGGCATTCAAGCGGGTTTTAGACTCGAATTATGTCGATATGACAGGACTGATCAGGCTGATGAATGATAGAGTCGGTGGATCAGAGAGCCTTGTCTGCATCAGCAGACCTCGCCGGTTTGGAAAATCCTACGCCGCAAAGATGCTGATGGCGTATTATGACTGTTCATGTGACTCACATGCGCTGTTTGACAAGAAGATTATTTCCAGGACAAAAGCATATGAGGAACATCTAAATCAGTATAATGTCATCTGCCTGGATATAACGAGCTTTCTGTCTGAGGCAAAATCTTGTCATAAGCCATTAAGCGAAGTGCCGCAGATGATTGTCGAGGCTTTGCGAGAAGATCTCAACAGGGTGTATCCTAATCTGCCCGAGCGGAAAACGCTGAATGAGGAGTTGCTGTCTGCAGTTGAAGAGCCGGATGGGAAGCCGTTCATCTTTATCATTGATGAGTGGGATGCGATGATTCGTGAAGCTAAGGATGATGAAGCCGCCCAGATGGCGTATTTGAATCTGTTGAGAGGATGGTTTAAGAACACAAGCTTTACACCGAAAGTGGTTGCGGCGGCCTATATAACAGGAATTCTGCCGATCAAGAAGGACGGCTCCCAGTCTGCGATATCAGACTTCCAGGAGTATTCGATGCTCTATCCGGGGAAGTTCGCCAGGTATACCGGATTTTCTGAAGCACAGGTGAAGCGGCTCTGCAAAAAGAACAAGATAGACTTTGAACGTGTGAAAGCCTGGTACGACGGATACGAACTAGCCGGAGAGCATGCCGTTTACAATCCATATTCGGTTATGAGCGCGTGTCGGGAGAAAACCTGCCGCTCTTTCTGGAACACGACTTCGGCTGCTGAAGCCATGACTGACTACGTCAATATGGATTTCGACGGCTTACTGGAGACGGTAGCACAGCTTATAGGCGGGGAGGAAATTGAGGTCAGCACCGCTCAATTCCAGAATGATTTTGAGCGGTTTCAGACGAAGGACGATGTGCTGACCCTTCTGGTGCATTTAGGCTATCTGACTTATGATGCAGCTAATAAGACTGTACATGTGCCTAACGAGGAAGTCCGGGATGAGTTCAGGCATTTCCTTTGCAACGATCAGGTTGGAACCCAGTGGAGGAAGCTTCTTAACCGATCGCGTAAGCTCATGTCGGATACAGTTCAGGGAAATGGCGATGCTGTGGTGGTGGCTTTGGAAAAAATTCTGGAGTAACAGGGAGAACGCAAAATCGCTCCTTGATGGAAAACACTTCTTAGACGCTTTTATAATTAAAAAACAGGGTCAGGCACTTTGAAAATCTTTCTGTAAAGTGCCTGACCCTGTTTTATGGCAGGGGCGCCGGATGTCACTGAAGTTGACCGGCGCCCCGCCTGGGGTAGAGTGTCGGCTGCGCCTCCCTCTGCCCTATTGCTGTCATAGGAAAGCACATCCTAATACTATCTGCTCTTTGCTTCGTTTTATTCGGCTGCGGCATTCTCGCCAGCAATGCGGCCGAAGGACATAATGTCAGGATATGCGTTTCCGCCAAGGCGGTTGTTGCCATGGATGCCGCCTGCAACTTCACCGGCTGCATAGAAACCGGGGATCACATTGCCGTCTTCATCCAGAACCTGAGCCTCACTGTTGATCTTTACGCCGCCCATGGTGTGATGCACGGTAGGTGTACGAAGGCTGGCGTAATAAGGAGCAACCTTGATGACGGATTCTGCACTGGTAGCTTTGCCAAACTCATCAGAGCCGCTTTCCATTCCTTCGTTGTATTTATCAATGGTAGCCTGCAAAACCTCGGCATCGACACCGATCTTTTCCGCCAGTTCTTCCACGGTATCGCCCTTGACAGTATGACCGGAGGCAATCAGAGACTCAATCTGCTCTGTACGGGTATCATCGCCTTCGATCTGGCTGGAATCAACGATCAGCCACATCTGGCCGTCTGTCTGCTCCAGCTCTGCCATGGACATCTCATATCTGGTTCCGTCTTCCTTTACGAAGCGCTCGCCCTCTTTGTTTACGAACATATAGTACTGTGCGCCAAGCCAGTTGCCGACAAATTCTGCTACGCAGCCGCAGTCATCGATAGGATCGCCAAGAGGATGAACCTGAATCTGATCCAGATCAACCATAGCGGCTCCCACATTCTGAGCCAGGGCAATTCCATCGCCCGTGCTGCTGACAGCACAGCTGGTAAGCTGGGTCGTGATGGCACCATTGCTATATTCATATACCAGATCAGGATTGGCTGCGAAGCCACCGGTCGTCAGGATAACAGCCTTGGAAGCATTAACGGTGATTGTGGAACCGTCGCTTCTGCTGGCAGTACATCCTACAACACGGCCATCCTCATTTGTAAGGATTTCCTGAACATTTGCGTCAGTATAAAACTCTGCGCCAAGGCTTTCAGCATGCTCCTGAAGCCTGCTGATATAGACGCTTCCGCCATTGTCGCCTTCCTTACCGTTTGCCGCGATCAGGTCAATCTGGTGACCACGCTGCCATTTGCCGCCAATCGCCATAAAGATATAGTCTGTCTTAAAGGGAACACCGATTTCATCTACCAGCCAGTCATAGGTAGGTCTTGCTTCCTGCGCATAGGTATCAATCAGGGCAAGATCCCCAATCTCACCACCGCCGGTATAGGTCTGAAGCGCATGCCAGTTAGCGGAATCGAAAAGAGTATCTGTTCCCTCTTCCTTCCAGGCTTCATAATCTGCCTTTACCGCATCCATAAGTGCCTGGTATTCCTCATTGTCTGTCTCGACCGCAATGGATTCCTCGATCTCTTTTTCAAGGTCAGGAGTTGTCTTGGCACCGGTGGACTCCAGCATATCGGGGTCTGCCATGTTATAGGTGCCCTCGCCAAGGCGGGTATTGCCGCCAAGAGTAGGCATCTTGTCCAGGACAACAACCTTTGCCCCGGCCTCTGCCGCGCTGGCAGCTGCTGCCATACCGGCTCCGCCGCCACCGATCACGACAATATCCGTATCGATGACCAGATCCTCCGCCGGAGCTGTCTCCTGGTCTTCGCCGCTTCCCTGATAATCCTCCGGATTAAAGCCGGCGGCTTCAACAGCGGCAGTCACTGCACTCAGTAAAGCTTCACTGCTGACCGTAGCGCCCGCAATCGCATCAACACCAAGATCCTGTCCGGAAACAATCTCCTCTGTCAGGGTATCAATGGCAACATCTCCCAGTCCTGCTGTTTCCTCATGCGTGGACACAATATCGGTAATGGCTCCGTTTTCATCAAAGGAAACCTCAACCGATACGGTTCCGTTTTTACCCTCCGCACTTCCTTCAAAGCTGCCTGCTTCACCCGCAGTCGCGGAGAAGCCTCCGGATACAGACAACGTTAAAGCCGCTGCCATGATCAGGGATAATACTTTTTGGGCCTTCATGATAGTTCCTCCCTTTCAAGATTCATTGCATTTGCTTGCCAAAACGGAAGCTGAAACACGTTTATTTTACAGGAAGGGGTACCAAAAATCAAGAAAAAACCTGAGTCACCGGGACGGTTCTCTTGACTCCTTCCCTGCCCTGTGATAAGGCGAGACCGCTTGCGTGAAACAATCCGTAGGAATCAATCACAATGGCCGTCCAATAGTCTGAAAGGAAATGAGTCACGAGAACCGTCCCTATGACTCCTTTTTCCGCCGTTTGTCCTCGTACATTCGTTGATCTGCTGTTTCCAGCAAGCTCTCCAGATCATATTCCTTTTCCGCGAAGGCCATGCCACAGGCCATTTCACAGATGATCCCATCGTCTTTTCGATTCTGCTTATCAAGGCTTTCCTGCCATTTCATGAGAAGCTCCTCTGCTTCTTTTTGGGAAAGATGCAGAGCAACCAGGTAAAACTCATCTCCTCCTACCCGGAAGGCCAGGATATTGCGTGCTGTTACGGCAAGGAGGCTGTCTGCGGCTTTCTTGATTAAAAGATCTCCGGCACTGTGCCCCAAGGTATCATTCATCTGTTTGAGATTGTTGATATCCATATTGAAAATGGCGATGGAATCGCACTTCCGGAAAAGGGTACGCTTGTATTCCAGAAATTTACCTTTATTTAAGAGGCTGGTCATATTGTCGTGTTCTTTTTCTTCCCTTAAGCTTTTGGAATAGGCAGAGATATTTCGATAGATGTCTATACATATCGTTACATCAGTCAGATGATGAATCTGGATCAACCCTTTCTCCGTCTCAAAGGTGGAGGAAACGATCATATAGGCTTTTTGGCTTTTGGGGTCCATCAGCTCCCATTCCACTGCCTTTTGCCCTTCTTCAGCGGGAGGGCAGGCAATCTCCCAATTGCTCGAATCCATATTGATCAGGGAAGACTTTGCGTCTTCATAGAGAATTCTTCCCTTAGCATCGGTGACAAGAATTCCTTTCAGGTCTCTTTGTAAAAATATTTCTATTACTCTTTCAATATCCATGGAAAACCTCCTGGCTAATGCTATGACTGATTTTACCATAGAATAGCATGGATATCCACTATGAATTAGCGGTAACTGGTTTACTGCGAAACGAAAAGTGTTGAAAAAATAATTTACTACCCCCTTTTTTCCTTATGCCCTTGCGTAATAGATAGTGGGAAGGAAAAAGCTGGTGTAGTGGTCAAAAACGTTCGAAAAAACATTTGGATGAAGAGAATAGGAAAAAGGAGACTGAGAAATGTGTATTAAAGTGGATAATCCCATAGAAGTGATGTCTCGTTACGAGATCAAATATGTGCTCAACAGGGACGAAACCCAATACATAAAAGACAGTCTGGAAGGACACATGCAGGTGGATCGGTTTGGAAAAACATCGATTGCCTCGATATATTACGATACGCCTGACTACAGACTGATCCGGGCCAGTATTGAAAAGCCGGTGTTCAAGGAAAAAATGAGGCTGCGCTCTTATGGCCTGGCTACCGAGGATTCACCGGTCTATCTGGAGCTGAAAAGAAAATCGCAGGGGATCGTTTACAAGAGAAGAATACAAAGCACAATTCCAGAGGTGAACCATTTTATTAAAGGGGAGGAGAATATAGAGGAGTCCGGACAGATCGAAAAGGAGATCAATTATTTCCGGAACTATTACCGGGTTCTCAAGCCCTCCTGCCTGATCATCTATGAAAGGACAGCCTACTTTGAGCCTGGGGGCGATCTTCGCCTGACCATCGATGAAAATCCCAGATTCCGTACTGACGATATCAGGCTGACTCATGACATGCATGGCGAACTGCTTTTGCCGGAGGGATCTTCCATTCTTGAAATAAAGGTTCAGAACAGTATTCCGCTCTGGCTGAGCCATATCCTTTCAGCCCGGAATATTTATCAGTCAAGCTTTTCCAAGTACGGAACCGCTTATCTCAAAAAAATCGCATAGGAGGGATGCTGGTTATGTCACATATTTTTGATTCTATCTATTCTGCCGCTATTAATCCGGAACAGTTTTTTGCCATGACAGGGGTAACACTTCTTGCGGGAGTGATGTATTCCCTGGTGATGAGCTTTTGTATCCGGTCAACAAGAAGGTTTTTCATTGTCATTTCGATAATCCCTTTCATTGTGGGGGCAGTGATCACCTTTGTGAACGGGAACATTGGCGCCGGCGTTGCTGTGGGAGGAGCCTTTTCCCTGATCAGGTTCCGGTCTGCACCGGGAAGCTCAGATGAAATCGCAGCGCTTCTGATCACCATGGGGTCAGGCATTGCCTTCGGTATGGGATATCTCACCTATGGCAGTGTGATCCTTTTGGTGCTGTCGGTGACCTATTTTATCCTTTCCAGAGCGCGGATCTTTGATCGGTCAGATGCTATAAAAGAGCAGCTTCTGGTGATTTCTGTTCCGGAGACCCTGGAATATACCGATGCTTTTCGGGATATCTTTGAACAGTATCTGTCCCGAGTTGAAAATGTAGGGGTAAAAACGGCCAGTATGGGAGCCATCTTCAAGCTTTCCTTTTGCATTACCATGAAGGATACGGGGAAGGAAAAGGAAATGATTGACGCCATTCGAACCAGGAACGGAAATCTGGAAATATCGGTTCTGCCCTATTATGAGCAGAACAGTCAGCTATAAGGAGGAAATGATATGAAAAAAACAGGAAAAAGAATCTGCCTGACGATCCCTGTTTTGCTGATGGCAGTTCTTGCCGGGATATATGTGAGCGGGGGAGTAGCCGGACAATCAGGAGCGCTTGTCCGGGAAGGGCTTCAGGCTGAATTTACGGCCAGCGATTACAATGATGTGTCAGGCGAGAAGGCGGATGCCCAGATTGAGCTGAAGGGGAATACCGGCACGATATCCGACACAACCAGAGGGAGCTCCGGAAGTACCGTCACCATTGCCAGAAAAGGAATCTATCGGGTGAGCGGAGAAGCGGAAAACGTGACCATACTGGTGGAGGATACGAAAGAATCGGGAAATGTCTATCTGATTCTGGATCATGTTACGATGACAAATACGTCGGCCTGCATCGTTGCGGAAGCGGTGGATCAACTGATTATTCAGTGTGTGGGAGAGAACACATTGACCAGTACGGCTCCGGAAAAGGCAGTCATTTTTTCCAGGGACGACCTTACCATAAACGGGGAAGGAAGCCTGAATCTCATCTCCGGTGAAAGCGGTATTGTCTGCAATGATACGCTCAGGATTACCGGAGCAGTTATGAACATCGAAGCGGAAAATGACGGATTGAAGGCAAATGACGCATTATATATGGATGGTGGTCTGGTCAACGTGGCCAAAAGCTATGAAGGCATAGAAGCCTGCGATATGGTCCTGGTGGACGGCGAGATCAATATCTGTGCCAGTGACGACGGCATCAATCTGTCCGGAGAGCTGGAAGACGAGGGAGATATTCTTGTTTCGGGCGGCAGCCTCTATATCAGCTCCGGCGGAGACGGCATCGACAGCAATCATTCCATTTTTATCGAAGGCGGAAAGGTCTTTATAGAGGGACCGGAGAATAACAGAAACAGCATAATGGATAAGGGAGACGCTGCGGATGCAGTGCTCAGTATCAGCGGCGGAACGGTATGCGCAATTGGAAGCGCGGAGAAAGCAAAAGCCTTCGATTCCGGGACACAGTATGCCAGACTGGAGAATATCTCCGGAAAAGCAGGAGAAACCATTTCCGTAGATGACGGTACAGGCTTGAGTTTTACGGCAAGTCAGGATTTCGATTGCGTGATTTATTCCAGCCCGACCTTTACCGAAGAGTCCGGCATTACGATAGAATAAGAAGGTTAATCATATAAGTCTTATAAAGGAGAAAATTCAAATGAAAATGCGATTTAAAACTGTTATACCCCTGATTATGTGTGTGACCCTTGTGGCAGGCGGAACCGGCATGACTTATGCTGCGTCATCTCAGGCGCTTTCGGACAATGTTTTCCAGGAGAACACGATTCCGTCCGATCTGCAGGATAGCAGGTTGATCATCAGTGATCCGGGAGTTTATACCCTGACCGGAGACATGAAAGGAACGGTCTGGGTTGATCCTGGTGAAGGGGAGGTCACTTTGCTCATGGACCATGCGAATATTGACGGTGGCGCATATCCCGCTGTCATAGGCGCAAGCGGTGATCTTCTTTGGATACAGCTGATGGATGGTACAGATAACCATATCATGACCAGCGCTGCGGATGAGAATAACGGCTATGAGAATTCGGCGCTGATCAGTAATACCGATATCCGGTTTACCGGAAATGGCCGGATGAATGTGTTAAGCAGAGGCGGCTATGGGATATACAGTACCCGGGGAAGCTTATCCTTCGACGGGGGCAGTTATGTCGTGACATCCCAGAAAGAGGGACTGGCTTCAGGAAAAAAGGACAAGGACGCAATCCGTTATATCAGCGGCAAATTCAACATCAATAATATCTCATTTGAGGCTCCGGTTTCCAATCCTACGACAGAACCCGGCGATTCTGCCGTCACGGAGACAAAGAATCCATCAGCCGCAGCGGTTGAATCTGATCCGGACAGAGCAGCTTCAGAATCGATTTCTGGCAATAGGCAGGAGCAGACTGTTTCAGGCGATTTGCAGGAGCAGACAGATCCCGGCGATAAGGCCTTTCAGGATAGTGCCGCTCCGGCGTTGCCGGATGAACCGTCTTTCCGTTCAGAGAGTGAGCCAGCCCAGCCAGGTGATGCATCAGTCCAGCCGGAGGATGAGACTGATGAGCCGAGTGAATCAAAAGCCCAGCCTGAGGGAATGCCTGCTCAGCCAGGTGAATCAACAGCGCGGCCTGAGGGAATGCCTGCCGAGCCAAGTGACGCATCAACGAAGCCGGAGGGAGAGTCAGCCCAGTCGAGTGAAGCGTCAACGCAGCAGGAAGGTGAGGCTGCCCAGCCAGGCGGCACATCAGCTCAGCCTGAGGGAATGCCTGGCCAGCCAGGTGACAGAACTGCCCAGCCTGAGGGAATGCCTGGCCAGCCAGGTGACACATCCTTCCAACCGGGCAGCAGGCCGGCGCGTCCCAATGGCGGACAGGCAAGACCGGACGGACAGAATACGCCGCCTGACATGAATGGCCAGTGGGGACAGAATCAGAATACCAGCAATCAGACTGCATCCGAACCGACGGAAATCGTATCCGGAACCACTACAAACTCTGCCATGGAGCTGGAAGCGGATTATGATAACGCAGTTACCTATGATGTGTCCGAAAACAGCCAGGTAGAGATCGATGAATCAGGAACCTATATTGTTACCGGAAGCAGTAATGACGGCAATATCACTGTAAAGAAAAATACCGAAGGGGTAGTGCTTGTTTTGGATAATCTGGACCTGACCAGCACAACCGGGGCAACGCTTTCCATCAACAAAAATGCCGAGGTGAATGTCATCGTAAGCGGTACGGTTAACCTGACCGATGCTGAGAATCCGGAGGATGAGGAGTCTGCAGACACGGAAGTCGCGGATGCCTTTGACGGTGCTGCCATCAAGGTTAAGGCAGAGTCTGTCGTCTTCATCTCAGGCGACGGCACATTGAACATTAATGGAGAAGCCAAGAACGGAATCAAGGGGGGCGACGACAGCAGCATCGTAATCGGCTCTGATGTGGAGGTGAATATTTCGGCAGCGAACGATGGCATCAATTCCAACTACGATGTGGCGATTTTAAGCGGTACTGTCAACATCAGCGCTGAAGATGATGCGATCCATGCGGATCATATCCTGACGATAGGCAATGAGGATGGGACTGGTCCGGATTTGACGGTTGAGAAGAGTAATGAAGGTCTTGAAGGCTCTGTTGTGAATATTCTGGGAGGAAATATTGAGGTAAATGCGAAAGATGATGCTGTCAATGCGGCAAACAGTGATGATCTTTACAAAGATGAGATGGAATACTCGATTAACGTTACAGGGGGAGAGCTTCTCCTTAATGCCGGAGGAGATGGATTAGATTCCAACGGGAATATTAACCTGATTGAGGGCTCTGCAGCGATCAGCAGTGCCAATATGGGCGGCGAAGCCGGGATCGACTATGACGGCCAGCTGTACATAGCGGAAGACTTCGAGCTTAACAACAATAGCGGTGTTGCCGGTCCTGATGGGGGCATGCCGGGAGCAAATCAGGGCTTCAATCCCATGGGGCAGGAAGGCAATCAGGGCTTCAATCCCATGGGGCAGGAAGGCAATCAGGGCTTTAATCCTATGGGGCAGGAAGGCAATCAGGGCTTCAATCCCATGAATCAGGAAAGCAATCAGGGCTTCAATCCCATGAATCAGGAAAGCAATCAGGGCTTTAATCCCATGGACCAGGGAACGGATCAAAGCGTTCCTTCTATGAACCAGGATCAGAATGGTGATTTCGGCAATGCCTCTGCTGACAATAGTGGGATGGGACAGCCGCCTGCTATTCCTGGGATGATGAATTAACGCCAACGACAAATATAGTATGTGCACGAATGTACTGCGGAATCATGCCGCTTGCAGCAGCGTAAATTCGACGCAGTAAACGAAGCAATATGCAAGCGTTTTGTTCGTTTGCCATAATTTCAGTGACATTAAGCCTCATGCAGAAGGCGGGCTCCTATTACAATAACAGGAGCCCGCCTTTTTCCTGGGCAAATCGTTTGATTGCCAGTATTATTCTTTCTGTTCTCTCTCGTTCTTTTGACAACCCAAAACCTTTCCGATATATATTTCGAATTCTTCAGGTGGGATCGGTTTTGAGAAATAGTAGCCCTGGACGTAATCACACCCGATGCTTTTCAGCGCCTTAAGCTGCTCAAGAGTCTCTACGCCCTCTGCGATAGCCGGAACCTTCAGATGTCTGGCAATTTCCAGGATGATCTCCAGCAAGCTGGTATCCTTTCCGTTTTTAAACGCTGACTTGATAAAGGAAATGTCAATTTTCAGGACGTCGACCGGCAGATCGTTAATCATATTGAGGGAGGAGTACCCCGCCCCGAAATCATCAATCTCCAGGCGGAACCCCTTTGCCCGCAGGTTTGCCGCCACCTTGATCATGCGCACGGGATCATCCATATAGGCGGATTCAGTGATCTCCAGAAAAAAATCCTCTGCCTGCAGGCCGTATTCCTCCAAAATATGGGAGATGATATCACTGAGATCAGGATTATACATATCCACCCTGGAAATATTGATGGATACTGGCAGACAACAGCCATATTGTCTTTTCCATTTTTGAAGAAGCGCTGCCGTACGCCTCCATACATACAGATCGAGCTGTTGAATCAGTCCGTTTTTTTCAAACAGCGGAATAAAAGCCGACGGGCCAAGCAGGCCAAGCTCCGAATGCTGCCACCTGACGAGAGCCTCTGCTCCGGACGGGACAGGGATTTCATTCTGTATATTGAATTTTGGCTGCAGATATACCAGAAACTCTTCATTTTGCAATGCTCTGGTGAAGTCTCCGATCAGACGGTGTTCAAACGAATCGAGCCGGGACATCCTTTCATCATAAAAGGCAACAGACCGATTGTAATTCCCACGAATGGAATCAGCCGCTCGCTTTGCCCTGTCAAACCTCCTGGGGGTTTCCATGCTTTTATCGATGCTCTGGTATACGCCCATCCGTATTCTGATGCGTCCCTCCCTTGCGCTATCTTCACTGATCTGCACGCAGGCCGCTTCGGATATTTCCGAATAGTCTTCCTGATGAGGACAATACAGCATAAAGACATCGCCGCCACGCCGGCATAACACGCCGCCGGTTTTCTCTAAAACCTGGAGCAGCGCTTCCCCCATCCGTTTCAGGACTTTGTCACCGTAGCTTCGGCCATACCGTTCGTTGATCATCCGGAAACCATCTACGTCTATGACGAGGGCATCCATATCTGAGCTTTTATGGTGTTGGTCAAATTGGTCTACATAGTGATAAAAGTATTGGATATTGTAGAGGCCGGTCAGGGTATCCCTCTCGGTGTTCTGGATCGTTTTTCTTTTTTCCACCAGTTCAAGGATCAGGCCAATGGCAAAGAGAATGGCGAAGAGGAGAAACAGAGTGAGCAGAACGGTGATCAGTCTTTCTCCCGCCACCTTCATAGTGGCCTGGAGCATTCCGGTCGCGGAAGCCGGAAAGCTTCTGACAAGGATCCAGGGAACCTGTGACAGCGCAACGGCATAAGAAGCCGCTTCCTGGCTGCCATCCATATACAGGAAAGAAATATTCTCCCCTTTCTTTATGGCAGCCGCAATGCGCTTGAGCTCATCGTGAGAAATCTTTCGTTTTTTTTCCATGTAGGACAGGAAATTGTCTGCATCCTCACTGGATGTGGAAGCGATAACAGAACCGTCCCTTTCAAGCAGCCAGTTCTCGCCTTCATAGCCGAAGAGGCTGAAGTTCAGAAATTTCTGGAGATAATCCTCTCCATAAAATCCCGCCATAATGCCGATGATTTCATCATTGTAAAAAACCGGAGAATAAAACCCAAGCTGGCCCTTGTCGGTAACACGGGATTCCGAAACATATACTACTCCGGTTTCACCGCTCATGCCCTGGCGAAAATAGTCTCTGTCTATCAGGTTGGCCATTACTCCTTTGCTGGTATAGTCGTCCCCGCTGGCATCGATAAAGCGCAGGTGCTCAAAAGAGGAATCTTTTTCAAACCTGCGCAGGGAAGCGACATCAGCCCAGGAGGAGGTGAGGCTTTTCCCATACAGAAATGCTGTCGTTTTGATAAATCCAAGATTTTGCAGGAGCAGGTTATCAAAGGATCTGGCGCCTTGAATGGTCAGTTCATTGATGTACTCCTTTGTCTGAGCTTCAATCCTGTTGTTGTTGTCCACATTGAACCGGTGAAAGGATAGGATAATCCCGATCGAAAAAAGAAATATCAGAATTGTCCTAAGCAATATTCTTTTGGAATTTCTCATATGAATAGATCACTCTCTAATTCCTAGCCTGGAAAGGCAGCCTCCCGGATGGCCTGATTCACAGCATTTACCCATTCCGGGTCAAACACATATCCTTTTTCCCTGGCAATATCCTGATAGGCTTTTTTCAGCTCTCCTATGTCGATCTCGTGAAATGCTATGCCAAGCTCGGAGAGCTTACCCTCAATCTCTGTGTTGGCCTCCATCA
The DNA here is from genome assembly GCA_017515325.1 of Blautia sp. GTDB lineage: Bacteria > Bacillota > Clostridia > Lachnospirales > Lachnospiraceae > Blautia_A. The sequence goes on from JAFWGA010000032.1 coordinate 16,688, forward strand.
GGCGTTGGCGTTCCCACTGTACGCCCTGGTAGACCGCTTCCTGAAAGGGCAGCAAATACTCCAGGGGTATCCTTTGGTAAGCAGCGTCTGACATAAGCAGGAGGATGAAAGTAAAAACGTGCTGCGTGTTTGTGACATTCTTCGTTATTTCGTAGTAGCCTGAATTGAGACAGTTTGCGGTGGCATTCTCGCAGGCGTTGACTTTTCCGCTTCGAAGAGCATCCATTACCTCTGGATAAGGCAGGCTGACGGGGGTGGCGCCAAAAGCCTCAAATGCGGCACGGTGATATTTGTTTTCCATTGTCCTGATGATAACACCCTGAAAATCTTCTATTTTCTCAATGGGCTTTACGGAGAAGGTGTTGCGGAAACCGGATTCCTCAAACCCTATCACATGCATGCCCAGAGCTTCGACCTTGTCAGCAATCAGCTTACCCAATGCACCATCCACAGCAGCATGGGCTTCCTCTGCAGTTTTCCACAGATATGGCTGATCCAGAATATTCATCTGCGGAATGTAATTGGTCAGAATCGAATTGGCACAGGTGGTGATGTCAATCTGATTCTCCATGGTCATGTCCAGCAGATCCCGCTCACCGATCTCGCTGCCGGCTTTTATTTCGATTTCAATTCGTCCTTCGGTGGCATCGGAAACCAGTTCTGCAATTTTCATTCCGCCCTCAGCATAGGGAGAGGCTTCGGGATCAACAAAATACATGGTAAAAGTAATGGGTTCCTGGCTTTCCTTGTAGACGGAAGATTCTTCTGCTGTTGTTCTGCCTTCTTCGCCATAGACACAATAGATGAAAGACAACACCATTATTACAATAAGATTGATAGTCACTATCTTTTTCATACTGCCACCCTTGCATTTCTATGGTTTATCAATGATGCAGATCGCAGCAAGTGCGAATCATTGACTGGAGTTTGGGATGTCTTCATTTCAGGTCTGATTTATTTTACCATATAAGGCTATGGATATCCACAGGAAATTGGTCGAAAAAATTAAGCAGGCCGGTGTTTTGCCGTGAATGTGATAATGCTATGGACACGAATTTGCCATCATGGTAAAATACGTCTGAATACTCAGGTCAGCAGTACACGCTTGCATACGAGGACACGTTACCATTTTCCCAGGAGGTGAACGCATGGATTACGCATTTTCGATTCTGATGTTTATCTTTGCAGGAGCATTGCTTCTTTACGCCGCATTGATGGCGATCACAAAGGACTACAGGATACTTCCCTATCAAAGCCGTGTTTCCGTCAAGCCCGGGAATTCGGAAAAGTACATGGTTCAGCTGGCGAAAATAGTGGCCTTAGTTGCTTTGGCCATCGCTTTGGGGGCAGCAGTTGCCTTGTGGAATATACCTGTCGGAGCTGTGGTGATGCTTGTCGGTGCTATTGCTTCCCTGTGGTTTGGCACAAAGATCATATGGAAAGCAGAATGACGGGACTTACAGGGCCTAAGCGTTGGCGGCAGAAAGAGACTGACCGGAACAGGCGCCTGCAAGCTTCATGATAAACAGCCCGACAGGCCGGAACATGGGACAATAGAGGAAAAAGAATGGTATCCCGAAGAAGGCCGACCAGTCGTGGATCCGAAAAGTGATTTCAGGGAGGAGAGGAATATGGCTATCGAAAAAGTGAAAGAGTATTTTTCCCAATATGGTATGGCAGACCGGATAAGGGAATTTGAAGTATCCAGCGCTACCGTGGAATTGGCGGCGCAGGCTCTGGGATGCGAACCTTGTCGAATTGCCAAGTCGCTTTCCTTTCTGGTAGACGGACACGCCATTCTGATCGTTACGGCCGGGGATGCCAAAAATGACAATGCCAAATACAAGGCAAGGTTTGGGTGCAAGGCAAAAATGCTTACTCCAGAGCAAACCCAGACCATGGTTGGGCATGCTGTCGGCGGCGTCTGTCCTTTTGGTATCAATGAAGGGGTGACGGTATTCCTGGATGAATCGCTGAAACGGTTTTCGACTGTTTTTCCTGCCTGTGGGAGCAGTAACAGTGCGATTGAACTGTCCATCGAAGAATTGGAGAAGTATTCAGGCTTTGAATCCTGGATTGATGTTTGTAAGAACTGGCAGTCATGATGATTTTGTCTGGGGACGATGGATCTTTGATGTGTGCGATAGAATACGTGTAACTGTGAAGGGATACATGAAGGAAGAGTCACGAATCTCTTGAGCAGGAAGAGGAACAGGCATATGAAAATTACAAAAATAGTCATAACCGGCGGACCTTGTGCGGGAAAAACCACTGCCCTCAGCTGGATCCAGAACGAGTTTCTGAAGAAGGGATACATGGTCCTTTTCGTTGCCGAAACAGCGACGCAGTTGATATCCGGCGGAGTAGCCCCCTGGACCTGTGGAAGCAACCTGGAGTATCAGAGATGCCAGGTGGCGCTTCAGAAAAAGAAGGAGGAAATCTTCGAGCAGGCAGCGAGGAGCATGAATGCAGAAAAGGTTTTGATCGTCTGCGACCGAGGCGTAATCGACAATAAGGTCTATATGACCCAGAAGGAGTTCAGGATGATCCTGGACGAACTGAATACGAACGAGGTGGAGGAACGGGACAGATATGACGCTGTCTTTCATCTGGTTACGGCCGCAAAGGGGGCTGAAGAGGCGTATACCCTGTCAAATAATATTGCCCGCACAGAGTCGGTCGAGCAGGCGATTGCTCTGGATGATAAGCTGATCGCCGGGTGGACAGGCCATCCTCATCTGAGGGTAATCGACAATTCCACTTCTTTCCAACGGAAGCTGGAACGGCTTCTGGAGGAGATCACCTCCTTCCTGGGAGAACCGGTGCCCTTTGAGATTGAGCGGAAATACCTGATCCGTTATCCGGATCTGAAGGCACTGGAGGCGCTGGAAAACTGCACAAAGGTGGAGATTGAGCAGGCCTATCTGAACAGTGCGCCCGGACAGGAGATCAGGATCCGTAAGCGGGGGGCGGAAGGCAATTATATTTATTATCGAACGGAGAAAAAGCGTATTTCGGCGCATAAGCGTGTCGAGACGGAGGAGAGACTGACCCGGCAGGAATACCTGAAGTCGATGCTGGATATGGATCCGAAGACCCATCCGATCCGCAAGACACGATATTGCCTGATGGAGAACAATCAGTATTTTGAGATCGATATTTATCCGGAATGGGAAAAACAGGCCATCATGGAGATTGAACTGAATGATGTCAGCACCCCCATCCATTTTCCGGAAATGATCGAGGTGATCCGGGAAGTGACAGAGGATTACTCCTATTCCAATCACCAGATGGCCCATGCGATGCCTGAAGAATAAGGAACCGTCAGCCGGTAGACTGTTACTGGTTAGAATACGCTCCGTCTACAATGATATCGCTGCCGGTGGTATAGCCTGCGGCAGGAGACGCCAGATAGAGCACGGCCGGGATCAGCTCCTCCGGTTTTGCCATGCGGTGCATTGGCATCAGGGGCATCCAGGCGGCCATCAGCTCCGGTTCCACAAAGTTGGGATCGATGGACATAGGTGTGGCCACATATCCCGGACTCAGGGAATTCACCCGGATTCCTGTCTCGGCCCATTCCACGGCCAGAGATTTCGTGAGATGGATGACGCCGGCCTTGGAGGCATTGTAGGCAGCCTGCCATTGCGGAATATTGACGATGGTGCCTGACATGGAGGCCATGTTAATGATGCTGCCCGGAATCTTCTTTTCGATCATGGTTTTGGCAACAGCCCTTGCCATGATATATTCGCCGGTCAGGTTAGTCTCAATGACCTGCCTCCAGTCTTCGAGACTTGCCTCAAAGGTGCTCTTGTGGTAGCAGATTCCTGCATTGTTGAAAAGAACGTCGATATGACCGGACTTTTCGATCACGGTGGAAACGGCCTGGTTCACCGAGTCTTCGCTGGTGACGTCACACGGGACGTAATAAGCCTTTCCTCCGGCTTCTTCAATGAGCTTCACGGTTTCGTCAGCGCCATGCCGGCAAAAGATCACAACCTCCGCTCCTGCCTTTGCCAGGCCAACGGCGACGACCTGGCCAATACCCTGTCCTCCTCCGGTGACGACAGCGGTTTTTCCCTTGAGTCCGAAAATTTCTTCCAGATACATAATGAACCTCCCAATCAATCATACGAAACAGTTACTGTGTATGGTAAACGATCAAAATGCCTGCATTCTGATTCGTTTACAGCGCATTTACGCCGCGGCAGGCGGCATGATTCCGCAGTGAATTCGTGTGCATACGATAATGGTTCAGTCAGCACTCCGCTTCGTCACTGTGAAGGAACACGTGGCAGAATGGTTATTGCTGCTCAATATAAAAAGGATGCAGATCATCCAGCCGAAGCAGCATAGGCGCATAGCCGCTTCCGGCGCCGGTGTCGATGTCGATCCATGTGGGTGTCCGGTACATTCTGTGCGGAGATCCGTAAAAAGCAGTGGGGGTGTGACCCAGGATAGTCAGCACATCTTCGAAATAGCGCTCGTCCGGAGCGGGGCGATGCCAGAGCAGGTCATTGGGATCGTAGGCGGATAGGGCTTTATGCTTTTCAAAATGATTCAGACCGGAATGAACCAGCAGAAAGTCTCTTTCTCCGGCATATACGGTGTCATAAAGGGGGGCTTCCCTGATATAGTCCACAAGATCGTGCAGCATCTGTATATCCTTTTTCCTTAACTCAGAAAGCGCCTTCAGGGTAGGCTCTGCTCCATTGAAAACCCAATCCATCCATGCCTGTGACTGCACCTCATCCAGGAGTGCGATATTCTCCTCGGTAATCTCTTCGAAGAAAAGGTTGCATGCCAGCAGCATGGCCTCGTGATTGCCAAGAATCAGCTCTACATTAGGCTGCATCATCATCCATTGCAGCAGCATTACCCCACCGTCGCCATTACGGTCGATGACATCTCCCAAAACAAAAAGGAAATCATCATCACAAAAGCCAACGCGTTCCAGAAATCGTTTAAAGCTGTCAAGCGGATAACCGTGTAAATCTGACGTGACATAAATCATAAAGGATATCCTCCACTTTTCCAGTTTTATGATGTCGCAGATGGTGTATGTTGTATTGTAACTGTGAAGGAAAGTATGATTGTGAATAGTTACAATTATTATTATACAACCAATATAGTCGGGAATTCAAGCACCTCTTGCCCTGCATGCTGCTAAAGTCGAACAGACAAGACAGGCGCCGTTCATCCGGACAACAGGAGCATATGCCTGTCCGCAACTGTGAAGGAACACGTGACGGAACGAATACCAGAATCGCTGAAATGGATTCGATTCATAGCAGGAGGGAAGATAATCCATGGATATCGTTGTTGACATGCACATACATTCCACGGCTTCTGACGGGTCAGACTCGCCACGGGATCTGGTAGAAAAGGTAAAAGAGGCAGGGATCCGCTGTTTTGCCCTGACAGACCATGATACGGACAAGGGCTGCGACGAAGCAGAGAGGATAACGGCAGAGGATCCGGAGCTTTTCTTTGTCCGTGGCATTGAGATATCCTGCGAAGGGGATGATGACAGGAAATATCACATTTTAGGCTATGCCTTTCCACGGGAAGCAAAGCTGATTGAGGAGTTGATAGCCCAAAGCCATGCCATCAGAATGGCAAAGCTGGAAGGCAGGCTGCACTTCTTATCTGCCCGGTTTGGCTTTTCCTTTTCCGAAGAAGAGAGGGAATATCTGTATTCCCTGCAGAATCCGGGCAAACCCCATATCGGACTGCTTATGGCGAGAAAGGGTCTGGCGAAGAGTAAGGAGGATGCCATCGAGTCCTTCCTGAATCTGTACCATGGCGAGGAAGGCAGGATAAGGCCGGAACGTGCCGTGGAAGCCATTTCTCTCTCTGGCGGTGTTCCTGTTCTTGCTCATTCCATCTATGGGGATGGGGCGCAAAAGCTTTCCTACGAGGAGGTGGAGAAGCGCATTGTAATGCTTCGAGAGTATGGATTGATGGGGGTCGAATGCTTTTACTGGAATTATACCAGGACGGATGAGAGGACACTTTTGGCCTTGGCTGAAAAAAATGGTTTGATGGCAAGCGCAGGCAGTGACTGCCATGGCATGCACAAGACGGGTATTTTTCTGGGACAGCATGGCCTGACTCGGGAGAAGATGGAGCTGGCACCTGTCAGGGCCTTTCTTGACCGCGTCACCCAAGGACGCTTTCGGTGAGAGGGTTTTGCTGATTGATATCGATTTGGCCTTGCGTACAGCTGATACTGGCGGGAAAAGGATAATGCCGGTGAATATTTACAGAAAAGGCCTGATAAAAGTTGACAGTTTTGGAAAATACAGATAAAATAATCCCGACAAAGTGAGATTCCTTAGTCTGATTTGCTTACAATGAATCGTGAAGGGATCAGACAAAGAATTAAGGAAAAAGGAGAAGGGTAATATGATTAAGAAATGGAACGCAATGAGTCTGATTGCAAGGATCTGCATTGGCCTGTTGATTGGAGTCCTCCTGGGACTGTTTGCTCCCGGGCTCAGATGGATCTCTGTCCTGGGGACGATGTTTGTCGGCGCCTTAAAGGCTGTCGCTCCCATCCTGGTGTTTGTGCTGGTATCTTCCTCTCTTGCCAATGCCAAGGGAGGCAATGCTGGGAAATTCCGAACGGTTATTTTCCTTTACCTGTTCAGCACTCTCTGTGCTGCCATCGTAGCTGTTCTGGTGAATTTCGCGCACCCTGTCACGATCTCTCTGGCCGGGATTGACGCGTCCAGCGGCTATACCGCCCCGGGAAGTATGTCAGAGATTATCATGAATCTGCTGACCAGTGTGATCGCCAACCCGGTGGATGCCCTGGCCAAGGCCAATTATATCGGCATCCTGTTCTGGGCTGTCGTCTTTGGCCTGGCACTGAAGAAAGCGGGAGACGGTACCAAAAAGGTCATGGAGGATCTGGCAGAAGGTGTCTCGATGGTGGTACGCTGGGTGATCAACTGTGCTCCCTTCGGTATCCTTGGACTGGTGTTTGATACGGTTTCCACCAGTGGACTGGAAATATTCACTTCCTATGGAGAATTGGTTTTGGTGCTGGTAGTAACCATGTTACTGGTAGCCTTGGTCGTCAATCCTTTGATTGTTGGGATTACCCTGCGCCACAATCCCTATCCGCTGATCTTCAGATGCCTCCGCCAGAGCGGCGTGACGGCCTTTTTCACCAGAAGCTCTGCTGCCAATATCCCGGTCAATATGGAGCTTTGCAAGGAGCTGGGGCTGGATGAGGATATGTATTCCGTTTCCATTCCGCTGGGCTCCACCATCAATATGGATGGTGCGGCGGCCGTCATCACTACCTTTGCAATGACAGCAGCCTTTACCGCAGGAGCGAAAATCACTCTGCCCATGGCGATCCTGCTCAGTATTGTCGCCTCCTTCTCAGCCTGCGGAACCTCAGGAGTAGCCGGGGGTTCATTGCTGTTGGTACCCTTGGGATGCTCTCTCTTCGGTATTTCCAACGATGTCGCCATGCAGATCGTCGGCGTAGGCTTTATCATCAGTGTGATCCAGGATTCTCTGGAGACTGCGCTGAATTCCTCGGGGGATGTCATTTTTACCGCGACAGCGGAATTTGCAGAGTGGAAAAAACAGGGAAAGGAGCTGCCAATCTAAACCATGAAGAGTATTTCCAGTGTATACAAGATCGGAAACGGTCCGTCCAGTTCCCACACAGTAGGCCCCTTCCATGCTGCCCAGACCTTCGGCAGCCGGTATCCTGACGCGGATGCCTACAGAGTCACTCTTTACGGATCCCTGGCCTTTACGGGAGAGGGACATGGAACGGGGAAGGCCATACGGGAAGGTCTTCCGGGAGCGGAGGTCATTTTTGATCCGGATGAAACGGATCTTCCCCATCCGAATACCATGCGCTTTCAGGCCTATAAAGGAGGAAAGGAAATCGCCTCCCTGCGTATCTTCAGCATCGGCGGGGGCTCTATCCGTATCGAGAATGAGTATTCTGAGGAGGACAAGGAGGTCTATCCCCAGAAAAACTTTTCGGAGATTCTGGAGTTGTGCAATCAGGAAAAGATCAGTCTCCTGCAGCTGATTTATATTTTGGAGGGGGCTCCTCTGCGGGAGTATCTGAGAAAGGTCTGGCGGGCCATGCAGGATTCGGTGGAGCGCGGTCTGGCGACGGAAGGGATTCTCCCTGGCGGGCTGAATCTGACCAGAAAGGCCAAGTATCTGTATGAGAAGCGCTGTTATAATGAAAGCTCGGATGTGGCCATGAATCGGGTGATTGCAGCCTATGCTTATGCCGTGAGCGAGGAAAATGCGGCGGAGAATGTTGTGGTTACGGCGCCTACCTGCGGCAGCTGCGGTGTCCTTCCCTCCATCCTCTATTACATGCATCATGACCGTGGCTTTCCGGAGGAGGACATCCTAGATGCCCTGGCCGTGGCAGGCTTGCTGGGAAATGTCATCCGTACCAACGCCTCCATTTCAGGAGCAGAGTGCGGCTGCCAGGCAGAGATCGGCAGCGCATGCTCCATGGCTGCCGGAGCAGTGGCCTCCCTGTTCGGACTGAGCATAGACCAGATCGAATATGCCGCGGAGATCGCCATGGAGCACAACCTGGGATTGACCTGTGATCCGGTAAACGGGCTGGTACAGATCCCCTGCATCGAGAGAAATGCCGTAGCGGCGATGCGTGCCCTCAGCGCCGTCAATCTGTCCCGGTTTTTGTATGCCACCAGGAAAATCTCCTTTGATGAGGTGGTGGCGACCATGTACAGGACAGGACTGGATCTGAATGAGAAATACCGTGAGACCTCCCACGGGGGGCTTGCCCAGATCTATAAGGAATACAGTTCCCAGGAGAGAAAGACAGATTGAATGAGTGGAAGTGAATGGAGATAGATAGTTTGATGAAGATAACTGCTTTGATACTGACCCTTGTCTTTCTTTCAGGCATATCCGTGCAGGCTGCCGAGGCAGCAGAAGAAGACAGTCCTGATGGACTTCATTCCTCGATTCAGCATGAACAGGATTCTCCTGAATGGGTCACGGCTCTGCCTGAAGCGAAAGAAGCTGCCCAGCTTTTTATTGTTGCGGCGATGGGAATGGATAAGACCACAGCCTCTGTCTCGATGCATGTCAAGGATGATAAGGGAAAATGGAAGCAGATCCTTTCCTCACCGGGTTATGTAGGGCTGGATGGCATGTGCATGGACGCCGATCATAAAGAAGGCAGCCTGGCCCAGACCCCGATTGGGGTATATCATTTTAACGCAGCCTTCGGCATTGCCCCGGATCCGGGATGTGAGATTGCCTATACCCAGGTGGATGATGATATCTACTGGTCAGGCGATTTTGACCGGCACTACAATGAGATGGTGAACATCAGGGACTTTCCGGATCTGGATATGACGAACAGTGAACATATTGCAGATTACGAATACCAGTATCAGTACTGCCTGAATATCAGCTTCAACGAAGAAGGAAAGGCTGGCCGAGGCTCGGCTATCTTCCTTCACTGCCTTGGACCCTCAAAGCCATATACCGGCGGCTGCGTAGCGATTCCGGAAAACATGATGAAGCTGGTGATGCAAAATGTAAAAGAGAATTGTGTGGTCGTGATAGACACCTTGGAAAAGATGGGAGGAAGTCTTTGAACCACTTGGACTGGTATCTGTCAGTCAGATCGAGTCCTTTCATAAAAAAAAGGACAGGGAAAAGTCACATTCCTAGCGGCTTTTCTCTGCCCTTTTTTCATAGCAGTGACGCCCCCTCTCCCTTATTCCCAGAGCCGTCTCATGAGCTTTTCCCGCTGGCCCAAGAAGGCGGCTCGGGAAGAAATCAAGAGTGTGGTTGGTAGAAGGAGGAATAATTTTTTCTTGCTATGGAAACATGCTTGAGATAGTGATATAATAAAATGAAAGCAGTTTGGCTGTTTTGCCCGTATGAAATGGAGAAGGTTTTCTATGAAACAGATATTGGTGGAGTATAATAGGGACAAGTCTGCAGCTGAACAGTTGGGAGAGATTCGTGAGGAGTTTTGTTCGGGAGAATACAAAAGCCTTCTGATTCATATATTTAGTGGGATCACAGACGAGAGCCTGCTCACAGGGATAGCAAAGGAGATAGAAGGCTTCTGTCAGACAGGTCTGGTCGTGGGGACAATTTCGGCAGGAGAGATCAAAGACGGTTGGGTAATGTCCAAGGGCATTCTTGTCAGCGCCATGCTCTTTCGGGAGACGGAAATACAGATTCACTCCTTCGAAGCTGTACTGGGCAGAGAGGCTGAGGTCGGAACGAAGATCCGGGAGCTTTTGGACAGCATCAGTGATCTTAAGGCTGCAGAGCTGTTTATGCCTGGGACCGAGATGGATACCAAGGAGATGTTTGAAAGAATCAGCCGGTGTCGGAAAGGGATTGCCATCTTCGGTGGCTATCCCGGCGGGACCAGCCTGAACTCTCCGGAGCATTTTATATTCAGCTCAGAGGGAGCCTTGTATGATGCGCTGAAGGTGGTGACCTATGCAGGCAAAAATCTGTATGTCAGTACGGAGAAATCCATCGGCTGGCGGGCTTTGGGACTGCCCTTCAAGGTTACGAAGGGCTATGGCAAGGATCTTGAGGAGATTAATGATCGGCCGGCAGCGGAGGTCTATGAGAAATTCCTCCGGATAGACAGAAAGCAGCACAATAATGCGGAGGAAGCCTTTGAATTCCCTCTGCTCACAAGACTGAACGGGGATGACATGCTTCGCAGTGTGGTCCATATCAGGGAGGATGGCTCTCTGAGGCTGCATGGCTTTGTAACGGAAGGGATGGATGTTTTCCTCTCCTATGGTGATCCTTCCCGGATTGTTGAGACAGTCAATAAAAGACTGGAAGAACTCTGTGAGTTCCGGCCGGAGGTCATCCTGCTCTATTCCTGTATTGTACGCAAGACCTTCTGGGAGGATTTTGTTGATATGGAAATGGAGCCTTTTGCCCGGATCTGCAGTACTTCCGGCTTTCATACCTGGGGAGAGATATTAAGGGATGCTGAGACGGGAGTCTTAAGCGAGAATAATATCACCCTTTTATCCATTGGAATGCGGGAAGGAGAACCGAAGGACACGGATGTTAAATCAGTAAGGGTGGATGATACGGTTCTTCAAGGGCAGGCTTCCCTTCTGAAACGCCTGACCAGGCTGGTTTACATTACGATGGAGGAGCTGCAGAAGGCACGGCAGCAGTTGGCATTCATGGCAGAACGGGATGCACTGACAGGGCTTTTTAACCGTGGTAAGATCGAACAGCTGATCAATGAGAGGCTGGATATGCATGATTGTGTCACTTCTCTGGTGATGGTTGACCTGGATTTCTTTAAAAGGATAAACGATACCTATGGACATGATATCGGTGATACTGCGCTGACGAATGTGTCGGATATCCTCGCCGATTCCGTCAAAGCCCTGGAGGGAGCCTGTGCCGGCCGCTGGGGCGGGGAAGAGTTTCTCATCCTTCTCCCGGATGTGGATGAGGAGGCTGCCATGCTATATGCCGAGGAGCTGAGAAAAAAGGTGGAGGGCCATTGCTTTCCCATGCCGGAAGGACTTACCATCAGTCAGGGGGTCGTCACGGTGAGAGAATGTCATGATCGCAAGCATGTGTACAAGATGGTCGATGATGCGCTGTACAAATCAAAGATAAATGGTAGAAATAGAGTCACCAAAGCGGAATGGTCTTGATTGGTGAGAGAAACCGCCGGCAGATCAGATGTTCCTGCAAACATGGTTGAGGAAGATAATTATAGTAAACGAACAAAAAGCTTGCATTTTGATTCGTTTACTGCACCGAATTTACGCCGCTAAAAGCGGCATGATTCCGCAGTAAATTCGTGCGCATACGATAGGAACAGGGATCAGGCTGAGCAGGAAGGAGCATAAGATGAGGAATACGGCAGATGCCAGGAAAGCGATCCCCTTGATGGGGAGAAGGATGCGGGAAAAAAACACTAAGGATTCACCTTCTGCATCGGCAGAGAAACAAAAGTCATGGCTGGCCCGCAACTGGACGACAATCGTGCTTTTTATTATATTCATGATCGGAGTATTATTGATTGCCTATCCGACGGTGGCAGACTGGTGGAACAACTACTGGTCAGCTAAGGCAGTGGCTTCCTACATGGATACGATTACAGACATGACAGAGGAGGATTTTGAAGAATACTTCAGGAAGGCAGCGGCATATAACCGTAAACTGGCTGCTTCCGGTACGCGGTGGGACATGAACCCTGCCCAGGAATATGAATACCGGCATACCCTGGATTTTAATGAATCCGGCATGATGGGCTATATCGATATAAAAAAAATTGATATCAGGCTGCCGCTATATCATGGCACTTCGGATGAGGTTCTCTCCAATGCCATCGGGCATATTGCGGCATCCTCCCTTCCTGTGGGCGGCGAAGGGTCTCACTGTGTGGTGTCCGGCCACAGAGGACTTCCCTCGGCACGGCTTTTTACCGATCTGGATAAGCTGGTAGAGGGAGATACCTTTGCTTTGATCATCATGAACGAGACACTGACCTATGAGGTGGACCAGATTCGTATTGTGGAGCCCTCGAATTTAAGTGATCTGCAGATCACTCCCGGAAAGGATTACTGCACACTGGTTACCTGTACGCCCTATGGCGTGAATACCCATAGATTGCTGATCCGTGGCGTCAGGACAGCCAATCCTAACGGAACGGCTTCTGTTCTGGCAGATGCACTGCAGATCGAACCAGCCCTGGTAGCTCCTGTTATCGCTGTCCCTATCCTGATTCTCCTTGTCATCATTATGTTCTTTGATACAGGCCGTAAAAAGAAAAAGAAGAAACTCAGGATTGCCGCGAATGGCGGGATCGATCCCCTGGAGAAGATAGATCCGGAAGACTGGCTGGAAGATTCACTCGAGGAAGAGGAAACGCAAGAATAATTTGGATTCATGGGAGGGATCAGATGGAAAAAATAGCACGGAATCCGGCCTTGCGGCTTGTTGTCATGATAGCCTGTTCATTTCTCACGGCTGTGAATATCAAGACCTTTGTCCGGGCGGGGAATCTTTTCCCTGGTGGGGCGACAGGCCTGACGCTGTTGATCCAGCAGATTTTTATCAGATATCTGAATATGGAGCTGCCATATTCTCTCATCAATGTCATACTCAATGCCATACCGGTCTACATCGGCTTTAGGTATATCGGGAAAAAATTTACCCTGTATTCCTGCCTGGTAATCGTATTGACGGGCTTTTTTACAGACCTTATCCCTTCCCATTTTGTGACGGATGACATCCTCCTGGTCAGTGTATTCGGCGGTATCATTAATGGCTTTATTGTCAGTGTCGTACTGATGTCCGGGGCGACAACCGGCGGGACGGATTTTATCGGTATCTTTCTCTCGGACAAGAAAGGGATCGATTCCTTCCATATCATCCTGGGAATCAATGCTGTTATCCTGACGGTGGCCGGGTTGCTCTTTGGATGGGACAGGGCGCTGTATTCGATCATTTATCAGTATACGACCACTATCATCCTGCATTCCCTTTATCGTAAGTACCAGCAGGGGACACTCTTTATCGTGACCAATAAGCCCAGAGAGATCTGTGAGGCCATCTCCTCCGTCTCTCATCATGGGGCTACCATCCTGGAAGGGGAAGGCTCCTATGATCATACGGAGCGCAGCATGGTTTACTCTGTTGTTTCCAGCGCGGAAGCCCACAAGGTGATCTCTGCTGTGCGGTCTGTTGATCCCAAGGCCTTTATCAATCTTCTCAAAACCCAGGAGATTTCCGGCAGGTTTTACCGGAGAAGAGAGGACTGAAAAGGAGTCTGAAAAAAAGAGCGGGTCCTGGATCATTTCCAGGCTCGCTCTTTTCTTATGGCAGGGTGTTCTATTTTTTGTATCCTGTCTCAAAATCAACCACGTTTCGGTATTCTTCTCCCTGTATCCAGTGGCTCAGATTTTCACAGGCGATGTCCACGATGCATTCAAAGGTGTAAGGCAGGTGGAAGCCGCCGGAAATATGGGGCGTGATCACCAGGTTTTCCTGCTGCCAGAGAGGAGAATCGGCGGGAAGCGGCTCCGGGTCTGTGACATCACAGGCAGCTGCAGCGATCTGGCCGCTTCTGAGGGCTTTGAGCAGGACTTCGCTTTCTACTGCGTTGCCCCGACCACAGTTGACAAAAAGGGCGCTCGGTTTCATCAGGCGGAAGCGTTCCTCGGTATAAAAACCAACGGTACCCTTGGTGTTGGGGAGAATGGAGAAAATCACATCTGCCCGGGGCAGTACCGAGTCGACTGCGTCTGTGGTTACCAGCTCATCGATGCAGGCAGGACAGGCGCTGGGGCGGCGCTTTACGCCGATCACGCAGGCACCCATGCCCTTGAGGATTGCGGCATAATGCATACCGATCTCACCAAGACCCATCACGAGAACCGTCGCCCCCACGGGAGAGCTTACGCCACCCTGGTCGGTCCATTGACAGTTTTTCTGAGCATCACGGTACAGATAGAGCTTCTTCATCAGCATCAGGGTCAGCGCCACGGCATGTTCTGCGACAGCCCGGTTGTAGGCACCGGTGGAATTGCACAGGACGGTGGTCTTTGCAAGCACACCAGGGACAATATAGGGATCTGCTCCGGCAGACTCCAGCTGGTAAAACTCCAGGTTCTGCGATGCCTGGATCATTTGGGCAGGCACATTGCCTATGATGACATTGGCTGCCGCAACCTTCTCCTCGCTAAGCTCTGAGGCGGGGACATATTCCACATGGCAGTCCCTGGCAATCTCGTTGATTCTCTTTTTATGACCTTCATTCACAGGAATAGTGACCAGAACGTTTTTCATCATATTGTTCCTTTCCATGGCTATTCAGATCATCAGCTCGCGCTGGCTGCGAGCTGGGCAAGCGACAATAGGGGTTGTGAACCGACTGTACTTCGCCGCGAGAATACCGGAGAGATCTGAAGCACAGAAACGGTCTCCCGGGCAATTACGGTTTCATACTAATTTAATCCCAAATTCTTTCTCTTGTCAAACATATTTTTCTATGCCTCCATTCTGGCAACTTGCATAATTCCTGATGGTTATTTTTGTCTATTGTGTCAGATAAAATCAAATTGCAAATGAAAAATCTGTCAGTTATAATTTCAATGTATGACGGTCTTTTAGAGAAAGTGTTGATTCAGAGCAGCTTTGAACCGCAAAGAGCTAAGTGGTTCTTTGCGATGCGGAGATTCTTTCTCTGACCGGAGAGAAGGGACTGTATTTCAGAAAGGAGAAAAAATGAAAAAACGGGTTTTGGCAGTGATGATGGGCGCGGCTTTAGCGGTTTCCTTACTGGCAGCTACTCTGGCGCAGGCGGCAGAATACGAAATGATCGTAGGCCATGCTCAGCCGGAGGGGAATCCCCGCTATGTCTCCATGGAGAAGTTCGCGGCAGATGTAGAGGAAAAGACAGACGGCGCTGTTCACGTGACGGTTTACGGCAATGGCCAGCTGGGAACGGAAAAGGAAATGCTGGAGCAGGTAGTACAGGGCGTAGTACAGGGAATGCGTGGCGGTCAGTTTGACTTCTCCCCCCGCCTTCTGATGTTTACGGCTCCTTTCCTTACCCAGACAAGAGCCCAGGTCACAGCCCTTCTTCAGTCAGATCTGGCAAAGAGCGTCTGCGCGGAAGCAGAAGAGAGTACCGGCACTGTCATCATCAACCTCTGTGATGCCGGTGGTTACCGTCAGTTCTCCAACAACAACCATCCCATCACCAAGCCGGATGACCTGAAGGGCCTGAAGATGAGAACAAACGGTATGAAGACCATTGATATGACCTTCACCACCATGGGCGCTTCCACTGTTTCCGTACCCTATGCTGATCTGTACATGGGACTGAAAACAGGTGTGGCGGACGGTCAGGAAAATCCCTGGGTCAATGTTGTCGGCATGAAGTTCTATGAGGTTCAGAAGTATTTCACCGCTGTCAACTATCAGTTCCATCCGGATCCCTTCTATGTCAATGCTCAGTGGTGGAACTCCCTTCCGGAGGAGTATCGTGAGATCATCCTGGAATGTGCGACCGAGATGGGTGAGTACAATGATCAGCTGATCGATGAGAATTCCGAGGCTGCGAAAGAAGAGATCATAGCATCCGGGGCAGAGGTCTATGAGCCTACTGAGGAAGAGATCGCCGCATTCGTAGAGGCGGCTCAGCCGGTCTATGATCAGATGGTAGAAGAAGGCATCTGCACTGAAGAGGAAATGCAGCAGATGCTGGATATCGTTGCCAATGCCGAGTGAGAATTATCTTGGAACGGTGGGGGCAGGCCGCCGCGGATGAGCGGGGGCCTGCCCTTTTTTCCATGTGTAGTCTGGGAAACGAATAAATCGGTTGTGTTGATAGAGGAGGAGTTTTTGTGGAAAAGCTAAAGAAATTCGGCAAAGTCCTGTTTACCGTCTATTTTGATATAGGCGTCGTTGCATTGGGACTTTTGGCTGTTTTAGTCTGCTTTGCCGTTATCATGCGGTATTTCTTTGCCATCAGCTGGAAAGAGCTTTCCGAGTTCAATGTTACCCTCTTTGCCTTTACCACTTTCTGGGGGCTGGGGGTGAACGTGATCAAGGGCGAGCATGTTATGATCGACATCCTGTATAATGCATTAAAACCGGCTATGAAAAAGGCCTTAAGCATTTTTGACTATGTGGTTATGATGCTGGTGGATCTGGTCTTTACCTGGCAAGGCTATAAATATGTCCAGATGGCAGGAAAACAGATCAGCCAGGGCATGGAGATCCCCATGAAATATATGTATGGTATCATGCCCGTGTGCGGCGTGCTTTGCGCTGTCTGCATCCTGATCAAGCTGATCGAGGCTGTTGCCTCCCCGCTTGAAGCCTTCGAGAAAAAAGAATAGGAGGGGTCTTAGATTATGGCAATGCTCATTCTTCTGGTACTGCTTATTGTTTTCGCGGTTCTTGGTGTGCCGCTGGCTTTTGCCATCGGTGCGGCCTGCATCACCTATATCCAGACCAACGCCCCGAATTTCATCAGCATGATCCCGCAGAGGATCTGGAACGGAGCCTTCTCTGAGCTTATGATTGCCATGCCCTTGTTCATGCTGGCAGGCGAACTGATGAATGTCGGCGGTATGACCCAGCGCCTCATGGATTTTTGTACCGTTCTTCTTCGCCCTATCAACGGGGGACTGGGAGAGGTCAATGTTGTGGCATCGATGATTTTCGGCGGAATATCAGGCTCCTCTGTCGCGGATACCTCCGCTCTGGGATCCATAGAGATCCCGGCCATGGAAGAGGCCGGCTATCCCCGCGGAGTAGCCACAGGAGTCACCGTTGCATCTTCTACCATGGGTATGATTATTCCTCCCTCTACACCCATGATCGTATATTCCATGATTTCCGGAGGGTCGGTAGGGGCACTTTTTATGGCAGGAGCCGTTCCGGGGATCCTGATCGGCCTGACTCAGCTGATCCTGGTGTATATTCTCTCTGAAAAGAATCACTGGCATCCGAAAAAGACGTCCGTCTCCGGCTCAGAGATCCGCAAAAAACTGCTGGGAGGTCTTCCCGCGCTTTTGCTGCCCCTGTTTATCATTATCTGCGTTTCCGGTGGTGTCTGCACTGCATCCGAGAGCGCCGGCGTGGCGGTATTCTACTCCTTGATCGTAGGCTTTTTCATCTATAAGGAGCTGACCTGGAAGCAGGTCTGGGAAGCTTTGAAAAAGAGCTTTATCTCCTCGTCCTCCATCATGATCATCATTGGCTTTACCACTATCTTTACCTGGGTTCTGACCATGCAGGGAGTCCCCAAAATGGTAGCAGATTTCTTCATGGCACTGAACATGCCAAGATTCAGCGTTGCCCTTATCTTTGTTCTCATGATCCTGGTGATCGGTACCTTTATTGATGTATCCCCTGCCATCCTGCTTCTGACCCCCATTCTTCTGCCGGTTATGAATTCCTATGGCTTCAGTACCCTTCAGTTCGGGGCCATGATGATCACTGGCCTGGCGATTGGCCTGGTCACGCCGCCTGTAGGTATGTGTCTGAATGCCTGCAACAAGATCAACGGGATGCCGATCATTGAAATATTCAAAAATGCCCTTCCTTTCATAGCCTGCAACATTATTGTCCTGATCGCGATCTCTGTCTGGAGTCCTCTGACGACCTGGCTTCCCACCTTGATGGGATATGGATTATACTAAGAAATGCTGACGAAAAGTGCCTAAACTCTATATGGGGGTGGAGAAGGGATGAGAGCTGTCTGTGTGGATGATGACAGACAGGTAGTGGAGGATACGGTTTCCTTATGCGGCAGGCTGAAGGAAGTGGATCTTGTGCAGGGCTTTACGGATTCCAGAGAAGCCCTGAGGTGGCTGGAATATCACCCGGCGGATTTTGCCCTTCTGGATATCCATATGCCGGAAATGGATGGGCTTGAACTGGCACAAAGGCTTCTTTCCCGTCATCCCGGGACAGCCGTCGTATTCCTGACAGCTCATCCCCGCTATGCGGTGGATGCCTTTGCCATGCATGCCTGTGGGTATATCCTGAAGCCCCTTTCCCCGGAAAGACTGATCAGGGAAGTGGATCACGCTATCCTGTACCGCAAGGCAGCCTTTCCCAGCCATATCAAGGTCAAGACATTCGGCAATTTTGAGATTCTGGTGGACGGGAGAATGGTTGCGTTCAAACGATCCAGGGCAAAGGAGCTTCTGGCTTTTCTTGTAGATCGGCAGGGCGGAGGTGTTTCCCGGGCGGAGATTTTTGCCGTTCTTTGGGACAACCGGAATTATGACCATGCGATGCAAAAACAGCTGGATGTGATTATTCGAAGTCTTCGTGAAACCTTGAGACAGTATCAGATCAGCGAGATTCTGGAGATGCGTAGCGGCTATCTCAGGATAAGGCCTGAACTGCTCGAATGCGACCTTTACCTTTATGAGGAAGGGGACAAAAGAGCGGCAGAAGCCTACAGGGGAGAATATATGAATAATTATCCCTGGGGATCCATGACAGAAGCCTCTTTGACCAGAAGCATCCATTATGGATATTGAGCCGCGCGACGCCATTGCCGACAATTTCCTGTGCGCGGTTTTGGAAAAAAACACCCCCCTTTTATTGAAAAGGGGGGTGTTTTGCCGCAGGAAGGAAGGATGAGGGTAAATGTTCAGTCAGCACTTCGCACGATGCGATGCGCGAGGTGCCTGTTTCTAAAGCAGAATGGCCAAGGACAGGTGTGTTTGACCTATGACGACAGGAGCCTGCGCCTGGCGCGCATCTGTGAAGGAATAGGTGACTGAACAGTTACGGATGAGGCAGTTACAGATACCCGACAGAATCAATCGTAGACATAGCCGTCATTGGTATCGTCAATATAAGCATCGACATCATTGACATCGTCGACATAACCGATTGTGTCGTCGACATAGCTGCCGGAACTGCTGGTGTCATCGACATAGCCGCCGGAACTGTTGGTGTCATCGACATAGCTGCCGGACCCGTTGGTGTCATCGATATAGGAACCGGCATCGTGAATGTCATCGATGTATCCATCGGCGGTATCATCGATGTAGTCATCCGCAATGCCGAGTGCCGCACGCTTTTGCGCGCACATATGATTGCGATAGATGTTTCCGGCTTCAAGCCACTCGCCGCAGTACTCGCATTGAACCATGTTGTTGTTCTCGAGGCTTGCTTCACTGGCTCTTTCCAGAGCGTCCGGGTCTGTATAAAGCGTGGATCCGTCTGCACCAACCCAGACAGAGCCGTTAAAGGTATAGGCGATCCAGCTGGTGGAATAGTAGAACCCATTGTCATACCCGGTCAGGGTCTCGGGATTGCCGATCAGCCAATAGGCAGTGACAACCTCTCCTGTGGGGGAGAGACCGGAATCACTGGTGATGGGACGGTTAAAGGAGTATTTGTTTCCGGCATTGTCATTCACTTCATTTTCCGTTACCCAGTTATACTGCTTTCCATTGGAATCATACCAGTACTGATCCGTGGCCTCGTAGATGGTGATGGCATTTCCTGCAGTGTCATAGATGGCTTTAACATTGCCGGTATAGACGACATTACTGGATTTCTGGCTTTCGGAGGAGCTGCTGCCGGATGAAGATGATGAAGCGGGGGCAGGGGCAGAGGCTGCCGGTGCGGATGCTGCCGGTGCGGATGCCGAGAGGAATTCCGAATATACATAGCCTTTGCTTCCGTTATAGTCAATCTGATACCAGCCGGTATCCGCACCGTTCTGCTGAGCTTTTCCTGTCACATGCACGCTGCGGCCATAGGTGAGAACCCCGATGGATTTTTCTGACGTGGAGGTGCCGGCCCTGACATTCAGTTCATTGGCGATAACGTAATAGGTAGCATCCATGGGAACCACGCTGGTATAGGAACTGCTGCCTGCTGAGGCCTGTTTAGAAACGGCATGCTTGGTATCATAACGAAGAACCTTTGAGGATATGATGGCATTGCAGATATTGCTGATTTCGGCAGGGTTGACTACGCTGCCTGTGACGATGAATACTTCATTCTGTGTGGAAAAAACAGCCTGGTAGACATTGACATAGTGAGAATCCGCTACGGCAATATCCGGCAGGGCTTCTCCGTTGGCAAAGTGTTCGACTGTGATCAGGTTTGTACCGTCGCTCAAAGCAATCCACTTCATAGGATCGGAAATCTGCTTCCAGTTATCCGTCGGCAGGTTTATGGAGAAAATTCCATCCGAAGAGGTAAAGGTCGCTGCCGAACCGGGGACAGCGAGAATCAGGGCCGCCGACAGGGCAGCTGCAGCAAGCATTATTTTTTTAAGCATTTTTTCTCCCTTCTTGATCTCTTATTTTTTCCTCATACTCCCTTTCAGGTTTTGGGAACCACTCCAAAAGTTTTTCTGTTTTTTGGAGGGATCCATACGAACCATGCTCTTTATCTTATCACTTCTCATCCCACAAATATCCAACAAACATGTGATAAATCATGGTAGCCTCATTTCATTTTTTAGGGTCCTCCAGAAAAACTCTTGCGAAATTCATCAGGATGTGAGAAAATACATAGATTCATCTGAAATGCTTATGGCATTCAGGAAAGAGATCTACCGGGAGGAAATGCGTCAATGAGAAAATTTGAGAAATCGACGAAGCTGGACAATGTATTATACGATGTACGCGGACCTGTTGTCGATGAAGCAGGAAGAATGGAAGAGGACGGGATGGAGATCCTGAAGCTGAATATCGGAAATCCGGCTCCCTTCGGTTTTTCTGCTCCTCAGGAGGTAATCCTGGATATGCTCAGCAATGTCCGCTCATCTCAGGGTTATTCTGATTCCAAGGGTATTTTTTCTGCACGCAAGGCAATCATGCAGTATTCTCAGCTCAAGGGGATTCCCGGAGTCACAATGAATGATATTTATACCGGAAACGGGGTAAGCGAGCTGATCAATCTGTGTATGCAGGCTCTTTTGAATAACGGGGACGAAATCCTGATCCCTGCTCCGGATTATCCGCTGTGGACAGCAACGGCTACCCTTGCCGGCGGCAATGTCGTTCATTATATCTGCGATGAGCTTTCAGACTGGTATCCCGATCTGGACGACATCAGAAGCAAGATTACAGAAAAAACCAAGGCAATCGTTATCATCAACCCGAATAACCCTACAGGCGCGGTCTATCCGAAGGAGCTTCTTGAGCAGATTGCTCAGATCGCCAGGGAAAATGAGCTGATTATTTTTTCCGATGAGATTTATGACAGGCTTGTCATGGATGGCTATGAGCATCACTCCATCGCAGCCCTGGCGCCGGATGTGTTCTGTGTCACCTTTTCCGGTCTGAGCAAATCCCATATGATCGCAGGCTTCAGGATCGGATGGATGATTCTGAGCGGCGCGAAAAAGAAGGCAAAAGGTTATATTGAAGGGATCAATATGCTGTCATCGATGAGACTGTGTTCCAATGTTCCGGCCCAGTCTATCGTCCAGACGGCCCTGGGCGGTTACCAGAGCGTCAATGAATATATCCGTCCGGGCGGAAGGATCTATGAGCAGAGGGATTTCATCTACAAGGCACTGACTGACATTCCCGGTATCACGGCGGTGAAGCCGCGCGCTGCCTTCTACATCTTCCCAAAGATTGACACCGAGAGATTCCATATCGTCGACGACGAGAAATTCGCCCTGGATTTTCTCCATGAAAAGCAGGTCCTGCTTGTCCCGGGAAAGGGCTTTAACTGGGGGCAGCCGGATCATTTCAGGGTAGTGTATCTTCCCAATCTCAGGACACTGGATAAGGCGGCCAGGAAGCTGAAGGAATTCCTTGAAGATTATACACAGACAGCATGACAGTCGGAAGGATACGCTGCCTTGGCGGTATCTTTCCTCCCTGTGCGGTGACCGTAAGCAGGCGATAGTATGACTGGATTTATCCAGGCAGGACATCGCATACTTACGAGGCACCTACCAACGGGAGGAGCATAAAAAAATAAACTAGTAATAAAGGGGGAAATGAATGTCAGGATTCAATATGAAGGTAACACCCGAGATCGAGAAGCTGACGCAGATATGCAAGGAAAACAGTACTCTGGATCTGAGTCTTTATGAGAAGTACGATGTCAAACGGGGATTGCGTGATATCAATGGCAAGGGGGTTCTGGCCGGCCTGACCCAGATTTCAAATGTGCAGGCAACCCAGGTTGTGGATGGCGTATCCCGGCCATGTGCCGGCAAGCTGTCCTACAGAGGATATGACATCAAGGAACTGACAAGAGATTATATCAATAGCGGACGGTTTGGCTACGAGGAGACGACCTATCTTCTCCTGTATGGGAAGCTGCCTGACAGCCAGCAGCTGGCTGATTTTAAAAAGCTGTTGGCAAATCAGCGCTCCCTGCCCACCAATTTTGTCCGTGATGTTATTATGAAGGCTCCCTCAAAAGATATCATGAACGTCCTTTCCCGCAGCGTTCTTACTCTCTATTGTTATGATACGAATCCTGATGATATCTCATTGCCAAATGTGATGCGCCAGTGCCTGAACCTGATCAGCGTTTTTCCTATGTTGTCAGTCTATGGCTATCAGGCCTATAATCATTATGTTCGCGGAAAGAGTCTTTACATCCACAATCCCAGAAGAAGCCTTTCCACGGCCGAAAATGTTCTCAGGATTCTCAGACCCGACAAGCAGTATACCCAGTTAGAGGCAAGGATCCTGGATATTGCCCTGATCCTGCATATGGAACACGGCGGCGGCAATAATTCTACTTTTACCACCCATGTGGTTTCCTCCTCCGGGACGGATACCTATTCCGCTGTAGCTGCTGCATTGGGGTCTCTGAAGGGACCCAAGCACGGCGGGGCGAATATCAAGGTCGTCAGTATGTTTGAGGACATGAAAAAGCAGGTTAAGGATTGTATGGACGAAGAGGAAGTGGGGGAATACCTCCGCAAGCTGCTTAACAAAGAAGCCTTCGACCATTCCGGCCTGATCTATGGCATGGGTCATGCCATCTACTCGGTTTCTGATCCCAGGGCTCAGGTTCTGAAGTCCATAGCAGAACAGCTGGCAGTGGAAAAGGGCAGAATGAAGGATTTCGCTCTCTATTCCATGGTGGAAAAGCTGGCACCCAAGATCATTGCCGAAAAACGCAGGATTTACAAAGGGGTCAGCGCCAATGTGGACTTCTACAGCGGCTTTGTCTATAGTATCCTGGAGCTTCCGATTGAGCTTTATACCCCGATGTTTGCCGTTGCCAGGATCGTAGGCTGGAGCGCCCATCGATTGGAGGAGCTGATCAATGTGGACAAAATCATTCGTCCGGCCTATATGAATGTCCTTGCACCGTCCGAGTATATTCCTTTGAAGGAGAGATAATGTTTGCATGCTTTTATCCGGATGAATATCTTGATTCAGCCTATTCGATCGACTATGAAGAGCTGTATCGGGAGGGGATCCGGGGCCTTCTGTTTGATATAGACAATACTCTGGTTCCTCATGGCGCTCCGGCTGACGAAAGGACGATACTCTTGTTTAAACATCTGAAAGAGCTGGGATTTCGCAGCTGCTTTTTGTCCAACAACCAATATGAGAGAGTGGCCTCCTTCAACGACAGCGTAAAGGAGAGCTTTATCGAAAACGCCCATAAGCCTTCCGTCAGAAATTACCGGAAGGCAATGAAGCTTCTGGGAACAGATGAGAAATCCACGGTTTTTATCGGGGACCAGCTCTTTACAGATATTTTTGGGGCGAAAAGGAGCGGAATACGCACGATCCTGGTAAAACCGATCCATCCGAAAGAAGAGATCCAGATCGTCCTGAAACGGTATCTGGAAAAAATCATCCTTTTTTTCTATCAACGGAGCAGAAAACAGGTATCCCGCTGACGGATACCAGCGACCAAAAAAAGGAGGAAACGATGAACCATATTGTGATCATAGGTTTTATGGGGGCAGGAAAAACAAAGGTTGGAAAAAGACTGGCTAAGGATCTGGGACTTCCCTATGTGGATCTGGACAAGCTGATTGTCAGCAAAATGAAAATGCCGATCAGTGAATTGTTTAAACGCTTCGGAGAGCCATTTTATCGTGCCACGGAAACATTTATTGTCAAGGCGTTGATCGATGACCCGGAAAGAAAAGTGATCACCCTTGGGTCCGGTTGTCCTGTGCAGCCCCAGAATGAGGAATATATCCCGAAGCTGGGAACGGTCGTTTACCTGAAGGGGAGTCCTGAAGTGATCATAGAGCGGATCAAGGAGAAGGACGGAAATCCTATTGAGAGGGAGGAGACGACAGAGGAAAGGCTGATCCGCAAGATAGAAACCAGAAATCCTATCTATAGCGGTATTTCGACTTTTTCTGTCAATATCGCAAATACATCCCTGGACGACCTGGTGGCTAAAATCGAAAAAAAGATTAGCGATATAGAAAAAAAAGAGTTGAAAAAAGCACATAAGTAAGCTAAGATTATTCCAGTTAGGGATGAATTCCCGGGTATAACGGTTTACCTTTGCCGCTTTTGCGTGGAATGAAACAGACGATAAGGAGGATTAATTTATGATTTCAGCAGGTGAATTCAGAAACGGCATGACCGTCGAGATCGAGGGCAATGTCTGCCAGATCGTTGAATTCCAGCATGTCAAACCGGGAAAAGGCGCTGCCTTCGTTCGGACCAAATATAAGAACATCATTACAGGGGGTGTGGTGGAAAAGTCCTTCCGTCCCACAGAGAAGTTCCCCTCTGCCAGGATTGACCGTGTGGACATGCAGTATCTGTATCAGGACGGGGATGTGTATTATTTCATGAATACAGAGTCCTTCGATCAGATCGGGCTTAATGCAGATCAGGTAGGGGATTCCCTGAAGTTTGTCAAGGAAAACGAGATGGTAAAGATCTGCTCCCATAACGGGAACGTCTTCGCGATTGAGCCTCCTCTGTTCGTAGAGCTTGAGGTTACTGATACTGAGCCTGGCTTCGCCGGCAATACGGCTCAGGGCGCAACGAAACCTGCCACGGTGGAGACGGGAGCCATGGTTATGGTGCCTCTCTTTGTCAACCAGGGCGATAAGCTCAAGATTGACACCCGTACCGGGGAGTATCTTTCCAGAGTATGATTGATCCTTCTGCAGGAAGCTGTAAGCTGCCGCCCTCCCTCAGGCGGATTCTGGTTTGGCACAGCAGAACCGACAAGCGGTGTCTTTAGGATTCCGGATGATGGGAGGAAGGGAGGAACGTATGTTTTTCGGACCCGGACTGGCTGCTTGAGACAGTCCGGGGATCTGAGATTTGAGACAGAGGCGGTTGGAAATTTTTTTGGGAATGAACTTTTTTTCATTTTATGCTTGCAATCAGTCGGCCTTATGTGGTAATATAGCTTCTGCAAGAGTTGCTTCATCTCTCTTGGCAACCAGGGCTTGTACTGGTTTCGACGGGGGTTTTGAAGCTGCGGTAGCCATCCGCAGTCTCCCGATGCTGCGTTAAAACGGGAAAATTTAAATATAAACGCTGACGACGTTCAGTTAATGGCGGCGTAAGCCGTCCGTCAGCCCGGGTGCACTCACACATCCGGTGTCTGGCGTCGAAAATGTGAGAAATGGTGTCGGGTAAGCTTTGCCCCGGCATACGTAGTATGAAGCTACTGAAGCAGTGAGCCTGTCTCTGGGCGCTCTGCGGAGGGAATGTCAGTACAGTGACTGTGATGGGAGAAGCGGCAGGGGATAGGCTTTCGGACGCGGGTTCGATTCCCGCCAGGTCCATTCGGATATCCGGTGGATATTTCATTTATGGAAGCATAGCTCAGCTGGGATGAGCGTTCGCCTCACACGCGAGAGGTCATGGGTTCGAGCCCCATTGCTTCCACTTTAGAAGCTGATGATGTTTATCGTCAGCTTTTTTCTTTTTTCAGCCTGGAGCAACGGTTCCTGACTTTGCCTTTGCCGGCAATTCATCCTTGATAAGCCCCTTCCGATATGATATAGTTTCGCAAGACAGTTTTTAGTCAGGGAATAATGGGATTTGTCCTTGACTATAGCCTCCGGCAGGATGCTCACGGATTTGCTCAGTACGAAAGGACATAAGCATGAACAGCTATCTGATAATGACAGACTCATCTGCGGATATTTGCCAGGAATTTCTGGATCAGTACACCTTGGGGATCATTCCCATGGTCTGCGAGATCGGAGGAAGTGAATACAGACATGACAAATTGGATGGGTGGGATTCCAAATCCTTTTTTGATCGATTGCGTAACGGGGCAACCGGGAGTACCTCTCAGGTGATTCCGACGGTGTATACGGAGTATTTTTCGAAGATCCTGGATCAGGGTCAGGATATTCTCTATATCTCCTTGTCCTCCGGACTGACCTCCACTCTGGATAGTGCCAATATTGCTGCAGCTGGCCTGAGGGAGGATTATCCGGAACGCAGGATTTTCTGTGTGGATTCCCGTTGTGCTACCGGTGGGCAGGGTCTGCTCGTGATGTATGCCCTGCAGAATCAGGCAAAGGGCATGAGCCTGGAGGAGAATGCAGCCTGGATTGAGCAGAACAGGCTGAATATCTGCCATTGGTTTACCGTGGATGATCTTGATTTCCTGAAGCGGGGTGGACGCATCTCACCATCTCTGGCCTGGATCGGCGGCAAGCTTAAAATCAAACCTGTTTTGCGCATCTGCGAGGACGGCACCCTGGAGATTGCCGAGAAGGTGCGGGGCTCCAAGGTGGCGAGAGCGACGATAACCTCTCGCTTTAAGGCCTCTGACTTTAATCCGGAGTATCCTTATGTGTATCTGTGCCATGGAGACGCCGAGCCGGAAGCCATGGAGATGAAAGCCGAGATCATGGCGGCTCAGCCGCAGGCCAGAGTGATTGTACAGCCTATGAGTCCGGTCATCAGTATCCATACCGGTCCCGGTGTTCAGGCCGTGATCTATTATGGATCCAACCGGAAATAAGGCACTGTAATGAAATAACTGAGCCAAATCATTACAGGGCCTATGAGTTGTTTGTAACTGATTGGCACTTTGTGCTTCGCGACTACAGTTGTTCAATGGCAAAGGCGCTATGGATGATACATGTGTCCATGGTGCCTTTTTCCTTTGGCAGGAAAAAACAGACAGAGGAGGATAAATAGATGTGTGGTATCTGTGGAATAGTCGGGCATGGAAACAAGAATGCAAATACCGTGATACATGCCATGATGGATGCCATCCGGCACAGAGGACCGGACGGGGAGGGAACCTTTCTGGATGAAAAGGCTGCACTGGGGTTTCGGCGGCTGGCTATCCTTGATCTTGATCATGGGGATCAACCCATGTACAATGAGGACCAGAATCTTGTCCTGGTGTTTAACGGGGAGATTTATAACTACAAGGAGCTCAGATCTCACTTGCTGGAAAAAGGACATGTGTTTTCCAATCAGTCGGATTCGGAAACCCTGCTGCATGCCTTCGAAGAATACGGGACAGCCATGCTGAAGCATCTTAGGGGGATGTATGGTTTTGCCATATGGAACAGGGAGAAAAAAGAGCTCTTTATGGCCAGAGATCCCTTCGGGATCAAGCCGGTCTACTATTATCCGGCAGCGGATGGGACTTTGGTTTTCGCTTCTGAAATCAAAAGTATCCTGAAATATCCGGGATATCAGAAGCAGGTTAATGAAAAAGCTCTGGACGCTTATCTCACCTTTCAGTATTCCGTACTGGAAGAAACCTTTTTTCAAGGGATCTATAAGCTTCTTCCCGGACACTGTCTGACATGGAAGGAAGGCAGGATCGAAGTCAAACCCTATGAGATCCTCAGTCTGACACCGGATCGGAAGGTATCTTCTGAGGAAAAACGCAGGAGGATCAAAACGGCTCTGGCCGATTCGGTGAAGGTGCATCTGCGCAGTGATGTGGAGGTGGGCACCTTTCTTTCCTCCGGCGTGGATTCCAGCTATCTGGCTGCGGCATCAAATGTACAGAAGAGCTTTTCGGTGGGCTTTGAAGGGGAGCACTATAATGAGTTGAAGGATCTGACAGCCGATCCCAATGTCCTGAAGGAGCACCATGAAAAATGTATCACACCGGAGGAATATTGGGAAGCGATCTGGCATGCCATGTACCATATGGATGAGCCGCTGGCGGATGCTTCCGCCATCGCTCTGTATTTTGTGGATGAACTGGCTGCGGAATATGTGAAGGTGGTCTTTTCCGGTGAGGGCTCGGATGAGCTCTTCGGGGGATATCCCATCTATCATGAACCCTTGTCGCTGGCTCCGGTGAACGCTCTGCCCAAGAGGGTAAAGAAGCGTCTGCTGGCCCGGATGCAATCGGCAGGACCTTCCCGGCGCGGCAGGAACTATATCATCCGCGGGACGACACCTCTGGAAGAAAGATTCTGCGGAAACGCAAAAATCTTCACGGCCGAGGAGAAAAAGGCCTTGCTGCTGTCAGGCCAGGGAACATCGCCCTATGAGGTGACCAGACCGGTATATGAAAGAAACAAAGGGCTGGGGCCGGTGGAGAGGATGCAGGAGATTGACTTGAATTATTGGCTTCCCGGTGATATCCTGTTAAAGGCTGATAAGATGAGTATGGCTCACTCTCTGGAGAGCCGGGTACCCTTTCTTGACAGAGAGGTATATGAAGCAGCCCGTATCCTTACGGTAAAGGAAAAGGTAAAGGGCTCACAGACGAAGCTTCTTTTCCGGGAGATTGCCTCTGAGCTGCTTCCTCCTGCCACAGCCCAAAAGCCCAAGCTTGGTTTTCCGGTTCCGATCAGGGTATGGCTCAGGCAGCCGGAGTATGCGGACAGGCTGCGGGAAGCCTTTGAGGGGGAAGGCGCCAAAAGGTACTTTAACAGGGAGGTCCTGGAAAGACTCCTCTGTGATCACATGGAAGGAAAAGAGGACAACAGCAGAAAGCTCTGGACAGTCTATTCCTTCCTGGTATGGCATAAAATATTCTTTGAGTCTGAGAAGCCGGATGAATATGCGGTAAAGGCCAAGCCCTTATCCCTTTTGCTGGCCCGCAATCATAGATGATTCTACCTGAAAATCAATATTGGCAGGCAGGATTGCCGTTGGAACAGGCTTTTTTGCACGGAAAAAAATATAGCGTGACAGAGGGCAACCGTAAAGGAAAGCATGACAGAACTAAGAGAGGAGGAATGCGATGGATTTGATCAGGAAGAAAAAGCAGCTTTTGAAAAAGAAAAAAGCCGCCAGCCCAAAGGCTGTGGCTTCCAGCAAAAAAGAGAGGGAGCAGGAGCTGCAAAAAAGGCTTCTTATTCTGACGGCATGTGTGGCCGGAGCTCTCGTCCTGGTTTTGCTGTCTCTGCTGATTGGCGGCGGGATCAGGAAGAAGGCTGAGAATGCTGCACTGGTGGCGGATGACTCCGATCTGGTCGATATGATCCCGACCCAGAATACGGCAGCCGGCCTTTACGCAGATAAACCGAATATTGATATTAACAGCTGGGAATACATTCTGGCAAATTATAACCATAATATAGAGGAGTACGAGCCTATCATTGACTACGTTGACGGTATGCCCATGGACTATCGGGTTGTGGAGCCGATGGCGAACTTCATTCAGGCAGCCAGGAACCAGGGGCTTAATGTCGTGCTGGCTTCTGCTTACCGGGATTACGAGGAGCAGAGCTGGCTCTTTGAGCTGCAAAAGGAGATGATGAGTGAAGCGGAGGCGGAGACTGTTGTAGCCCGCCCGGGTACGAGTGAGCACCAGACCGGTCTTGCTGCAGACATCACGGATGACGATTATGATATCAAGACCCAGGATCTGGAAAACACGGCTCTCTATCAATGGATGAGCGCCCATTGCCACGAGTACGGCTTTATCGTCCGTTTTCCTAAGGACAAGGAGGAGATAACCCGCATCATCTATGAACCCTGGCACTTCAGGTATGTAGGAGTGGAGGCGGCTTCATATATCATGAAGCATGGGTTATGCCTGGAGGAATTTATCGAGCTGTACCAATAAGGAAAGCCTTGCAGCGAAGGAAAGAAGTGCTTGCGGAAAATGGATAAATATTGTATGATATAAATGATACTATGTTCATGGCTTTGAACAATCCGTAGGAATCTTTTTTACAGTACAGTCATAGATGGGAGGAGGTACAGCACAATGAAAAAAATACTTCTGGCGGCTGGCATACTGGTTGGGCTTGTATGTCCCTGCTTATTGACACACGCAGCAGAGGCCCCGGTTCCTTCAGCGGAAAACGGGATGATCACCGCCGAGGAGTGGGAAGAGACCTTTCCGGAAATCGTAGCTTCCTACAATGCGAATGCGGCAAACAGCTACAGGATCAGTTATCTCGATACGGATCCGTATCTGAAGAATATCTACGAAGGCTATGGCTTTGCCAAGGATTACACCAGCGCAGTCGGGCATTCCTACTGTCTGGAGGATGTATACAAAACGGAGCGTCCTCACGCCCTGGCTAACTGCCTGACCTGCAAGACGGCAGATTTTACCAAGATGGTCAATGATCTGGGCGAAGAGGTATACTCCTATGACTTTGAAGAGCTCTATGGCTCCATGGTTCAGAGTGTCGGCTGTTATAGCTGCCATGAGAATAAAGAGCTGGAGGAGGAAAACCTCGCCGTAACCCATTCCTATATTACCCTTGCCCTGGGTGAGGAATATGACGGGATCGATCCTTCGATTCTTACCTGCGGCCAGTGTCATATTGAGTACTATTTCGATCCTGAGACAAAGGCCACCCGTATGCCTCACAGCGACATCGCCTCCATGGGGCCGGAAGCTACTTTGGCCTTTTATGATGAGATGGGTTTTGCCGACTGGACCCAGGAGAGTACCGGTGCCCGTATGCTCAAGGCGCAGCATCCGGAGCTGGAAACCTATCTGAGCGGCAGCTTCCACGCAAATATGGGCCTGACCTGTGCTGACTGCCATATGGGAAAATCCATATCCGAGACCGGGACAGAGTATGTGAACCATACATGGAGAAGTCCCCTGGAGGACGCTGGTCTCCTCCAGTATTGCGCGCAGTGCCACAAGGATACGGACATGGCTCAAAAGGTTCATGCCATCCAGGCCGAGATCACTACGGCAGAGAAGGAATTGGGTATGAAGCTGTCAGACCTGAAGGATGGCCTTGCCGCGGCAGTGGCCTCCGGAAAGAATACCGAGGAACAGTTGGACGAGGTACGAAGCCTCTATCGTTCCGCCCAGTGGTATTGGGATTACTGCTATGTGGAAAACGCGGAAGGGGCTCACAATTCTGCCTTTGCCCGCGACTGCCTGGCGAAGTCGGAGGAGCTGATCGATCAGGCAATGGACAAGCTGGGAGTACTGGAAGTGTAAAGGTTTCGCTTTGCCAAAGAGACACAATGGACATCAGGGCTGCTGCCGGGTTTCTGGCAGCAGCCTGTTTCTTATGGCTGTGTATTCCTCAGCTTATGTTGGCAGGGATAAGTATGGATTGAGCTTAAGGAGATTGCATGAAGAAGCATTTGCGTTTTTTCTTTTCTATGAAATTTGCTATTGTGATCCTCTTGGTGCTGGTGGGGGCCTGTACGGTCGGAAGTGTGATCCCGCAAGGGAATACCATGGCTTGGTATGCGCAGAATTATTCCGAACGGGTGGCGGGAGCGGTCATGCTCTTCGGTCTGGACGATGTCTTCCACAGCCCCTGGTTTGTTATCCTGACACTGGTCCTGTGTGGGAATCTTCTGGGATGTAATCTGCTTCATCTGCCCCAGCTGATCCGTCGGATGAAAAAGGGTTTTCAGCCGGATCCGGATACTATGGTGGCAGTCTCTGTCATAGGAAGGACACAAAATGCCGCAGAGGTTTTTCATTCTCTTGGATTCAGGAGGATAGAGGAGAGAAAGACTAAGGATGGGAGCGCTTTTCTCTATTCCGTCAAGAATAAGGCGGGAATCTGGGGAGCCTGGATCTGCCATCTGGGAATGCTGGTGGTGATCATCGGATTTGGCCTGGGCCAGGCATTTAAAACCGAGGATACGGTATATGGCGTGACAGGTCAGACAAAGCCGGTGGGAGAAACACGCTATGCCCTTACCATTGACGATTTTACGGTAGACCTGAGGGAAGATGATACGGTCTCGCAGTATCTGTCCACCCTGACCATGACGGATACGGTCACGGGAGAAAGCCAGTCCGGGCAGACGAGTGTCAATGCCCCGCTTACTCTGTTTGGCAGAAGGCTGTATCAGAATTCCACAGGCTGGGCGGCCGAGACGGTGATCGAAAAGAACGGGGAGGAGATCCAGTCCCAGATCCTCTGTGCCGGAGAATACATGCCGATCGAGGATTTCCCTGACCTGGTAGTAACCCTGGCCGCCTTCTATCCGGATTATCAGCCGGACGAGAAGGGGCATCCCCAGACGGCGTCAGGACGTATCCTCAACCCGGCTTATCTCTACCGGATCTATTACAGGGAGCAGGTTCTGGGCATGAATGTGCTCCTGGGGGATGAGGTGATTACGGTGGAGGACTATACGATACGATTCCGGAACCCTCAATCCTATACATTGATTCAGGTAAAGAGGGATCCCTTCACCCCAATTGCCGCCATAGGAGGGGCTTTGGTCCTGGTCGGCCTGATCCTGGCCTTCTATCTGAGAACGGCTGAGCTGTGGGCTGTGCAGGCCCTTGATGGCAGCTGGCAGCTGGGGGGAAGAAGCAAAAAGGGTGGGGCGGAATTTGAAGAGGCGGTAGGGGAGAAATGCCTGTTATATCGGGAGGTAATAGAATGAGCCATGAACAATTCCTGAATC
The DNA here is from genome assembly GCA_017515325.1 of Blautia sp. Lineage (GTDB taxonomy): Bacteria > Bacillota > Clostridia > Lachnospirales > Lachnospiraceae > Blautia_A. The sequence goes on from JAFWGA010000032.1 coordinate 49,957, forward strand.
TGGAGAATATTCTGTTTACGATTACCATGTTTCTTTATCTTTTTTCCATGATCGGCTATGTCTTCTTTTTTGCCTTGAAAAAGGAGATGGCTGGCAAGCTGGCCGGCTATGCAGCCCTGGCCGGGTTTATCCTGCATACGGCAGCTCTTATCGTCAGAGGAATCGGGGCCGGCCGTCTGCCGATGACCAATCAGTATGAGTTTGCCACCAGCTTTGCCTGGGGAATCTGCCTGTGTTTCCTTGTCTTTCTCTGGAAATATAAATTTCGTGCCCTGGGGACCTTTGTGATGCCTGTGATCTTTATCATCATCGGTTACGCTGCCATGCAGAGCAGGGAGGTAAGGGATCTGATGCCGGCTCTTCGCAGCAACTGGCTGGCCATTCATGTGTCCTCTGCCATAGTTTCTTATGGAGCCTTTGGCGTTTCCTTTGCTGTTTCGCTTATGTATCTGATCCGGACGAGGATGGCCAAGGACAGCTTCTGGGATGAACACATCCCGGACCAGAAAAAGCTGGACATGATCAGCTATCGTGCGGTCAGCCTGGGATTTCTCTTTTTGACCTTCGTTATCGTTACAGGAGCGATATGGGCAGAGCGGGCATGGGGCAGTTACTGGTCCTGGGATCCCAAGGAGACCTGGTCTCTGATCACCTGGATAATCTATGCCATCTATCTTCACCTGCGTATTTCCAGAGGATGGAAGGACAAAAATGCGGCAGTCTTTGCCGTGGTCGGATTTATCTGTGTTATTTTCACTTACATTGGGGTAAATACATGGCTTCCCGGGATTCACAGCTATGCTTAAGGACGAGAAAAAAACACAATGACGCAGATCAGCATTATCTTTGATATTGACGATACACTATATGATCAGGTTTTTCCCATTGTTTCCGCCTGCGAGGAGACCTTCGGGCTGAAGCTGGAGGATCCGATGAGATTTTATCTGACCTTCCGAAAGAGAAGCAACGAGTGGTTTTTCCGGGCAGAGCAGGGAGAGGTCAGCCTGGGAGATTCCCGCATTAACCGGATCCGGCAGACCATGGAGGATCTGTCGGTTTCGATCAGTGAGGAGCAGGCCGAACATTTTCAGACCATGTATGAGGAAAAAACGCTTCAGCTTCACATGTCGGATCGGCTGACAGCCTTCATGGGCAGGTGTACTTTGGAAAATGTGCGTATGGGGATTCTGACCAATGGTCCTCATGAGCATCAGATGAAAAAATACTACACTCTTGGATTGAACCGCTGGATTTCGCCCAATATGATTCTGATTTCACAAAGCGCGGGCTATGCAAAACCGGATGTGAGAATTTTTCGCATGGCCGAGCGGAAGATGGGGCTTATTCCGGAAATGACCTGGATGGTGGGAGACTCCCTCAGCAACGATATCGCAGGGGCGGTCAAGGCAGGCTGGCACAGCCTCTGGTTGGCCCGTCACAGCGCTGCCGAGGATAGAATAAGCGGCCTGACGCCGGACGAGACAGCCTATTCCGAAGAGGAGCTTTGCGCGATTTTAGAGGACAAGATAAAGGAAGCCAAAAGCCTTTGAGGAGGAGCAGTCAGGTGGAAGAGCGGGAAAAATATATGAAAGAGGCGATTCGCCAGGCCAGGAAAGCCTATGCTCTTGATGAGGTTCCCATCGGGTGTGTGATCGTTCGGGAAGGGACCATTATTGCCAGGGGATATAACCGCCGCAACACGGATAAAAATACGCTTGCCCATGCGGAGCTGACAGCCATCCGCAGGGCAAGCAAAAAGGTGGGGGACTGGCGGCTGGAGGGATGCACGATGTATGTGACCCTTGAACCCTGCCAGATGTGTGCCGGAGCCCTTGTCCAGTCCCGCATTGATGAGGTGGTGATCGGCTGTATGAACCCTAAGGCTGGGTGTGCAGGCTCTGTCATGAACCTTTTGCAGACAGAGGGCTTTAATCATCAGGTCCGGATCACGAAAGGGATTTTGGAGGAGGAATGCTCCGACCTGATCTCGACTTTCTTTGCTGAACTGAGGGAGAAAAAAAGGGCTCTGAAAAAGGTCATGCCGCCGACATAGCTATGAGACTCAGGACAGGGTCTCATTCATGCTGCCGCTTCTGTATCCGGCCAGATCCATGGAAACATAGCTGAAACCGAGATTCTTCAGCGTGCTGACGATCAGGGTCCGGGTATTCTCTTCGGTCAGGCGGGGAAAATCCTCCGGCAGGACTTCCAGCCTGGCCAGCGTGCCGTGAATACGGACCCGGAACTGCCGGAATCCAAGCTTCATAAGGAGCTGCTCCGCCTGCTCCACCATGCCGAGCTTTTCCTCCGTAATCATTTCCCCGTAGACAAAACGGGAGGCCAGACAGGCAAAGGAGGGCTTGTCCCAGACAGGGAGGCCCAGATATCGCAGTATGGCCCGGATATCCTTCTTCCATAAGCCACATTCCTTCAGGGGACTGATGATGCCAAGCTCCTTGATGGCCAGCAAGCCGGGGCGGTAGTCTCCTGTATCGTCCAGGTTAGAGCCTTCCACGACACAGGCCAGTCCGTTTTCTTCCGCCGTTTTGAGGAAGAGACGGAAAAGCTCTTTTTTGCATAGATAGCAGCGGTTGGGAGGATTCCTGGTGATATTTTCCCGGGAGGTCACGTCAAAATCACAGATGATCTGGCGGATGCCCTGGCTCAGGCAAAAGCTTTTGGCCTGGGTAAGCTCGCTGGCGGGAATAAAGGCGGAAGAAGCCGTGACTGCGATCATGTTTTCCTTTAATGCTTCTTTGGCAGCGGTCAGGAGAAGGGTGGAGTCAACTCCCCCGGAAAAGGCTACAGCTGCCGACCCTAAGCTGCGCAGGTAGTTCTTTAACGCCTCATATTTCTCTAACTGTTCCGACGTTGGAATATTGGTATTCGCTTCTGACATTTTTCTCCTTTCAAATGGGATGACTTCATAAAAAAAGAACCGCCTGAATGGCGGTTTTTATTTGGCAGGGGCGCCGAAAGGAAATATGTCACCTGACGGTGACCGGCGCCCCGCCGGGGGCAGAGAGTCGGCTGCGCCTCCCTCTACCCTATTATTCCAGGAAAAATAGCAACTTTGTGCGGATACGAAAAAAAGCGCGCCGCACGTCGAACTGCTCCCCCAGACGTTACCTCTACAGTTAACTCGGCCCAGGCACCCTCACGGCACACAAGAGCTTCTACTTAGTGCTGCTGCATTCCTGCCCTGACACGGTTCATAGATTCCTGTTGCGTGAGACCCAAACGTCAACATCACTTATAGAGGGCAGCTCCACAAGATACAGCCCTCGGATTGGCATCACCCCTGCTGTAGCGGATTGCAGGTACAGGGCACCGCTATCTCCCCGGCTGCGCAAACTATATTATACTTTCAGGCCTGGCTTTTGTCAATGATGATTTGGCTGCTTTTTTCGAGATTGTTTTCAGGCCTTTTCAGGATTTGCTGACAGCAGCCTCTTTGATCTTCTGGATCGAGTGCTCCACAGCAGGAATACTGAGAACGAGCAGGACGATGACGACCTCTCCGCCTATATAGATGAGGTTGTAGACAGCGGAATATGCAATCGTGCCCCAGCCCTCCCAGGCGTATTCTCCAAAATAGATCCAGCCGGACAGGAAGGCGAAAAACCACCGGGCAATGCTGGAAACCAGGTAACCGATCAGCAGGCCCTTCTTCTTTTGGCAAAAGAAACCGGAAAGCCCATAAGCGGCAAAGGCAAAGCCATAGTCAATGATGGCTTGCAGCGGTGTCAGGATGAAGGGATTAATAAAAGCATGGAGCAAGCCATAGGCAATCCCGCTGATCAGCCCGGGTATGGGACCGAAAAAGTAGCCTGGCAGGGTGGCAAACAGGGTGGAGGCCAGAGTAATGCTTCCGCCTGTGGGGAAACGGAAGAGCTTGACCATGCCCGTGACCGTGGCAAGAGCTATGCACATGGCACAGAAAACGAGAACCTTGATACTGAGTTTTGATTGTGGCATAAAAAAACCTCCTTACGTGCAGGAGGGGAGTGTGAGGCAGGACAAGGCCCAGCCAAACAGCACAGCTTGCTTCCCTACGCCGGTATTGCCCGGATCAGGTAATGAGGGTCAACCGCCTAAGCGGCCATCTCAGCCAACGCTCCCCTAGCTAATGTGATGTAAACGAAGGTATATTAACTCGTAATTGCTGGATTGTCAAGATATTCCCGCTAAACCATAGCTCACTGTGCGGATAAGGTTTTTGAATCCTATAGCAGAAGCCTGCTGTATCGTAAAAAGGCTTCGTTCTCATACCGTGACAGATACCGCATGGCATGACGGTTGGCCGTGAGGCCTGTGACGAGGAGAAGAAGCTGGGATTCCTCCCGGAAGGCATCTTCACAGAAGCGGAAGGCACGGGTCAGACAGGGGCCGATGTCGACAGCATAGCAATCGGCCTCGGCAGTCATTTGCGCAGCCAGACGGCGCAATAGGTCTATGGTGTCAGAAGGGCCATTCAGGTGGGAAAGGGCCAGGGAAAGGGATGCTTCTTTGAGCTGACGGATATAGGTATACTCCCTTCTCAGCTCCTCATGGTCAGCCAGCGAATTTTTCTTTTTTTCCTCAACCGCATGCAGCTGCAGCCGGGTAAAGGCTTCCAGGGAAAGCCCTTTTTCCGAAAGCTGAAATTCGGCTGACGCCAGCCTCTCCTGAAAAAGCTGTGCCTGGTCAGCCAGCTCTGCCCAGTGCCGGTATTTCAGCGCAAGATTCCCCAGGATCAGTCCGATCACGGTATAGGACTCGTCAAAGCTGCCTTCAGAAGCCATGGCTGCCTTTTCTTTCAGGCCGGACTGGGAAATGCTTCCGTCCAGGATCCTGTCAATTTCATAATCGCAATCATATTTTTTATAGAGGAGGTAATAAGCCGCAAAATCTCCGCATATTTTGGGCTCGCATAGAAACTGGCTGATCTGATCCTGACCGGGGATCCGGCCCAGCTCTTCACAGCCTGTGAGAACTTCAGACAGATCCTCCCACCCTCGGGCGGTAACATAACTGCGTTGGGCTCCGACACTGACAGCCTGGTAAAAACAGTCAGGCCGGATGCGCAGGTAAGACAGGATGCTTCCATGAATATTTCTGGAAGCAGCATAATCCATCCAGCAATTGACATCGGCTTCCACCTGGATCTGGCGGACCCGGTCCAAGGTGGCAAGATCGAATTCCCGGGCGGCCCGATTGAACTGGGGCGGATTACCTGCCGCCGTGATGATCCAGCCCTCAGGAACTTGATGGGTACCGAACTGCTTGCTCTGAAGAAGCTGCAGCATGACAGGAGAGAGGGTTTCGGAGACGCAGTTGATCTCATCCAGGAACAGAATTCCTTCCCTCTTACCGGTACGCTCCATGCAGGTGTAGATGGAAGCGACGATCTCGCTCAGCGTATATTCCGTGGCGGTGAACTCTTTTCCGTCAAAGGTTCTCGATACGATCCGAGGCAGACCGATAGCGCTCTGTCTGGTGTGATGGGTCATGGTATAGGATACGAGCCCAATCCCGCATTCTTCGGCCAGCTGTGCCATGATTGCCGTCTTCCCGATCCCGCAGGGACCGATCAGCAGGATGGGGCGCTGCCTTTGCGGGGGTACCAGATATAGTCCGTTCTCATCCTTGCGCAGATAGATCAGCAAGGCAGTTCTGATTTCATCCTTTGCTTCCTGAATTGTCATATAGGATCATCCTCTCTTCGGATCCGACCCTTGACAGGGTTTGATTTTAGTTGTATTTTGGATGGGTTTCACTCAGATGATAGCATATCCCATTTAGGCTGACAAGCGGGAGGCTGTCATCTCAGACGAAGAAACGACGATGACAAAGGCGTAACGATATGAATGAGACAATCGAGAAATTTGGAAGCTGGGCCGGGAGCCAGATCAAAAACCATCCAGACAGGGTAAAGCAGCTTCTTTCCACCGCCTATGCATTGGTGGGAACGCAGGCTGCTTATTTTCCGGATAAAAAATACACCTCCTCCCGGGAATATCTGCAGGGCTATACCGCCAGGCTTATGTCGAAAATCCTCAGACACCCGGAAAAAAGCGCGGTGGTCAACATTTTTATGTCCTGCGAGATTTTTCATGTGCTTGGCGTGAAGGTGTCCGCTCCCGAAGCTCTGGCCTGCTATGTTACCAACACGGCAATGGATCAACCCTTTATCCAGGCTGCGCAGGATCATGGCGCTCCGGAAACACTTTGCTCCTATCACCGTACTCTTTTGGGCATGGCTGAAAGCAAGGTGTTGGGAAGGCCGCTTCTGATCGCCAACACCACATTGGCCTGCGATGCCAATCAGCTCACCTTCCGGCAGTTGGCCAAGACCTGGGATGTGCCTCATTTTGTTGTGGATGTCCCCTATGAGCCTTCGGAGGATGCAGTACATGAGGTCGAAGCTCAGCTCCGCCGATTGGGAGAGCTGGTACAGGAGCTTACCCATAAAAGGCTGGAAGAGGAAAAACTCAAGGAAGCCGTGGCAAGAAGCATCCGGACCCAGGAGAAGTACCTGGCTTATCTGAAAAAGCGAAGCCGGGTTCACTTTCCGGAGGTGATGACACCGGAGATGCTTAATGTGATAAACAATCACTTGTATCTGGGCTCCCGGCAGGCAGAGGAATATGTCGACAGGCTGAACCGTGATCTGTCCAAGGCTCCTGAGCTTCATTCTGACAGCACAAAGCTTCTCTGGATGCATGTGATGCCGAATGCCCAGGAGGCTGTGAAGGAAATATTCCAGGGGGCGGATAACCATCAGGTGGAGGTGCTGGCCTGCGACCTGGCTTATGATAATCTGGTGTCTATGGACCCGGAACGTCCCTATGAGAGTATGGCAAGACGCATGGTCTTTTCCAGCTATAATGGGCCGGGCAGCAGGAGAATAGATCGTACCCTGCAGCTTGCCAGACAGCTGGAGGCGGACGGTATCCTGATTTTCTGCCAATGGGGCTGTAAACAGACCCAGGGCTTGTCCTACACGGCAAAAAAGCGTTTTCAGGAAGAAGGAATTCCGGCTCTCATCCTGGATGGTGATGCCAGTGACCGGACAAATGAGGCTTCCGGTCAGGCTATGACCAGAGCCCGGGCTTTTCTGGAGGAGATTCGAAACCTGCGCCTGCCCCCGCAGCTGTGAAGATGCAGGTGACGGAAGGGATACGAAAAGCCTGTGACGCAGCAGCGACAGAAAGGAAAGGGAAGGAGCCATGACAACCTATATATGCAAGTATTCACCGGTGGAGCTTCTGCAAGCCTTTGGCTGGGAAGCTGTCATGCCAAATGAAGAAGTCGGTGATTTTGCCGAAGCAGATGCCTGGATCCACAGCAGCGTATGCTCTCACGCCAAGCAGCTTTTGAGCCTGCTGGCCTGTCCGAGGGAGGATGGGGCAGATCAGGGAGAAAGTCCCTCACAGGCATGCGGCATCGGCTGCAAAGGAAGGCAATGTGTTGTTCTTACCAATTGCTGTGACAGCATCAGAAGGGTGTTTGATACCCTCAGACCAGAAATGGAAAAGAGGAATACAGCCTTTGTGATGCTGGATCTTCCCCACAACAATAGCGAAAGCTCTGCGGAATGGTATGCCAGGCAGCTCATGAAGCTTTTGGATTCCTTCAGACCTTTGTGGGACAGGGACCGCTTTCTTTTTCTCTGGCACAGGACAGTACAAAGGTGGATGGAATATAAGGAAAGAAAGAACGGCTTTGCACAGCTGGCTATTCTGGGAGCTCGGGTTGGGGATCAGCTGAAGGAAAAACTGGAAAGCGGGTTTTCTATGCCCATGGTGGATCTTACCTGTGGTGGCTGCCGCACCTTGTCCTTTTTTCCGGAAGACGCCCAGACTCTGACGGAGGAAGAACTACTGCTGGAGTATGCCAGGGCCCTGCTAGGGCAGCTTCCCTGCACCCGCATGGAGGACACCGGCCCCAGAGATGCTTTATTGTCAGAACTGGAGTCCCAGGGACTGAAGGGGATCATTTATCATACCGTTCGATTCTGCGATTATTACTCCTTTGAGTACACGCAGATCGTGAACAGGCTGAAGGTGCCGGTTCTCAAGCTGGAATCGGATTATACCATTCCCGGGCGGGGGCAGCTTTCCACACGGCTTGGCGCCTTTGCCGAAAGCCTGTCAGACAGGAATACCAGCCTGACAGGGCAGGAAAAGGGACGGGATACAGGAGGGAACATGTCTGGGTGCTTATATTATATCGGGATCGACAGTGGTTCGACGACGACAAATGCTGCCGCGGTGGACGGACAGGGGAACATCCTCGCCAGCCGGACGGTAAGAACCGGAGCCAGGGCAGCGGATGCAGCTCAAGGCTGCCTGGAGGAGATCTGCGACAGGATAGAAGAGAAGACAGGAAAAAGACCGGAAGCTTCCCAGTTCAGAGTGATGGCCACGGGATATGGCAGATCCTACCTTCCCTTTGCGAACGGACAGAAAACGGAGATATCCTGTCATGCCCTGGGCGCCAGGTCTCTGTATGCAAGGGTTCGTACGGTCATTGATATCGGCGGGCAGGACAGTAAGGTGATCTGCCTGGATGAGAATGGCCATGTCAGTAATTTTGTCATGAATGACAAATGCGCAGCGGGAACCGGACGATTTCTCGAAATGATGGCTCATACCCTGCAGATGGATATGGATCAGCTGGGAAGCTATGGACATAAGTGGAATAAGGATCTGACGATTTCTTCCGTGTGTACCGTATTTGCGGAATCGGAGGTGGTTTCCCTGATTGCGGAGAACCATGCTCTGGATGATATCATCCATGCCCTGAATAAGGCTGTGGCCACAAAAACGGCTTCCATGGTGAGGCGGGCGGGGGGAGAAGCCCCCTTTATGATGACAGGAGGGGTAGCCCGGAACAAGGGTTTGGTGAAGGAACTGGAGCGTTGCCTGGGAGAGCCGCTCTACATCGATGATATGCCGGATATGGCAGGGGCCATAGGAGCAGCCCTGTTTGCGAAGGAGCTGACCGAAGAGTAACACGGGACAGATCCAATAAACAGGCTGTTCTGCATAAGCTGTAAGACCGATACCGATTGATGGTATCGGTCTTTTTGCTGTCTATGAGAAGCTGCCCTGGGTATCGGTAACTTTAGTGACCGCTCAGGTCGAAATCACATCAAAAACCGACCAATAAGGATAAAATCCGACAAAAAGTCTGAAATAAAGCCTATTGACCCATGTGAAATCAGATATTATAATGATGCTGTGATAGTTATTTGTTTCACGGAAAGGGGGTGTCAGGCAGATGTTTGCAAGTGCTTTGTCTGCAGTGATATTGGGACTGGAGGCGCTGCCGATTCAGGTGGAGGCGGATGTCAGTGACGGGCTGCCCTCCTTTGTGATGGTAGGATTTCCCTCCGCCCAGGTCAGAGAAGCCCAGGACAGGGTGCGGACGGCATTGAAGAATAATGGGATATTTCTTCCTCCCAAAAGGGTGACAGTCAATTTTGCTCCGGCAGATATCAGAAAAGAGGGAGCCGGCTTTGATCTGCCTGTTGCGGCAGCTGTTCTGGCAGCCTCGGGCTATCTGTCCCAGAAAGATCTGGCGGGAGTGATGATCCTGGGAGAGCTGAGCCTGAACGGGGAAGTCTATGCTGCGGGCGGGGTCCTTCCCAGGGTACTAAAAGCAAGGGAGACGGGGTGCCGTTACTGCCTGATTCCTCGGCAGAACCTGGCAGAAGCCAGGCTGGTTCCGGGAATCCTTTCCATCGGTGTCACTTCTCTGATGCAGATGATTGAGTGCCTGGAGGATCCAGAGGTTTTTCTGGAAAAAGAAGGGAAAGGAGAACAGATCGACAGTCAATTCCTTCCTCCGGGAAACTTAGAGAAGCCTGATTTTCAGGACGTATGCGGTCAGGAAAGCGCAAAAAGGGCGGCAGAAATCTCGGCTGCAGGCTTCCATAACCTTCTGATGACAGGACCGCCGGGTTCCGGCAAGACCATGATCGCCAGGAGGATTCCTACGATTCTTCCTGCGCTTTCCTTTGAAGAAAGCCTGGAGGTGACGCGGATTTACAGCATCGCAGGGTTACTCAGTCAGGATAATCCCCTGATTACGGAGAGACCCTTTCGCAGTCCGCATCATACCAGCACACCCCAGGCTCTGGCCGGAGGAGGACGAATTCCGGTTCCCGGCGAGATTACCCTGGCACATTTTGGGGTCCTTTTTCTGGATGAGATGGCGGAGTTTTCCCGGAATACACTGGAGATACTCAGGCAGCCCCTGGAGGATCGCGTCATCTGTCTTTCCCGGGCAAGCGGAACCTTTCTCTTTCCGGCTAATTTCATGCTGGTGGCAGCCATGAATCCTTGTCCCTGCGGTTATTACCCTGATATGCAGCGCTGCAGGTGTACGCCAGGGCAGGTCAGCCATTATGTCGGGAAGATCAGCCAGCCCCTTCTGGACCGGATGGATCTGTGTACTCAGGTAAACGGCATCTCCTTTCATCAGATCAGTGCCGGCAATTCCGGAGAAAGCTCTGCCCGGATCAGGGAAAGGGTTGAGAAGACCAGGCAGCTCCAGGCGGATCGTTATCAAAAGGAGGGGTTTCACTTTAACGCGGAGCTGAAGGGAAGAGATGTGGAGAAGTATTGTTGTATGACTGCCGAGGCAGGAAGGCTGTTACAATCAGCCTTCGAAAAGCTGGATTTCAGTGCCAGATCCTATCACCGGCTGCTGAAGGTTTCACGGACGATTGCTGATATGGAGGGGGAAGAAATCATCAGTTCGTCCCATATGTCAGAGGCACTGAGCTATAGAATGTATGAGAAAAAGTGATGGCATAGATACTTCGTTTGGGGAGGAGGTGTGTCTGCTGAAAACAGACTATGAGCAGCTGCATATCACAAAGGACAGCCCCTTGTATCCGGAGAGGCTTCGAAGATATCCCCGGATGCCTGAGGAACTGTATTATCTGGGAGGCTTTCCTGTCCCTCAGAGGAAGACCGTGGCGATCGTAGGAGCAAGAATGTGCAGTTCCTACGGCAGAAGCCAGGCTTTTCAGTTCGCGAAATTCCTGAGCCGGCACGGCATTCAGATCATCAGCGGACTGGCAATGGGAATTGATGCCCAGGCGCATTGGGGGGCACTGGAAGGAAATGGATCCACCTATGCTGTGCTGGGGAATGGGGTGGATATCTGTTATCCGGCATCCAACCGTTCTCTTTATCACAGGATCCTTCGGCAGGGGGGAGGGATCCTGAGCGAATACCCCGCAGGAACGCCACCTCTGGCCCATCATTTTCCGATCCGGAACAGGATCATCAGTGGCCTTGCGGATCTGGTGCTGGTGGTTGAGGCTAAGGAAAAGAGCGGAAGCCTGATTACGGCAGAGTATGCTTTGGAGCAGGGAAAAGCGGTTTATGCCGTGCCGGGCCATGTGAATGATGCCCTCAGCAGAGGGACGAACCGGCTCCTTTTCGACGGAGCCGGAGTGGCCTACAGCCCTCAGGTACTCCTGGAGGAGCTGGGAATCCTCTCTCGGGAGGATGAGTCCGATACCGGTCAGAAAAGACCTCCTGATTTTGACAGCTGGGCAGAGGAAAAGCAGAAGCTTTATCTTTGCCTGGAAGAAGATAAGGCAAAAGGAATTGAGGAGATGATAAGTGAGACCGGGCTGGCTCTTTCGGCTGTGAACGGTCATATTATGAGCCTGGTGGTGGATGGCTTTGCGACAGAACTGGTCCGGGGACAGTATATCAGAAGCTGAGGCTGACTTTGCCGGATCGGGACGAGTCGTCTGAAGAGTTGAATTAGAAGCATATCACAGAGGTCTGTGTTGACTTTTCTTAATATCAATGATAAATTCGGAAAATAATATCGTTATCCTGTTACGACGATACACAAAGTGCCAATAGTGACTCGACTTATCCTATGGAGGACCATTAACATGGAAGTCAGACAGACAAAAGAGAACCCCTCTCACCAGATATCAAACTATCAGAAAACGACCCAGCGTGCATCCTTTATCGGTATTGTGGGAAATATAGTTTTGGCTGGCTTTAAGCTGGCAGCAGGCTTTATCGGAAAATCCGAGGCCATGGTCAGCGATGCGGTTCATTCTCTTTCCGATGTAGCCGGAGGGATCATTGTCATTATCGGAGTCGGCTTATCGGAGAAGGAAGCCGACAAGGAACATCCCTATGGACATGAAAGGATCGAATGCATCGCCTCCATTTTTCTTGCTGTCATTCTTCTTTTTGCAGGAGGCTCTATCGCCATAACCTCTGCCAAAAAGATCGTGACCATGGAGTATCTTGACGCTGAGCTTCCCGGTATGATCGCTCTAGTGGCGGCTATCGTGTCTATTGTCAGCAAAGAAGCCATGTTTCAGTACACGATGCATACGGCAAACAAAAACGGGTCCGGAGCCTTACGGGCGGAGGCCTGGCATCACCGGTCGGACGCTTTGTCCTCTGTAGGCTCTCTGATTGGTATTGCGGGAGCGAGAATGGGTTTTCCGGCACTTGATCCTTTGGCAGGATGCCTGATCAGTCTTTTTATTCTGAAAGCAGCATTTGATATTTTTAATGAGGCGATGGAAAAGATGGTTGATCACAGCTGCAGCGAGGAGATGGAGCAGCAGATCAGGGAGTGTGTGTCAAAATACCCCTATGTTCTTGGAATCGATCTTCTTCATACCCGGGAATTTGGCCGAAAGGTATATGTGGACCTGGAGGTGAAAATGGAAGGAAAGGAATCGCTGGCTTTGGCTCATTCTCATGCGGAAGAAATCCATGATTCTTTGGAACAGAACTTCCCTCAGATCAAGCATGTCATGGTTCATGTCAATCCGGCATAACTACCCGCATTAGCGGCAGGAGCAGTTTCTATCCAGAAGCTGCTCTTTTTTTTATCCCGGAGCAGCATTATGAAATTTACCGACTGGCGTCGGAACGCGGCTCGGGGAGGAGGGAGAGAAAGGAAACGGTCACGTGTAAAAAACTGCTTCAAATCTTTCCTTCATCGTGGTATAATGGAACGAAAAGCAGATGTATCATTGATTTTATGCGCTGTGAAACTGAGATATGGTAAAGGGAGGTTAAATGAAAGAAAAACGCATATTCTTTTTCATCATTGCGCTGCTGGTAGTTCCTCCTGTCCTGATCAATCTATGCGGTATACTGTACGGAAATCTGAAAGAGCGAAAGCGGACGTCAGATGAGATGACAGTGGCGACTGCAGGAGAAACCGAGACGACCACCACCTTTGTATTTTCACCTGAGCCTGTGACGCAGGAAAGAGTACAGCCCGTGACGGAATCTATTTTGCCTGTATTTCAGACAGAGGAGACTACGGAGACTACTACGTTTACAGCGCAGACAGAAGCTTCTTCTGAAATGACAACCGTAGGGGAGAGAATAACGCAAAGTTCCCAGGAGCCGGTCAGCGAATCTGTGCAGACAGAGGAGACGATGACAGAGGAGACGACGACAGAGGAGTCGACAGCTTTTATTCCCGGAGATATTATCGACACACTGGGGATTATCGGGAAAAGAACAGAAACGGCTTACCGAGTGATCCTGGAAAATGATGCGGGTAAAATCATCAAAGGTATTTCCGTCAGGACAGACGGAGGAGAGTACTCTTCCAGTCTGCTGCCGGAAGGAACCATGTTCCGTGTTACCAGGCAGATGGTTCTCTATGTGGAGCCTGTTGAGCCGAAGGTCAATGAAAAGGGAAAGATTGTTCCTCCGGTCTATGATCTGCAGCTGACCTTCCTTGACGATACACAGGCGGAGATCCACACCTTTCCCTTTGGTGATGCAGATTTCTGTGAGATCCATGTGAAGGATGATATTGCCTATCTGAAATTCTCAAGCCTGAGTCTGAAGTCTATGCAGAATACCCTGGAGGCGGAAAAGGCTGTCCGCGTACAGGAAAAGCTGAAAGCCGATCAGGCGGCAGCACAAGAGGAACAACAGTCTTCATGGGAGTATGACGACTATGATGATTCATACTATGAAGACTATGACAGCGATTATGATTATGATTATGACTACTACTACGAAGACATCAGACCCTATGAAATCTATAATTATGAGACCGGTTATTCTTCTGCGGGAAGCTACAACGACAGAAGATAGAGATGGAGAAACGGTTCAGGCATCACCTGTACAGTTACCTATATCATTTTTATAAGGTGGAAATAATGAAAAGATCAATAAGAAAAATGAGTATGTTGCTTGCCCTGTTCCTGCTTGTGCAGGCTCTGGTGGGTTCGACCTGTGTTGAGGCAGCCAATGGCCTGGTTTCCCGGAATGGGAAATATTATTATTATGTTAACAGTCAGCCGGTAAAGAACCGGTGGATGACGGTTTATATTCCGGTGAATGGGAATTATGTGGTGAGAAGGTTCTATTTTTCCAGTAACGGTTCAGCCTGTACGGGAGCCGTCACCATCAACGGCTCGATTTATATCTTCAACAATCAGGGAGCTTTGGTTCGGTCTTCGGTTAACCGTCTGTTTGCCATTGACGGAAATGTCTATTGTCCGGATCAAAACGGAAAAGCCCAGACCAACTGCTGGCTATTGGTCAACAATCATCTCTATTACGCCCAACGCAACGGTGTTATTGCCCGGAATATGACCTATCAGGGGATTACGATCCGAAATGGAGTTGCCCAGGCCGGCCTGGCCCGCAATTTAAAGATACTGTGTTTGTCGCTGCTTGGCCAGGGGACAAAAAACAGCGATACCAGTTTGCGGAAGCTTCTGGCCTCCTGGGCTTTCCTGATGAACAGGAACCGTTTTCGCTATGTTGACATGGCTTTGCCCAATTTTAATAACCGCTATTGGGCAAAATCAAACGCTTATTCTATGCTGCTCACCAGAAAGGGAGACGCTTTCGGCTTTGCCTGTGCTTTTGCAGCCCTGGCCAGTGCCTGCGGTTATCAGCCCTATGTGATAGTGGGAAAGGTGTATTCGTCAGAGGACGTTTCCCTGGATCATTGCTGGGTCAGGATCGGTTCCCGCTATTTTGATCCTGAAGGGCAATTCAGTGGCTGGAATATCGGCACGACCTTTGGGGCAACTACCTATACGCCTCCGGCAACCTCTGTCAAACGTGTCATTTTGTTTGAAACGGGGGCACTGCAGCCATTTGCGAACTGAAGCCGACAGGGACTGGTCAGAGCTTAGACGGGTAGCGGAAACGTCTTGGAAAAATAATATGTCCCTTTAGTGACCGCGCAGGTCGAATGTTTGTATTTTGTTTGTTTGCGATACTATGAGGAATAAGATGGATTATTCGCAAAGCAGGAAATATGTGGAAGATGCCCTTCGTTTTGGAAGTGTTCTGGGATTGGATACCATGAGAGAACTCATGAGCCGTCTGGGAAATCCTCAGGACAATTTGCGCTTTGTGCATGTGGCAGGAACAAATGGAAAGGGATCTGTCATTGCCTATCTTTTTTCTGTCCTGACCAAGGCAGGCTATCGTGTCGGACGGTATGTATCTCCTGCTTTGTATTCCTACAGGGAAAAGTGGGCTGTATCTGGAAAAGATATCAGCAGGGAGGATTTTGCAAGGGTCATGACTCTGATCCGTCCCGCAGTCGAGTCCATGGTTGCGGCTGGCTGTCATCATCCGACTTCGTTCGAGATCGAGACGGCAGCCGCATTTGTTTATTTTTCCATGGAAAAATGCGATCTGGTGCTTTTGGAAACTGGTATGGGGGGAGATCTGGACGCTACCAATATCGTCCGGAATACCCTTCTGGTGATCCTGACGGCCATAGGCATGGATCATATGGAATTTTTGGGTAATACCCTGGGAGAAATAGCGCAGAAGAAGGCGGGCATCATCAAAGAAGGCAGTGTGGTTCTTTCTGTGAGACAAGAGAAAGAAGCAATGGAAGTGATAAAAAAAGCCTGCTTTCTGAAGAAGGATCAGCTTATGGTTTGCCAGGCTTCCGAAGCAGGCATGGTCAGGGATGATTTGGAGGGTGTGACCTTCTGTTGGGAAGGGGAAGAGTATCATACTCCACTGCCAGGGCTTTGCCAGCTGGAAAATGCGGTTGCTGCCCTGCATGCCCTGGCGCTTCTGGAAAAGCAGGGGTATCCTACTACGATAGAGGAACGCCGGAAGGGGCTGTCCGAAACGGTATGGAGGGGGAGATTTTCTGTTCTGGGAAGGAATCCTCTTTTTATTGTAGACGGAGCTCATAATCCCCCGGCGGCGAAACGCATGGAAGAGAACCTTCAAAGGTACCTGAGGGGAAGAAGACTGTTTTTTATCATGGGAGTTTTTAAGGACAAGGATTATCATGAAGTCCTGCGGATTACAGCCCCCTATGCCTCGATGATTCTGACAATTCAGACTCCTGACAATCCCCGCGCCCTTCCGGCATCTGAACTGGCTCTAGCCGTGGAGCAGCTTGGCATCAGGGCTTTGCCTTTTGAACAGATGGAGGATGCCTTGAAAACAGCCTTTTCTCTGGCAGGACCGGAGGATGCCATTGTAGCCTTTGGCTCTTTGTCGTTTATCTCGGAACTGACCGGGCTCTATCAAATTTACGCCGCTGACAGCGGTATGATTCTGCAGTAGATTGGTGCGTATACCATCATTACCCTCCAGGAGATGACAAAGCATGTCAGAATTACTTGAGTACAGAAATAAGATCGATCAGATCGATGCAGAGATCGTCCGGCTTTTCGAGGAGAGGATGAAGATCAGCGAGGCTGTAGCCCAGTACAAGATCCGGACCGGAATGCAGGTCCTGGATGCTGAGAGAGAAGCACGCAAAATAGCTTCTGTGACGGAAAAGGCCACGGGCGATTTTAATAAAAGAGGAACCAGAGAGCTTTTTACCCAGATCATGGCGATCAGCCGAAGAAAGCAGTATCAGATGTTGACAAAAAACGGCCTTGCCTTTGATCTGAAAAACGAGCTGTCTGTGGTGGATGAATTGCCGCTTTCCTATGTAAAGGTAGTCTTTCAGGGGGTGGAAGGAGCGTACAGCTATGCTGCCATGAGAGCTTATTTCGATGAGACCATTCAGAGCGTCCATGTGAAAACCTGGCGGGATGCCATGGAGGACGTTGTGGCAGGGCGTGCGGATTATGCTGTCCTTCCTATTGAAAATTCTACGGCCGGTATCGTCGGCGATATCTATGATCTCCTGATGCAGTATCGTCTGTATATTGTGGGAGAGCAGTTTCTAAAGGTGGACCATGTTCTTCTGGGCGTAAAAGAGGCTTCTTTGGACACCGTTCGTTCGGTATGTTCCCACTATCAGGGACTGGCCCAGTGCAGCGAGTTTCTTTCCCGGCATCCTCAGTGGGAAACGATTAAAATGGAAAATACTGCCCAGGCGGCAAAAACGGTAGCTGAGGCGGGGGATGTGTCCCGGGCAGCTATTGCCAGCCGTCAGGCGGGGGAAATATACGGACTAAAGATTCTTGCTGACAATCTCTGTGTCAACGAGGATAATGCCACCCGTTTCATTATCGTAGGCGCGAGGCCAATCTGCACCAGGACGGCAGGCAAGGTCAGTATCTGTTTTGAACTGGCCCATGAAAGTGGGACCTTATACAATATGCTTTCCCATATCATCTATAACGGACTGAATATGACAAAGATAGAGTCCCGACCGATTAAGGGAAGGTCCTGGGAATACCGTTTTTTCGTGGACTTCGAAGGCAATATTCAGGACAGCGCTGTGGTCAATGCCCTTCGAGGGATAGGAGCCGAGGCAAACAAACTGAGAATCCTTGGGAATTATTAGTGAAGTGAGGTTGTGCTTACCATGACAGGAATAAAGGAATGTATTTTATACCGGGACTTTGCCGATGGGCAGATCCTGGACAGCCTGACGGAGCTGATGCTGCGCTATCCGGTCAGGCCCCAGGCCGGTACGCCTGCGTTTCGGCAGGAAGGGCCTGCCGCAGCTGTGTCAGAGGAAGACCGGGAGATTTTTTACCGTTGTCTGGCGGGGCTTGTGGAGAGGGGAGGAGCCTATGGCTTCGAAGGAAATCTCTGGCATGATTATCTGACCCTTCTGCTGGTCAATCATGAAAATGCCTTCAGCCTTGCCAGCGAGATCAGGGGAGAGGTCGGAGGAAGTCTGAGCACGCTGGCTTTACACGATTTCAGCCGAATTAAGGCACTGTTTGATTATCCTCTTCAGAGACTGGACGAGGTTTTTCAAACCTCCTGCTGCAGCCTGATCCTTGATTACCACAGCGCCGATGAAAGCGGCAGGATGTACAACAGACGAATCCGCAACCGGATCTGTGAGCTGGCCAGGACACTGGCCAGTTCAGCGGATCCGGAGGAATTCCGGAATGACATGCTCCGCTTTTACAAAGAATTCGGAGTGGGAAAGCTGGGACTGCACAAAGCCTTCCGGATCGCACACCATGAAAACGGCCAGGTTTGTATTGAACCGATCACCCGGATCGCCCATGTGCAGCTGGAGGATCTGGTGGGCATGGAAGCAGCAAAGAAAAAGCTGATAGAAAACACGGAAGCCTTCGTCCAGGGGAGAAAGGCCAACAATTGCCTTCTTTTTGGCGATGCAGGGACGGGAAAATCCTCTTCTGTCAAAGGGATTCTGAACCGGTATTATGATCAGGGACTGAGGATCATTGAGATATATAAGCATCAGTTTCAGGATCTGAATGAGGTGATCTCCCAGATTAAGGACCGAAACTACCGTTTTATCATCTTTATGGATGATCTCTCTTTTGAGGAGTTTGAGATCGAATATAAGTATCTGAAAGCCGTCATAGAAGGAGGATTGGAAAAGAAACCGGACAATATCTTAATCTACGCTACGAGCAACAGGCGCAACCTGGTGAGAGAGAAGTTTTCAGACAAGCTGGAACTAGAAGACGAAAATGACCTTCATTCCTCAGATACCGTCCAGGAAAAGCATTCTCTGGCATATCGGTTTGGCGTCAGAATATATTTCGAATCTCCCAACCGGAAGGAATTTGAAAATATCGTCAGGGTTCTGGCAGCGAGAAACGGCATGGAGATCGACGAAAAGGAGCTTCTTTACCAGGCAAATCAATGGGAGCTGTCTCATGGAGGCTATACCGGAAGAACAGCACAGCAGTTTATCGACCATCTTGCGGGAACCCTTCATTCCTGATTCCACGGGGGAGCTGGTGTCCTGCGATCAGTAAGGTTTAAGAAAGGAAAACGAAAAATGCCAATGACAACGTTTGCGGCGATTGATATCGGTTCCTACGAGATCTGTATGACTATTTTTGAGCTGTCGAAGAAGTCTGTTTTTCGTGTGGTGAACGATGTCAATTATCCCATTGAGCTGGGAAGGGAGAGCTATTCAGTCGGTCGCCTTTCCATGGAAACAGTGGATAAGGTCTGCGAGATTTTGCTGGATTTCAAACGGATCATGAAGGAATTCGGGGTGAGCGAATTCAGGGCCTGTGCGACCAGTGCCTTCCGGGAACTGAATAATCCTGTGGTTGTGGTGGAGCAGATTTATGTGCGCACCGGTATTCGTGTCAAGATTCTCAGCAACGCAGAGCAGCATTTCCTGGGGTATAAATCCATTGCTGCTATGGAGAACAATTTTAAGAAGGTGATTCAAAAGGGAACGGCCATTCTGGATGTGGGAAGCGGCAGCGTACAGGTTTCCCTTTTTGACAATGACGCCCTTGTCTCCACACAGAATCTGAAGCTGGGCAGCATGCGTATTCGGGAAAGGCTTCGTGAGCTGGAAAAAACGACCCACCATTACGACCAGCTGATCAGCGACTTTATCCGAAATGACCTGGGAAGCTTTCAGAGACTGCAGCTCAAGGACAGGGATATCCGCAATGTGATTCTGCTGGGGGATTTTCTGACAGACACCATCTTCCAGGATGAAAGAGTGGATGATATCATCACCAAAACTGAATTTATCAGCCGGTATAACGAGGCGGTGTCCAAATCAGAGCATGAGCTGGCAAGGGAGATGAATATTGACCCGGAATATGCTTCCCTGATCGTGCCCACCATGGTGGTGATCAAGAGCTTTATCGACATTTTCAATGCGGAATCTCTCTGGGTTCCCGGCGTCTCTCTGAACGATGGTATTGCCTACGATTTTGCCGAGAAAAATAAACTGATCAAAAGCAACCATGATTTTGAGAATGATATTCTTGTCGCTTCCCGTAATATTGCCAAGAGATATTCCAGCGGTAAAAATCATATTCAGGGAACGACCAAGCTGGCTCTGGCCATGTTTGACGGGATAAAGAAGATCCACGGTATGGGGCCGAGAGAAAGACTTTTGCTGCAGATTGCGGTTCTGCTGCATGACTGCGGCAAGTACATCAGCATCGAGGATGTAGCCGGATGCTCCTACAACATCATCATGGCGACGGAGATCATCGGCCTGTCCACGGCGGAACGCAGGATTATCGCTGATGTCGTTCGTTATAACAATACCCAGTTTGTATTTTCCCGCGCCTATGAATCAGAGATGGAGCCGGAGGAGATGAGATCCTTGATTGTGGCCAAGCTGGCGGCTATCCTGCGCCTGGCCAATGCCATGGACCGCAGCCATTATCAGAAGGTGAAAGGCCTTAAGGCCGCTTTAAAGGACAGAGAATTGGTCATGGTCATGGACTCCGACGAGGACATTTCCTTTGAACTGGGTCTGTTGAAGGACAAGGTAGCGTTTTTTGAGGAAGTATTCGGCATCCGCCTCGTGATCCGGCGAAAGCGGAAATCATAATAAATAAGGAGGAAAGACAAGTGGCTATGGATCTGAAGAGCTTTGAAAAGCCGGAGTATTTTGTAAACCGGGAGCTTAGCTGGCTGAAATTTGATGAGAGAGTGCTTTCCGAGGCAAAGGATAAGAGCATCCCTCTGTTTGAAAGACTGAAGTTCCTTTCCATTACCTCCTCCAACCTGGACGAGTTTTATATGGTACGAGTCGCTTCTCTGAAGGATCAGGTTCATGCAGGGTACGATAAACCGGACATAGCCGGCATGAATCCGAAAACTCAGCTGACTGCAATCAGTGAACGGACCCATGAACTGGTTCATTCCCAGTATTCCACCCTCTATCGGTCTGTCATTCCGGCTCTGGAAAAGGTGGGGGTCCATCTGGCAGGCTCCCATGAGGAATTGAATGAGGAGCAGGGGATCTTCGTGGACCGCTATTTCGAGGATAAGGTCTATCCTGTGCTGACGCCGATGGCCATGGATTCCTCACGGCCTTTCCCCCTGGTCAGGAACAAGACTCTCAATATCGGAGCGCTGATTCAGAAAAAGGAAAAAAAGAAGGGAAAGGAATCCCTGGACTTTGCCACGGTACAGGTACCCTCCGTTCTTCCCCGCATCATTCAGATCCCTTCCGTAAAGGATGGTGATATCACCGTGATTCTTTTGGAGGAGATTATCGAAAGGAACATCGGAAAACTCTTCCTGGGGAATAAAGTGGTTTGCTCACATCCCTATCGTATCATGAGGAACGCGGATCTTTCCATCGAGGAGGAGGGCGCCGAGGATCTTCTGGAGGAGATTGAAAAGCAGCTGAAGAAGCGCCAGTGGGGTGAGGTGATCCGTCTGGAGATTGAGGACAAGGTGGATGAACGGCTGCTGAAGGTTCTGAAAAAGGAGTTTTCTGTCAAGGAGGAGGATATCTTCTATATTTCCGGAGCCATCGATCTGACCTGCCTGATGAAGGTTTACGGCCTGAATGGCTTTGATGAATATAAGGATCCCAAATATACCCCGGCACCTGTCAGGGCTTTGACCGGGGCAGAGGATATCTTTTCCGTGATCCGCAATAAGGATGTCTTTCTGCATCATCCCTATATGAGCTTTGATCCTGTGGTCAATTTCGTGCGCCAGGCAGCCAAAGATCCGGATGTTCTTGCCATCAAGCAGACCCTCTATCGGGTAAGCGGGAATTCCCCTATTATTGCTGCTCTGGCACAGGCGGCGGAAAACGGCAAGCAGGTTTCCGTACTGGTGGAGCTCAAGGCAAGGTTTGACGAGGAACACAATATCGTATGGGCCAAGATGCTGGAAAAAGCCGGCTGTCACGTCATCTACGGCCTGGTAGGACTGAAGACCCACAGCAAGATTACCCTGGTGGTGCGCCGGGAGGATACCGGAATCCGCCGATATGTTCATCTGGCAACCGGCAATTATAATGATTCCACCGCCAGGCTATATACAGACTGTGGTATCTTTACCTGTGATGAGCGAATCGGGGAGGACGCAACTGCTGTCTTTAACATGCTCTCCGGCTATTCGGAACCGAAGCGCTGGAATAAGCTGATCGTAGCTCCACTGTGGATGAAGGACCGTTTCCTGGAGCTGATTGAGAGAGAGGCGGAGAACGCAAAGAAGGGAATCCCGGCCCGCATTACGGCGAAAATGAATTCTCTTTGCGATCCGGTCATCATGTCTGCCCTCTACTATGCGTCTTCTCAGGGAGTAGAGATTAATCTTCTGGTGAGAGGCATCTGCTGTCTGAAGACTGGGATTCCTGGTGTCAGTGAAAACATCCATGTGCGCTCTATCGTGGGCACTTTCCTGGAGCATGCCCGCATTTTTGATTTCTGCAATGCCGGAAATGATGAATTCTATATGGGAAGCGCGGACTGGATGCCGCGTAATCTGGACAGACGTGTGGAGATCGTCTTCCCGGTGGAGGATGAGGATATCAAAAAAGAGCTCAGGCATATCCTGGATCTGGAATTTATGGATAATGTCAAGGCGCATATTCTTCAGCCGGACGGCAATTATGAAAAGCCGGACAAGAGAGGAAAGACTTTGGTCAATTCTCAGATGGAATTCTGCCAGGAAGCCACCCACAGAGCAAAGGAGGAGAAGAAGCTGGCCAAAGCCGGAGGATCGAGAGTGTTCACGCCCGCTGAGCCCGCTGACGACCCGGAAGAATAGAAATCTGAAAAGGCCCTCATGCAGGTTATTCAACCTGCATGAGGGCCTTTTGGCTTTATGGCAGGGGCGCCGGCTGCAGGGCTACTGCCATTGCTCAATCTTCGCGTAGCAGTATTTCAGGATGGCCTTGCGGGTGACGATGCCGATAAAGGAGCCCTGATCATCAATGACAGGAACAAAATTCTGATTGATCGCCCGGTCCAGCAGATCTTCAATACTGGTGGAAACGGTGACAGGCTTATAGGTAGCTCTCTTGGAGAGGGACATAATGGGAATCGTTTCTGCCTCCTTCATATTGGAGAGAGACAAGTGCATCATTGTCCAGAGCAGATCGCCTTCCGAAATTGTGCCGACATACCTGCCCTCTCTGCTTAGAATGGGGATGCAGGAAAAACGGCGGTTTCCCATCTTTTCCAGTGTCTGACGCAGAGTTTCATCCTCGTAGACATAGGCGACCTCATTTTTGGGGGTCAGAAAAAACAGTATATTCACTACTCACCATCTTTCTAGGCTCTGTTATTAAAGAAGGATAATACCATTTTCACGGCATTTTCTGCGCATTTCATCCGGCCATAGAGACACATGTACTTCTCCGATATGAGCCTTACGGAGGAAAAACATACAGATACGGGACTGGCCGATGCCTCCGCCTATGGTAAAGGGAAGCTCATTGTTGAGGACTGCCTTTTGAAAGGGAAGATTCCGCCGATCATCGCAGTTTTCTTTGGTAAGCTGGCTGTCCAGAGAGGAGGCATCGACCCGAACGCCCATCGAACTGAGCTCAAGGGCGATATCAAGCACGGGATAATAGATGAGGATGTCACCGTTCAGCTCCCAGTCGTCATAATCCGGCGCACGGCCGTCATGGCGTTCGCCGTTGGAAAGATACTTTCCTACCTGCATAAGGAATACGGCGCCTTTTTCCTTTACGATCTGGTATTCCCTCTCTTTGGGGGAAAGATTGGGATAAAGATCAAGCAGCTCCTGGGCAGTGATAAAAAAGATTTCCCTGGGAAGGAATTCCTCGATATAGTCGTACTGCACAGCCATGAATTTTTCGGTTTTGCGCAGGGCGCTGTAGATGGAGCGAACCGTGACTTCGAGAGTTTCCCGCGTGCGTTCTTCATGGCTGATGATTTTTTCCCAGTCCCACTGGTCTACATAGACGGAATGGATATTGTCCAGATCCTCGTCCCGACGGATGGCAATCATATCGGTATAGAGACCTTCACCATGGGAAAAGCCATATTCCTTGAGGGCATACCGTTTCCATTTGGCGAGAGAGTGTACGATCTCCGCATTTGAGTTACTTCCTTTTATATCAAAGCTGACTGGGCGCTCCACACCGTTCAGGTTGTCATTGAGACCGGAAGAAGGATCGACGAAGACCGGAGCGGAAACGCGCAGCAGGTTTAGTTTGGCGGATAAGGTCTGCTGGAAGAAATCCTTCACTGTCTTGATCGCGACCTGGGTATCGTGGAGATTTAGGGCTGATTGGTAGTTTTCGGGAATAATTAAAGTTTCCATAATAATGGATGATTCCTTTCTGTATTGATGACGATAAAACAATATCTGCATCTTATCAAATGCGGGGATATTTTTCAATAGTATTGCGATGTTCTGCCTGGATCGCCTACTTACGGTCATCGCGCAGGTCTAAAATATGACTTGAAAAAATGTGAAATATCTGTTAATATACGAAACACAGTTCTAATAGATTCATCTTAAATTATTTTCTCTGCCACATATCAGAAAAAGTCTTAAAATATTCCATATTCAGACAAAATATACCAGATTGGAGGGATTCCATTGTCCTGTTGAGCTTTATACAGCGCGCAGCACCCGGGATTATCGATGAAATAGTCGGTTTGTCACACGAAAGGATACCTGCGAAGGGATACTTGACTGAGCAGGTAGCAGAAAGGAATGGATCAGGATAAAATGAGAAAAAAAGAAGGATGTAACACAAAAGGGAACAGAATGAAAATGCTGATGGCAGTTATTGTCATTCTGACTGCAATGGGATTGACTGGCCAGCGGTATGCTCCGGTTCGTGGGGAGGCAGAAAATCTTTTTGAAGCCGGAAACCTAGCCGACGACTCCCTCTTTCTTCCGGGGGCTGGCGGTCAGGAGTCTGCTTTTGAAGTCTTTTCGCCTCCGGAAAGTCTGTCTCCCTTTGGGGAAGACCAACCGGATGCGATAAACCCGGATCCCGCATGGGAAGTATTTGAGGCTGGAGGAATGGAGCGGGAGTACGCTTCTAAGGTGTCTATCGTATCCTCGACAGACCAGGAGACGACGAACGAAGCGTTTCCGGATGATGAACTGGATACGAGGGCTCTATATGAGCTGCTGGACGCCGCCGAGGAGGCCGTCAGGGATCCGGACGCCTACGACCGGAATTTGTGGTCGGAGGGAGAAAATGACACAGAAGAGGACCTGCAGACCGTTCAGCAGACGATTAACGGACCGGTTCTCACCCAACCATCACAGGAAAAAGAAGGCAGGACGGTATCCCGGGGCAGCTCTGGCCAGAGTGAGATCCTGATTCTGGATGAAGGTCAGGAGCCGCCAATCAGTCCTCCAGGCAATGCCACAGACCAACAGCTTATGCTGGCAGCATCCCAAAAGACTGGCCAGGAAAGCAACAGTCTTTTCAGAGACAGACAGGAAGCTGTCTCCTATGAGGAAACAGATCCGGACAACAACCGGTCCTCCCAGAATGACTGGGGAAAGTCAGATCCTGGGGATTATGCAGACTTTATTGTGACGAAAACAGCAGATACGGCCAGCGCAAAGCCGGGGGATACCGTTCACTATACCATTCAGATCCAGAATACCGGCACGGTAACCCTGCATTCTGTTGTCAGCACAGAAAAGTTCTTAGGAGCGGGTATCAAGGCGTATTTTGAACAAACGGAGGGCATACTGCTCAATGAAACCCGCTCCCAAGCCCTTATCTCTTCCATTGCTCCCGGCGAGAGGGCAGTCCTTCTTGCCTATGTTGTCATCCCCGCCGAGACCACATCTCAATCCCTTGTCAACCAGGTAGAAGTCACGACCAGGGAAACAGGCACCCGCGTGAAAAGCTCGGAAGCCACGGTTCCCCTTCAGGCTACTCAGAACAGGATCACCCAGACGAGCTTTTCTGATTACACCCAGTCTGCCACATCCCATCCGGAAGATACCGACACATCTTTCCATATCACGCCAAAAACCGGCGATTCCGCCCAAACCGGAACCCTGCTCGGCATGATTTTTCTCGCCTCCTCCTCAATCCTCACCTGTCTCATTGTCATGCACACGAAAGATCGGTAACCAGTACCCTTTAATACACAGGAAGGGCTAAGATCAGCGGATTGCAACCTGATGGAAAGTGTGTTATCTTATTTAGGAATGAACATTCAGGGGAGGTTAGAAAAAATGAAGCTGGCATCATTACTGGACAATCTTGAGTACAGCTGCCTGCAAGGACAAACCAGCCAGGAAGTGACCGCTGTCATCTACGATTCACGCAAAGCCTGCGAAGGCAGCCTGTTTATCTGTATCCGTGGAGCCGCCGCTGACGGACACCGTTTCGTCCCGGACGTAATCAAACGCGGTGCAAAGACAATCGTGGCCGAGGAAGCCGTTCCGGCTCCGCCGGAAGTCACCGTCATTCTGGTAAAGGACAGCCGTTATGCCATGGCCTGGATCAGCGCCGCCTGGTTCGGTCATCCTGCTTCCGCACTGACGACCATCGGCATCACCGGCACAAAGGGAAAAACCACCACAACCTATATGATCAAATCCATCCTGGAAAACGCAGGTCATAAAGTGGGCCTGATCGGAACCATAGAGGTGATCATCGGGGAAAAAAGAATCCCCGCCCTGAATACAACCCCCGAATCTTATCTGGTTCAGGAATATTTCAGACAGATGGCGGATGCCGGCTGCGACACCGTAGTTATGGAGGTGTCCTCTCAGGCTCTGATGCTCCACAGAACCCAGGGCTTTCTTTTTGATTTCGGGATTTTTACCAATATCGAGCCGGATCATATCGGACCCAACGAGCATAGCGATTTCGACCAATATCTGTCCTGCAAGGCACTTTTGCTAAAGCAGTGCAAAATCGGGATTGTAAACCGGGACGACACCCATTTTGAACGGATCTGCCAGGGACATACCTGTACCCTTGAAACCTATGGCTTCCATGCCGACGCGGATTTAAGAGCAGAAGATCCCCGTCTGATCCAGGGCAAGGGATATCTGGGAGTCGCTTATCATCTGAAAGGACTTCTGGACTTTCCGGTCCAGATCGATATTCCCGGAAAATTCAGTATTTATAATTCCCTTACGGCCATCGCGGTATGCCGACACTTTGGAGTATCTCCCGAGGACATCCAAAGTGCTCTAAGGCAGGCGAAGGTCAAGGGACGGATCGAAATGGTAAAAGTCTCCGATGACTTTACCCTCATGATCGATTACGCACATAATGCCATGGCCCTGGAAAGCCTTCTGACTACACTCAGAGAGTATCACCCCCATCGGCTGGTCTGCCTCTTCGGCTGTGGCGGAAACCGTTCCAGGCTGCGCCGTTATGAGATGGGCGAGGTGTCAGGCCGTCTGGCGGATCTTTCCGTCATTACCTCGGACAATCCCAGAGACGAGGACCCTCTTGCCATCATAGAGGATATCAAGGTGGGCATGGCAAAAACATCGGGAGCCTACATCGAGATACCTGACCGAAAAGAAGCGATCCGGTATGTCATCAGGAACGGAGAACCAGGTGATATCGTGGTTCTGGCTGGAAAAGGACATGAAGACTATCAGGAAATCAAGGGAAAGAAGTATCCGATGGACGAGAGGGTGATCATATCGGAGATTCTTTCTGAATAGATCAGATTTGTGTCCTCACGAGGAAGAGGCAAAGGCATGGCAGGGATTCGCTCTGAATGCCTGATGCCTTCCGTGTAAGCAAAGTGACTACAGTGCTGGTATAGAAGGTGCTCATGACGTTATACGCACAGATTATTATCGACATATCACGGGAGGCACTGGATCATCCTTTTACCTACAGGATTCCGGAGATGTTTGCCGCCCAGGCTGCGCCGGGCCTTGTTGCGGAGGTCCCTTTCGGAAGAGGCAACAGCCGGAAAAAAGGCTATATTCTTGAGCTGACCAGGGAGACGTCCCTGGAACCGGAACGGATCAAAGATGTTATCCGGATCTGTACAGACGAGCAGACGACGGAAGCCGGACTGATAGCTATGGCGGCCTGGCTCAGGAAAACCTATGGTTCTACCATGAACCAGGCGCTTCGGACAGCCCTGCCGGTGAGAGAGAAGGTCATGCCCGTGAAGGAACGTTTTCTTGTCCGATCGGCAGAGCCGGGGAAACTCACTAAGGCAGCGTCAAAACTGAGCCCCTCCCGTTATAGGGCCAGGATCCGCATTCTCGAGGCTCTGACAGGGACAGAGTACCTGGATTATCGTCAGGCGGTCAGAGATCTCGGATTGACCCAGGCTACCGTTCGTTATCTGGAAGAGGAAGGCCTGGCACAGCTTGAGGGAGGAGAGAAATATCGGCTGTCCCTGGACGCTTCTTCCTTTCAGCGAAAACCTAAGGCTTCTCTTTCCCCGGAGCAGGAGAGTGCCCTCGGAGAAATTGTTGAAAAATGGGATCGCCCTGTGTTACTCTATGGACTGACCGGCAGCGGGAAGACCCTGATCTATATGGAGCTGATCGACCGGATGCTGGCGCAGGGAAAGCAGACCATCGTGCTGATTCCTGAGATTGCCCTGACCTATCAGACGGCCGGAAGATTCTATGAGAGATTTGGTTCTATGGTATCGGTGATCAATTCTCAGCTGTCCGCCGGGCAACGGTATGATCAGTTTCGACGGGCGCGCAGTGGAGACATACAGATCATGGTGGGGCCTCGCTCTGCCCTGTTTACCCCCTTTCCCAGACTGGGACTGATTGTCATGGATGAGGAGCATGAGCCCTCCTATAAGAGCGAGCATTCTCCCTGCTATCATACCAGAGAAGCCGCTGCCTATCGGGCATCTCAGACAGGGGCTCATTTTGTGATGGGAAGTGCAACCCCTTCCCTGGAGGCCTTTTCCCGTGCGCAAAAGGGGGAGTACGCTTATACGGTTTTAACCTCTCGGTTTGCCGGCAGAAGGCTTCCTCATATAGAGATTGTGGATATGAGAAAGGAATTGCGGGAGGGAAACCGTACTCCCATCAGTATCCGCACGGCAAAAGCGTTACAGGAATGTCTGGAGGGACATACACAGGCAATTCTGTTTCTGAACAGAAGGGGTTATGCCGGCTTTGTCTGCTGCCGTGACTGTGGGGCTGTGATGAAATGCCCCCACTGTGATGTCTCACTTTCTGAACATGAAGGAATGAGGCTGGTTTGCCATTATTGTGGGTATGAGAGTCCCCTTATGGACCACTGTCCCTCCTGTGGTTCTTCTTCAATCGGCAGATTCCGTGCCGGAACACAGCAGATTGAGAAGCAGGTCCAGAAGATGTTTCCCCAGTCCCGCCTTTTGCGGATGGATTATGACACGACCAGAAGGAAAGGCAGTTACGAGGATATTCTGAAAGCATTTGCTGCCCATGAAGCGGATATCCTGATCGGGACACAGATGATTGTGAAGGGACACGACTTTCCCCATGTCACTCTTGTGGCAGCTCTTTCAGCGGATCTTTCCCTGAACAGCAGTGATTATCGAAGTGCGGAACGTACCTTCCAGCTTTTGGTGCAGGCAGCGGGAAGAGCCGGGCGGGGAGAAAAGGCAGGCACCGCTATTTTTCAGACCTACCAGCCAGATCATTACAGCATTCAGACAGCTGCTGCCCAGGATTATGAAATGTTTTATGAGCAGGAGCTGTCCTACCGCCGCCTCCTGGGGTATCCGCCTGCCGCCTCTATGCTGATGGTTCAGGGATCAGGAAGGGATGAGGCTTTCCTGGACAAAGCCATGGGCTTCATTGCGCTTTATGCGCGGCGCCTGGCTGAGCAGATAGCCGACAATCCTTCTGCCGGTTATTCTCTTACCGTGATAGGACCGGCACCGGCATCCATAGGAAAGATCCAGGACCGGTATTACCGGTCTGTCTATGTCAAAGGAACTGAGCAGAGGATCCTGATCCGTCTGAGAGAAAAGATAGAGAAGTATATCGAAATCAATGAGGGGTTCCGCACCATTATGGTGAAGTATGATATACAGTGAACACAGAGAACTGACTGGCCGTAACAGTCCAGCACGCGCCTTGCACCAGGCAATGATTATGGAGGAGAACGAAGATGGCACTTAGAACAATCCGTTTGCAGGGGGATCCGGTTTTGGCAAAAAAATGCAGAGTGGTAGAAAATATGACGCCGCGGCTGGAGCAATTGATAGACGATATGTTTGAAACCATGTATGATTCCAACGGGGTTGGCCTGGCGGCACCCCAGGTAGGCATCCTGAAACGGATTGTGGTCATTGATACGACCGGAGAGGATCCCATCTGTCTGATCAACCCGGAAATCGTAGAAAGCAGTGGGGAGCAGACGGGGGATGAAGGATGTCTGTCTGTCCCTGGGATGGCAGGTACCGTCACCCGGCCAAATTATGTTCGGGTCCGTGCTCTCAACCGGGACATGGAAGAAGTGGAATATGAAGGAGAGGAGCTTCTGGCCAGGGCTTTCTGCCATGAGCTGGACCACCTGGACGGAAAAATGTATACCTCACTGGTAGAGGGAAGCCTGCACGAGGTTACGGATGAAGAAGAGGAAGGGCAGGAAGAGTGAAAGAGGGATGTGAGAGAATGAGGATCGTTTTTATGGGAACGCCGGATTTTGCCGTTCCTTCTCTGCAGGCTTTGCTCTCGGAAGGTTATTCCGTTGTGGCTGTGGTAACTCAGCCGGATAAACCCAAGGGCAGAAGCGGTGCTCTGTGCTTTTCTCCGGTCAAGGAGACGGCCCTTGCGGCAGGCCTGCCGGTTCTGCAGCCGGTTAAGGTCAGAGATCCCCTTTTTTTGGAGGAGCTGGCAGCCCTTGCGCCTGACCTGATCGTAGTGGCGGCCTTTGGACAGATCATTCCCAAAACGATCTTAGAGCTGCCAAGGTTTGGCTGTGTGAATCTTCATGGCTCCCTTTTGCCCAGGTATCGGGGGGCTGCCCCGGTCCAGTATGCAGTTCTGGACGGGGAAAAGGAATCGGGAGTGACCCTGATGCAGATGGGAGAAGGCCTGGATACCGGAGATATGATTGCCAGGATTACGGTAGAGCTGGCTCCGGATGAAACGGGAGGAAGTCTGTTTGACAAGCTGTCTCAGGCAGGGGCAAAGCTGCTGATCGATACCCTTCCTTCCATCATGGACGGGACCGTGGTACGTACGCCTCAGCCGGAGCAAAGCCCTACGCCCTACGCTTCGATGCTGACGAAGGAAATGGGCAGGCTGGACTTTGAAAGGACTGCCGTCGAGCTTGAACGACAGATCCGAGGCCTCAATCCATGGCCCTGTGCCTATACCTTCTGCAGGAAAAAGCTGATGAAGGTATGGGCAGCCAGACTGCCCGGCAAAGACGAAGGGGTAGCGCCGGAAAAAGGATGTCCCTGCGGAACCGTGCTGAAGGCAGATAAAGATGGCATTTTCGTTGCCTGTCGGGACAGTATCCTGATACTGACCCAGGTTCAGATAGAGGGCAAGAAAAGAATGGACGCAGCGGCTTTTCTGCGTGGATGTCCTTTGCAGGCCAAAGAGCTGCTGGGGGAGACAGACGCATAAAACAGAGCAAACGACAGAATGAGAAATGAGGTGACAGAATGGGGTATTATATTGATCCTACTTATCTATTGCTGATCATCGGCATGGTTCTGACATTGATAGCCTCTGCCAGGATGAAAAGCACCTTTTCACGCTATAAAACAGTCCGTAGTGCCTCTGGCCTGACCGGAGCCGAAACTGCCCAGAGAGTCCTCATGACGGCTGGGATCAGTGACGTCAGGATACAGCCGGTAGGAGGAAGCCTGACAGATCATTATGATCCCCGGACCAAAACGGTCAACCTTTCTACCGATGTTTATTCGCAAACCTCCATAGCGGCGGTGTGCGTAGCAGCCCATGAGTGCGGCCATGCGATTCAGCATCATATCGATTATGCTCCGCTGAATTTCAGGACAGCCCTGGTGCCTGTAGCGAATCTGGGATCTTCACTTGCCTGGCCGGTTTTTTTTGCCGGACTGGTTTTTTCCCTTCCGATTCTGACTACTGCCGGGATTGTGCTCTTTGCTCTGGCAGTCTTATTTCAGCTGGTAACGCTGCCTGTGGAGTTCAATGCCTCATCCCGTGCGCTGAGAATGCTGGAGTCTTCAGGCATCCTGACCATGGAGGAGAACGCAGGCGCGAGAAAGGTGCTGACGGCCGCTGCCCTGACCTATGTGGCTGCCCTGGCTTCCTCAGTCCTGCAGCTGGTCAGGCTGATGCTTCTTTCCAACAGACGAAGCAGAAAATAAGAGAGGTGGCAGTGTGGGGACCTATGCTGTAAATACAAGAGAGCTGATCCTCCAGATCCTCCTCATGATTGATGAGGAAGGAGAGCACAGCCATATCGCTTTGGGCAATGTTCTGTCCAAATATCAGTTCCTGCCCAAACAGGAACGAGCTTTCATAACAAGAGTCTGCGAAGGAACGCTGGAATACCGGATCCGAATCGATTATATCCTGGATTATTTCTCCGCTGTTCCTGTGTCCAGAATGAAACCCGTGATCAGGGAGATCCTGCGCAGCGCGGTCTATCAGCTGGAATACATGGACTCTGTACCGGACAGCGCTGTCTGCAATGAGGCGGTCCGGCTGGCACAGAAGAAAGGGTTTTATAATCTCAAGGCTTTTGTCAACGGTGTTTTAAGATCTGTCATCCGCGGAAGAGATCAGATCGAATGGCCTTCCGGAGACGATCTGCCCCAAAGCCTCAGCATCTCATACTCCATGCCCCGTTTTCTGGTGGACAGGTGGCTCAGAGATTACGGGGAGGAGAAAACGAGAGCCATCCTGGAGGACTTTCTCCGACCTCCCTGCACAACCGTCAGATGCAGACCGGGAAAGGATTCTGTGGATGACATTGCCAAAAGCCTGAGGGCGCAGGGGGTTACTGTGGAGCCGGCGTCTTATCTTCCCTACGCCCTCAAGATCAGTGGCTATGATCATCTGTATGCTCTGGATGCCTTTCGGGAGGGGAAGATTGTCGTACAGGACGTCAGTTCCATGCTGGTCGGTGAGGTGGCTGCCCCGAAGAAGGGGGACTATATCATCGATCTGTGTGCCGCTCCCGGAGGAAAAAGTCTGCATCTGGGAGATATGATGTCAGGATATGGTACGGTTGATGCCCGGGATGTCAGCGAGTATAAAACCGGTTTGATAGAGGAAAATCTTTCCCGTACCGATATCATCAATGTTTTTCCAAAGGTACAGGATGCTACTGTCTTTGATGTGGAATCTCTTCTTCAGGCGGATATCCTGCTGGCGGATCTGCCCTGTTCGGGTTACGGGGTTATCGGCAGAAAGCCTGAGATCAAGTACCGGGCCAGTCAGGCCAAAGAGCTTGAACTGGTTCAGCTGCAGCGGCAGATTCTCACCTGCGCGGCGGATTATGTCAAACCGGAGGGGGTGCTGATCTATTCTACCTGTACGATTTCCCGTGTGGAGAATGAGGAGAATATGCTCTGGTTCAGGAATCATTTCCCCTTCGTTCTGGAATCCCTGGATCCTTATCTGCCGCCCGGTCTGCGCACAGAATCTACTGCGCTTGGCTACCTGCAGCTGCTTCCGGGGGTACATGGTACGGATGGATTTTTTATGGCACGTTTTCGAAGAAAGCTTTCGGTTGAGTCATCGTGACCGCTCAGCACTTTGGGCTTTGTAGTTGCAGCAGAAGGCGCGGCGCCTGTTATGGCAGGGGAAGCCTGCCTTCGGGATAAGGGTAAAGAGAATCGCAAGGGGACAGTTACGGATAGAGGAGTTACGAATGGTGCAGGCTGAACATGATCCAGGCTATGATATCAGATCCATGACACGCAGGGAATTGGAGATTCTGCTCAGAAAAGAGGGGCAGCCAGCCTACCGGGCCAGGCAGGTGTTTAACTGGATGCACGTCAAACTGGCCGCTTCCTATGACGAGATGTCAGATATTCCTCTGTCCCTGAGAGAGAGACTGAAGGACTGGCCCCTGACGGTTCTGAAAACAGAGACTGTTCAGGTATCCCGTCTGGACGGGACGAGGAAATATCTCTTCCGTCTGCCGGACGGCTGTATGGCAGAAAGTGTTCTGATGAGATATCATCATGGCAATACGGTTTGCGTCTCCTCTCAGGTAGGATGCGCAATGGGATGCCGCTTCTGTGCCTCTACCCTTGGGGGGAAGGTGCGGGATCTTCTTCCTTCTGAAATGCTGGAGCAGGTCTACCGGATCCAGACTGACACAAAGGAAAGGGTCTCCCATGTGGTCGTCATGGGGACAGGTGAGCCCCTGGAAAACTATGATAACCTGGTTCGCTTTATTCATCTGCTCACAGGGGAAGAGGGGCTGAATATCAGTCAGCGCAATATCACTGTTTCCACCTGCGGGATCGTGCCCCGCATCTATGATCTGGCGCAGGAAAAGCTGGCTGTCACTCTGGCCTTGTCTTTGCACGCTCCGACGGATGAACTGAGGCGGCAGCTGATGCCCATCGCCAGGAAATATACGATTGAGGAGACACTGAAGGCCTGTGCAGGCTATTTTTCCGTGACCGGACGGCGGGTGACTTTCGAATACAGCCTGATCTCGGGAGTGAATGATTCCATACAGCATGCCAAGACCCTGGGACAGCTGCTTGCCCCTTTAAAAGGCCATGTAAACCTGATTCCCGTTAATCCGGTCAGGGAGAGGTCTTTTCTGCGGTCGGCTCATTCTGATGTGGTAAATTTCAAAAATACGCTTGAAAAATACGGTTTTCATGTTACTATTAGAAGAGAATTGGGCAGTGATATAGATGGGGCCTGCGGTCAGCTGCGGGCAAAGAGGGAAGGATTGAAAGAGGAAAGCGGGAAACCAGATGAAAGTTTTTTCGGCGACTGATGTAGGACAGAAGAGAAAGATGAACCAGGACTATGTGTTCGTCAGTGATTCTCCGGTGGGCAATCTGCCTAATCTGTTCCTGGTAGCTGATGGCATGGGAGGACACAATGCCGGGGATTTTGCCTCGTCTCATTCGGTACAGACTCTGGTAAAGGAGATTTCTCACGACGAGAATGCCCATGCAATAAAGATTATCCGCCATGCCATAGAGAAGGCCAATTCCGAGCTTCTGGCTTGTGCCAGAGAGAACGAGGCCTACTATGGCTGCGGTACAACCATGGTTTTATGTACGATCGTAGGAAAGTATGCATATATTGCCAATGTCGGTGACAGCCGTCTGTATCTGATGCAGGACAGGCTGAGGCAGGTGACAAAAGACCATTCGCTGGTTCAGGAGATGGTTCAGAGAGGAGAACTGTCTGCTTCTCAGGCCCGTTTCCATCCGGATAAAAATATTATCACCCGTGCTCTTGGAGCAGAAGAGATGATCGATATCGATTTTTTTGACGTGGAGCTTTCTGCGGGCAATTATATCCTGCTATGCTCGGACGGCTTGTCCAACATGGTTGACGACGGAAGGATCGAAGAGATCGTGAGGGAGACGAAAGGAAGCGTGGAGGCGAAAGGCCGGGCCTTGGTGAACGAGGCCAACGCTAACGGAGGGAAGGATAATATTGCTGTTGTCCTGATTGAAATATAACAATACATGAAAAACAGCTGAAGGTAAGAACCTGCGAGGGGAACAGTTGCGCGAAATGAGGGGTAGGTGCAGATGTTAAAGAATGGGATGGTTATTGCTGAGCGCTATGAGATAACGGCAAAAATCGGTGCAGGCGGAATGGCAGACGTATATAAGGCGATGGACCATAAGCTGAACAGGTATGTTGCTGTCAAGGTGCTCAAACCCGAGTTCCGTGAGGATGCTACATTTGTTAAG
Source organism: Blautia sp. (assembly GCA_017515325.1). Classification (GTDB taxonomy): domain Bacteria; phylum Bacillota; class Clostridia; order Lachnospirales; family Lachnospiraceae; genus Blautia_A. Next base: position 85,892 of record JAFWGA010000032.1, read on the forward strand.
AAATTCCGTAGTGAGGCTCAGGCTGCGGCAGGATTAACGCATCCCAATATTGTCAGTGTCTTTGACGTAGGAGACGATGAAGGGGTCTACTATATTGTCATGGAGCTGATTGAAGGGATCACCCTGAAGGAGTATATCTCCAAGAGAGGCAAGCTGAAGGTGAAGGAGGCCACGAGCATTGCCATTCAGGTGTGTATGGGCCTGGATGCAGCCCATCGCCATGGGATTGTTCACCGGGATGTGAAACCGCAGAATATTATCATTTCGACAGACGGAAAGGTAAAGGTCACGGACTTCGGAATTGCCCGTGCCGCTTCCTCCAATACGATCAGCTCCAATGTCATGGGATCTGTTCACTACAGCTCTCCGGAGCAGGTCAGGGGAGGATATTCCGATGAGAAGAGCGATATTTATTCTCTGGGGATTACCTTGTATGAGATGGTGACCGGAAAGGTTCCCTTTGACGGTGATACAACAGTGGCCATAGCCATCAAGCATCTGCAGGAGGAGATGGTTCCGCCCAGAGAACTGACACCTGATCTGCCGACCAGTCTGGAACAGATTATCTTTAAATGTACACAGAAGAGCGTGAATCGACGGTATGAAAGGATGGAGGATGTCATTGAGGATCTCAGGCATTCTCTGATCGATCCTAACGGGGATTTCGTTCAGCTCAATGTCGTGAATAATCAGGCAAAGACGCTGGTCTTTACCGATAAAGAGATCGGAGAGATCAAAAATACACCCAAGACCATTCAGACGGAGAATCCCCCGAATAAAAAGACGGCTTCGCCTGCCAACAAGAAAAAGAAGCCGCAGAGCCGCAGTTCTAAGCCGAGAACGACGGCCAAGAACAAAGCCAGGACCTCCCGGAGCGCATCCTCCACAGTGAGTGCCCGCAAAGCCCAGGAAAAGAAGCTGCCTGTCAAAAAGAAGCAGAAAAAGGGTTTTTCTGTTGATCTGGGATTTCTTCTTCCCATGCTGGGTCTGATCGCCGGTATTGCCCTCCTTGTGGCTGTTATCGTGGTTGTCGGCCGTTCCGCGGGACTGCTGCGCAGCGGAGAGAACCAGAGAAGCAGTGTCGAAGCACAGACAGGCACCAGTACGGTTCAGGATGACCGGGTGGCGGTGCCTGATCTGCTGGGACATTCGGAAGAGGAAGCCCGTTCCCTGACAGAGAATACCAATATCGGCCTGCAGAATATGGGAGAGGAGCCTTCCGTATACGCAAAGGGACTGATCTGCAGGCAGGAGATCGCGGCGGGAACGAAGGTGGCTCCTCATACCACAATCCGCTACTATATCAGTGAGGGGGCGGCTGAAGTGACGGTGCCGGATGTGTCCGGCATGTCGGAGATTAATGCCGTGAACACCCTTCAGAATTCCGGCTTTATCGTGGATGTGAAGAAGGAATACGTAGAAGCGGACGACTATGGCTATCCGTTGGCGGATCCAGGCTATGTCTATCTGATCGAACCACCCGTGGGGACGCAGCTGCAGGTGGGCGAAACCATTACCTTACATGTCAGCCGAGGCCTGGATTACGGTGACAGTGCCGAGGTACCGGATGTCGTTGGGATGTCCCGGGATCAGGCACTGACTACGCTGGGAAAATTCCTGAACATCCAGATCGTGGAGGAGCAAAGGGCAGACGTAGCGGCCGGAGAGGTGATTTCCCAAAGCCCTGAGGCCTACTCCTATCAGGATCCCAATAACGGTTTGATTGTACTTACCGTAAGCTCCGGAAACGATCTGCCCCAGGAGCCGGTATCCGCAGCTTATCTTGAGCAGGCTTCCCTTGTGGAGGAAGCGGCGGCAGCGGGAGAGGTCTGGAAGTGTACGCAGAGGCTGAATACCCCGTCCGGTTATGGCGGTGGGCTGGTCAGACTGCAGCTGCTGCAGGATGTGGGCGGACAGTCTCAGTCGAGCGTAGTGGTGGACTCCGAAGCGCTGACCTTCCCCTATCAGCTGAATATTACCGGTGTTCCCGGAGTTTCCGAAGGAACCCTGTATCTCTATGAACTGATCGACGGAAAGTATCAGGAGCTGGGGATCTATTCCGTGACCTTCAGCCGCGTATCCTGAACCAGGAGGAAGCATTATCAGAGGAAAGATCATTAAAGGGATTGCCGGCTTTTATTATGTTTATGCCGAGGACGGTGTGACTTATGCCTGCAGGGCAAAAGGAATCTTCCGCAAGGATGGCTTAAAGCCTCTGGTGGGGGATGAAGTGGATATGGAGGTGACGGATTCGAAAGATTTGGAGGGAAGCGTCACCTCCCTTTTGAAGCGGAAAAATACCTTGATACGGCCGGCTGTGGCCAATGTGGATCAGGCGCTTTTGGTCTTTGCCGTGAGAGAACCGCAGCCGAATCTTTTGCTTCTGGACCGACTGCTGGTGGTCATGGACAGGCAGAATATTCCCTCCGTTATCTGTTTTCAGAAAACAGACCTCGATAAAGAGGAGGCGGCCCGGCTGGAAAAAATCTACCAAAAGAGCGGCCACACAGTGCTGTTGGTCAGTGCCTTCTTACAGGATGGGGTCGAAGAGGTGAGGAAGGCCCTTTCGGGAAAGGTAACGGTCATTGCGGGACCTTCCGGCGTGGGCAAATCCACGCTGACAAATCTCTTTCACGGAGAAGAAGCCATGCAGACCGGCGGAATCAGCCGGAAGCTGGGAAGAGGGCGGCATACGACACGCCACTGTGAGATTCTTCCGATCGGAAGGGACTCCTTTCTGGTGGATACGCCTGGCTTTACCTCCCTGTACCTGCCTGAGATGGAGGAAGAAGACCTGCGAAAATGCTATTCTGAATTCAGGGCATATGAAAAGGAATGCCGTTTCCTGGGATGCCGTCATGAAAAGGAGCCCTCCTGCTCGGTCAAAGAAGCGGTAGAAAAGGGCAGCATTCCCAGAGAACGCTATGAGAATTATCTTTCTCTCTGTCGGGAGATACAGGAGGCAAAGCGATATTAAGGCATGGAATACGACGCTATCATTTTTACCGGAGGGAATCTCGAGGGATCCTTTGCCACAGAGTTTCTGACAAAGGCTTATGACAATATCATATCCGAAAAACCATTTCTTGCGGCCGCTGACAGCGGCCTTCATTTTTTATATACCCATGGGATCGTGCCGGATCTGATCATGGGTGATTTTGACAGTGTAAATCCTGAAGCTTTGGCCTGGCTGGAAAGCAGGCATTCTGACCGGATGATCCGACTGAATGTGATGAAGGATGATACGGATACCCAGGCGGTGGTGCGCACCTGCCTTGACAGAGGAAAGAAAAAGCTGGCTTTGCTGGGAGGAACTGGCAGCAGGATCGATCACATGCTGGCCAACCTGAGCCTGCTTTTACTGGCCCGGGAATACGGGGGGGAGCTGGTGCTGGTCGACAGCCATAACCGAATCCGCCTTCTGCCTCACCACACGGTCATCACCCGGGACGGCTCTTTCGGGGATTATATCTCTTTTTTTCCTCTGAATGGCTGTGTGAGCGGCCTGACCTTAAAGGGCTTTGTCTACCCCCTGGAGGGAAAGACACTGACAGCCTGGGATTATGGGCTTACCGTCAGCAACAGACTGGCAGAAGAGACTGGCAGTATCACCTATTCAGAGGGGCAGCTTGTCATGATCGAAGCAAGGGACTAAGGATATAATCTCATAATCTGGCTGTATTTCAGGAGAATTATTGATTTTACTTGCCTAACTCTTGTATAGGGTGTATAATTACACTGTCAAAAATTTCCCTTATTCCGGTAAAATGAGAGAGGGAAGAATGAAAAAGGAGGAAGGACTATGAAAAAACTGTTGGCATTGGCACTGAGTGCCCTGCTGGTGCTGGGAGCAGTTCCGGCCTACGCGGAGGAAGAAGCTGCAGAGGGTCTGACCAAGGATCTGGTTATTCTTATTACCAGTGACGTTCACTGCGGTGTAGACCAGAACTTTACCCTCGCCGGTCTGGCGGAGATCCGGGAAGCCTATGAGGAAGCAGGAAACTATACGCTTTTGGTTGACGACGGCGATTTTATCCAGGGGGAGGCTCTGGGCACCACGACTGAGGGAGAAGCTCTGGTCGAACTGATGAACGAGATCGGCTATGATATCGCCATTCCGGGCAATCATGAATTTGACTATGGTATGGACCGGCTTCTTGAGCTGCATGAATTGATGGATTTCGATTACATCAGCTGCAACATCCATAAGGATGATGAACCGCTTTTTGATCCCTATGTCATCAAGGAATTTGACGGTGTTAAGATTGCCTTCCTTGGTATTACGACGCCGGAGACCATCACCTCCTCTACCCCGACTTATTTCCAGGATGAGGACGGTAATTTTATTTATGACTTTTCACAGGGTGAAGACGGCAGTAAGCTCTACGCCACCGTTCAGGAGACGGTTGACGCTGCCCGGGAGGCAGGGGCGGATTATGTTTTCGCTATGTGCCATCTGGGAAACGAAGAGGCATGCCGTCCTTACACCTATGCCGATGTCATTGCAAATACCAGCGGCATCGATGCTCTGTTTGACGGACACAGCCATGATACGGATCAGGTTGTGATGAAGAATAAAGAGGGGAAGGAAATCATTCGTACCGCCGTCGGTACCAAGCTGGCCTGCATCGGTACCGTCACCTTAGCGACGGACGGAACAATCTCCAGCAACCTCCTGAGCTGGAACCTTCCCATGGATGCCATTACCGCCTATGACATCGACAATGAAGTGGAAGAAGCCATTGATGATGCCAAGGAAGAGCTGGATGATCTCCTGAATGATACCGTAGGTACGGCGATAGCAGATCTTCGTATCACCGATCCTGCGCAGAAAGACAGTAACGGCCAGCCGATCCGTATCGTTCGCCGCGCAGAGACCAACCTTGGCGATTTGTGCGCTGATTCTGTGCGCTATGCAGGAAATGCAGATGTGAGTATTTTCAACGGCGGTGGCTGCAGGGCTGATCTGTCTGCCGGAGAAATCACAGGCTATGACATCCTCAAGGTGAACCCCTTTAACAATGCCATCTGTGTCGCCGAGGTTACCGGACAGCAGATTCTGGATGCTTTGGAATGGGGCTGCAGGGTTGTGCCGGAGGAAAGCGGCGGTTTCCCGCAGGTTTCCGGCATGACCTACGAAATCCATACCTATCTTGACAGCTCCGTTACCCAGGATGAGAACGGCATGTATACCGGCGTTGAGGGTGAATATCGTGTCAAGAATGTGAAGGTGGGAGACGAGCCTCTGGATCTGGAAAAGACCTATCGTCTGGCTGCTACCAATTACCTTCTGCTTTCCGCCGGCGACGGCTACGCCATGTTCACTGGCGATGAAGTCGTGGAGGAGGATATCGCCATCGATCATCAGGCTCTGATGAACTACATCAGGGAAGTTCTGGGCGGTGAAATCGGAGAAGAATATGCGGATCCTTATGGACAGGGACGTATTGTCGCTGTAGAAGAAGCCCCTGCAGAGGGAGCTGAGGAAAAGGCAGAAGAAGGCGATGCGGAAGCGGCTCCTGCGGCCGAGGAAGCACAGGAAGCGGCTCCCGCAACCGAGAAAGTTCAGGAAGCGGTGGAAACGCCAGCCGTAGAAGCAGCTGCCGATACCCCGGAAGAAGAGGCTCCTGCAGCCGAGGAGCAGAATGCGGAAGAACTTCCTGTGGAAGAGGACGAAAGGGAAGGAATCCCGATCGAAGGTCTCGACGAGAACGGGATGCCCATAGAGGAAGAAGCTGATCAGGAACTGGAAGAGCTTGTGGTCGAAGAAGAGGAGGAAGAAGCAGAAGAAGATAATCTTGAGGCTTCAGAAGAAATCCTCAATATTGTCGGAGAATAATGCCGGTTCATTCAGCTGAGCGTTATGTTGCGCCCTCCACTGGGTGTGACGGCTCAGCCTGCTCCATAACCGTGAGGGAGCGCGCTGTCGAATCGCAAAGAATAAGGGAGAGAGAGGCTGTGCCTCCTTCTCCCTTTTTTTTATCCCCTATTGGCAGGAGCGCCGAAAGGAAGATGTCACCTGACGGTGACCGGCAGCCCGCAAAGGACAGAGATTCGGCGCGGCCTTCTTCCGACATGACGAAGCGAAAAGTGCCGAACAGTTACGTATTGTGAAAACCATTTTTCCATGTTACAATAGCAAGTGACCGATACCAACGGCATTCGCATTTTTTCTCATTCCGTTGGTGGGAGCCTCGTAAGGATGCTGTGTTCTGCCTGGGTCAATCCAGTGATAATAACGTATCCTTACGATCACCGCACAGGTCGATATTTTGAGCGCATAAAGGAGATGGAATAAATGAAGCTAGGTATCGTGGGACTTCCCAATGTCGGGAAGAGTACCCTGTTCAATTCCCTGACAAAGGCCGGAGCAGAATCTGCCAATTATCCCTTCTGTACGATCGATCCGAATGTCGGTATCGTGCCGGTTCCTGACGAACGCCTTGGCCTTCTGGGGGATTTTTATCATTCCCGCAAGGTCACACCGGCCGTTGTGGAATTTGTGGACATCGCCGGACTGGTAAAGGGCGCTTCTAAGGGAGAAGGATTGGGAAACCAGTTTCTGGCAAATATCAGAGAGGTAGATGCCATTGTTCACGTTGTGCGCTGCTTTGAAGATTCCAATGTCATCCATGTAGACGGAAATATTGATCCTTTGCGGGATATTGAGACCATCAATCTTGAGCTGATCTTTTCGGATCTGGAGATACTCGAACGCAGGATTTCCAAGGTCGGAAAAAGTGCCCGCATGGACAAGAATGCAGGCAAGGAGCTGGAATTCCTGAACAAGGTTAAGGCCCATTTAGAGAACGGACAGATGGCGATTACCCTGGTACCGGAAAACGAGGACGAAGAGGGTTTCATGGGAAGCTACAATCTTCTCACCGCCAAGCCGGTTATCTATGCTGCAAACGTTGCAGAAGCAGACCTGGCGGATGACGGTGCCTCCAGCAAATATGTCCAGGCTGTCAGAAAATATGCAGCAGAAAACAACAGTGAAGTGTTTGTGATCTGTGCCCAGATCGAGGAAGAGATAGCAGAGCTGGATGAGGATGAGAAAAAGATGTTCCTGGAGGATCTGGGATTGACAGAATCGGGTCTGGAAAAGCTGATCCGGGCCAGCTACCACATCCTGGGTCTGATGAGTTTTTTGACCTCCGGAGAGGATGAAACACGCGCCTGGACGATTCGGATCGGGACAAAGGCGCCTCAGGCTGCGGGGAAGATCCATACTGATTTCGAGCGAGGCTTTATCAAGGCGGAGGTCGTAAACTATAAAGATCTTCTGGAAAACGGTTCCTATGCGGGGGCAAGAGAAAAGGGACTAGTCAGGATAGAAGGAAAGGATTACGTTGTTCAGGATGGGGATGTGATACTTTTCCGTTTTAATATTTAGAAGCAGAACGGAGGGAGGAAGAAAAATGGATATGTCGATTCGCTTTCCCCATGCAGGACTTGAATTGGACTATATAGGAAAAGCAGTACACGTTCTTGGGATGGACATTTCCTTTTATGGCATTCTTGTGGCAGCGGGGTTGGTTTTTGCTGTCGCTCTGATCCTCCTGGAAGTAAAAAGAGCAAAGGAAAATCCGAATGTTTACCTATGGACAATCATACTCAGCCTGATCCTTGGGCTCGCCGGATCAAGAGCTCTGTACGCCTGGTGTTATTGGGAGCAGTTTCAGTCCAACCCCTTGTTGCTGCTCAATATCCGCAGCGGTGGTCTTTCCTTATACGGTGCTGTATTGGGCTGGCTCCTGGCTATGATCATAGTCTGTATTGTCTCCCGCTCATCCCTTCCCAGGATGGCGGATATCATGTGCCTGGGCTTTCTGATTGCGGTCGCCATAGGACGGTGGGGAGATTTTTTCAATCGGAGCTCCTTCGGAGAGTATACGGACTTTATCACGGCAATGCAGCTGCCGGTATCGGCGGTGAGAGCCAGTGAAGTGACAACTGCGCTCAGAGCAAACATCTTATCCTATGAAGGAATTGCCTATATCCAGGCACACCCGGTTTTTCTATACGAATCCATATGGTGCTTTTTTGCATGGGTTTTTTTGGTCTCCCGACAAAGACGCAAGCTCTTTGAAGGCCAAATCTTCTGCCGTTGCATGATCCTCTATGGACTAGGCCGTATCCCGATCGAATGGCTAAGGACAGACAAAATGCTTCTGCCGGGAAGCTGGTATCCCCTTAATATTCTGATTTCAGCCGGCCTGGTGATCCTCTTTTATCTCATCAACCTCATCAAGGGCGGTATGACGCGCAAGAGAATGGAACATGAAAAACGCCGTATGCTGATGAGATCCGAAAACGGGCAGGATTCCTCCCCTCGCGAGGAGCAGGAGGATATGGCGTGGCTCTATTCCCTGGCAGACGGTCTGCCGGATGAAGATGAAGCAGGCTACCGGACAGTCCCTGTCGACGAAGAACCCATCTACCAAAGAGAAACGGATTACAAAGAATCTGCCTTACGGGCGGAACAGGATTATGAAACCCAGGACGCTGAGGATCTTCCCTACCGGGATGCTTCATCCCCGGAAGTCCCAGATCAGGGGTCATTTCCTGCAGACATGATGGATGAGGAGGAAATGGCCAGGATCCTGAAGGAGATGGATGCCAAAGAGAAAGCAGAAGACATTCCCTTACCGGAAGAAAATCCTCCCCAGGAAGAAGAGGAGGATCTTCCTTCACGAGACCCGCAATAACTACATAGAAGGAAAAGAATTTACAGAGCGGCTGCCCCGATGGGTAAGCCGCCTTTTTTTTCTTTTTATGGCAGGGGAAGGGCTGATGGCATGGATTCCGCAGAGGAGAAGCCAGGATCGACCCATCGAGCGAAAAGAGAAAAATGCTTGCAATTTCATTCGAGATGGGGTAAAATCCTTTTGTAAGTGGTAGAAAGTGGTAAAAGGTGGTAGCGGATGGGGGAGTGAGACCCAAAAGTCTCACTCCTGTCGCGAAAGCTCACAGACAGCCTTTCCGGGAAGGGGAGCTTACCTGAAGCAGGCTAAGAGAAAACGCGCTCACTAAAAAGATACCACAACAGGTGATTCTTATGTTTATGGGAGAGTACAGCCACACGATAGACGAAAAAGGACGTCTGATCATCCCTTCAAAGTTCAGAGAACAGTTAGGGACGGAATTCGTTCTGACCAAAGGACTGGATGGCTGCCTGTCCATATACCCCAAGGAAGAATGGGAGACTTTCGTGGAGAAACTAAGAACTCTGCCGCTTAATGATAAAAATGCCAGAACCTTCTCACGTTTTTTTGTGGCAGGAGCATCCATGTGCGAACTGGACAGGCAGGGGAGAATTCTCGTACCTCAGACATTGCGGGAATTTGCCGGTCTGGATAAGGATGTTGTACTAACCGGTAATCTGAACCGGATTGAGATCTGGAGCAAAGAAGCGTGGGTAAAGAACTGCGATTTCGATGATATGGACACCATCGCAGAAGAAATGCGGAAAGCAGGCATCGTTCTTTAGGCCGATACAAAGGCTGCTCTGCCGTAACAGAGCCTTTTGGCAAAAAGGGTCTAAAGATAGTCCTGAGGTGCAGCCGGTGGTCCAGGTGAGCAGCATAAGGCTGCTTTGATAATCGCGGTTTTACAGCCAACAGGAGAGTCTTATGCAGTTTCAGCATACATCCGTTCTTTTGGACGAAACCATTGCCGGCCTGAACATCAGACCGGACGGAGTCTATGTGGATGGGACTTTAGGAGGGGCTGGGCACGCCAGGGAAGTGTGCAGCAGACTTTCTGCACAGGGGAGATTTATAGGGATAGATCAGGATCAGGACGCAATAATTGCTGCGAGTGAAAGGCTTTTGCCCTGGAAACAGGCAACCATCATTCGCAGCAATTATTGTTACATGAGAAAATGTCTCGAAGAAACAGGGATCACCCAGGTCGACGGGATCATGCTGGATCTGGGAGTGTCCTCCTGGCAGCTGGATCAGCCGGAGAGAGGGTTTACCTATCGGGTAGACGCCCCCCTTGACATGAGGATGGATGTCAGACAGACCCTTACGGCAGCGGACATTGTCAATACCTATTCTCAGGAAGACCTGAGCCGGATCCTGTTTGCCTATGGCGAAGAGCGTTTCGCCAGGCAGATTGCAGCGAATATCCTGGCAGCCAGACAAAAAGCACCCATTCAGACCACAGGCGAGTTAAATGAGATTATACGTGCCTCTATTCCCCGCAAGATGACGGTTAAGGGAGGACACCCTTCAAAGAGGACGTTTCAGGCTCTTCGGATTGAATGTAATCGGGAACTCCAGGTATTGGAGGATTCTTTGGATATGATGATAGATCTGTTAAAGCCTGGCGGTAGGTTATGTGTCATTACCTTTCATTCTCTGGAGGATCGTATTGTGAAAACAGCCTTCCGCAGAAATGAGAATCCCTGTATCTGTCCGCCTGATTTTCCCGTCTGCGTCTGTGGGAGAAAATCAAAAGGAAAGAATCTCACCAGGAAGCCGATTCTTCCGTCTGAAGAAGAAAAAGAAAATAACCCCCGTTCATCCAGCGCGAAGCTCCGGATATTTGAAAAAAGCCATGGGGATTGACAAGACCAGGGTTATGGATTAAAATTGTATGGCAAATTTGTGAAATACATAGTGCTGAGCTGGTATACAAATAGGCTCAAACCGGACAGGAGGGTGAATCGTATGGCAGGATCACCTGCGCCAGGGACAAGGGTATATCATGCCGGAAACCCTGCTGTCACCAGACAGACCGGAAGAAGCGCAAAACCCTTGTATGAAAGACGAAAAACAGCCGGTCCACAGGCCGGAAGAAATCAGGCCAGGATCCTCAGGATAAACTGGGTCTTTGTCTTTATCCTGATTCTTGCCGTATCTATTGTGATCTGGTGCTGCTTCAACTACCTGAGGCTCAGGCTTATCTACACAACGGTTCTCAGGGAAGCCCAGGCAAAAGAATCTGAAATAGCGAAATTAAAGGAATACAACGATGCCTATTACGCAGAGGTCATCTCCAGCACGGATTTAGAGCAGATCAGTAAGATCGCCACAGAAAAGCTGGGAATGCATCCTCCCACTGATGACCAGATCCGGATCTATACTGTAGCAGAAGGCGGAAGCTATGTCAGACAGTATCAGGATCTTCCTTGAATATACAGGTGAAAAGGTGGAAAAATCAGGTAAAAAAAGAAAGAGGAGAAGGCGTACCTATTCTGCCTCTCCCCGTAGAATGAACGGAATCATGAAAAATAAGCTGGCGGCATTGTTTGTAGTGGTGCTGCTGGCTTTCTTTATTCTGATCGCCCGTGTGGTTTATATCAATGCGAAAAACGGTACGGAGTACCGCAGAAATGTTCTGGCTCAGGAACAGCAGAGCTATAGCAGCCGGACGATCCCGGCCAAGCGAGGGGATATCTACGACCGAAACGGGAATCTCCTTGCCACCAGCAATAAGATATATACCCTGATCATGGACTGTTTTCAGATTAATTCCGATTCTTCTTATATAGAGCCTACCGTGGCAGCTCTGAAGAAGTTTTTTGACCTGGACGAGGAAGTGGTACGGCAAAAGCTGACCCAGGAATCGACCAGGGACAGTCAGTACCAGATCATGAAAAAGGGCATCACCATAGAAGAGCAGAAGGCTTTTGAGGATTATGTTAACCCTGACCAGGAAAAAGCAGGGGATTTGTCGCCGGGAGAATTGGCGGAACGGATGAAGGTTCGGGGAATCTGGTTTGAGGAGGATTACCGAAGAAGTTATCCTTTCCGGGAACTGGCCTGTGATACCATTGGGTTTACCTATTCCAGAGATTCAGCGGACCGGGGACTGGAAGGCTATTACAATTCTCTTCTTTCCGGTGTTGATGGCAGAGAATACGGTTATTTCAAAAGCGTCACGGATGTGGAACAGACGATTATTCCGGCCGCATACGGAAATGGAATTGTCACCTCGCTGGATATCGGACTGCAGCAGATCGTAGAAAAGTATGTGACTGCCTATCAGCAGCAGGTGGGAGGGCTCAATGTCGGCGTTGTCATAGAAGACCCGTCTACGGGCGAAATCCTGGCAATGGATGGCGGAGACCGATATGATCTGAATGAGCCCCGGAATATGCAGTATCTGTATACGGAAGAAGAGATCGATGCCATGACAGACAGCGAATTTGTCGTCAAGCTGAATGCCATGTGGAATAATTTCTGTGTCTCGGATGCCTTTGAGCCCGGGTCGGTGGTGAAGCCGATCATCATGGCTTCCGCATTGGAAAAAGGGAAGGTTGTGACCAGCGACACCTTTGAATGCGATGGTTATGAAACCTTTGGATCGAGCGGAGAAACGATGATCAAGTGCGCTGTGTATCCCGGCGCCCACGGAAAAGAAAGCCTGGCTGATGTGATAGCCTACTCCTGCAATGATGCCATGATGCAGATCGGGGCTAAAATGGGGGCGGAACAGTTTATCAGGGGTCAGAATGATTTTAACTTTGGCTCCCGGACCGGTATTGATCTGCCCAACGAGGGGAACGGTATCATCCACACAGCCCAGTCTCTGGGCCAGACGGAGCTGGCTACCTGTTCCTTTGGCCAGGGTTTTACCTGCACCATGATCCAGGAGATCAATGCTTTGAGTGCTGCCGTGAACGGCGGGTATTATTACCAGCCTCATCTGGTGACAGCCGTCAGGGACAGCAGCGGTAAGGTGATCAGAACCATTCAGCCTACTCTCATGAGGCAGGCTGTAACCCCGACCGTTTCTAAAAATATCCGGGAATACATGAAGTCCGTCATCGATTATGGTACTGCCTACAGGACTTCTTTGATTGGATACAGCATGGGCGGAAAGACAGGAACTGCAGAAAAGCTTCCCAGAGGAGACGGCCGATATCTGGTATCCTTTATTGCTTTTGCTCCGGTGGATCATCCTCAGATTGTGATTTACTGTGTGATCGACGAACCGAAGGTGGAGGATCAAGGCTCCTGTGTTCATGCCCAGTATCTGGTTCAGGCAATTCTGGTTGAGGCACTGCCCTATCTCAAAATCGAATCAGATGAACCAATGTACGGCAACATCCAGGATACCCTGGTATGGAATAAATTCAAAGGCATTGCGGCCAATGTGGATGAAACCATAACAGAACCGGAAGAAGGATCGGAATCTGAGGAAGAGGAGGAGCCCCAGGAGCTCTATGACGATAATGGATATCTGATCGACTGGAACGGCAACTGGATCGATGAGGAGGGGTATCTTCTGGACGATTACAGGAATTATATCGAGGATGGAAACGGGGATCATGTGCTTTCTGACAGCATTAAAGGGTTGCTGGCTGAAGAAAACCACTCCAGGGCAGAGGGAGGGCACATCAACCGGAAAAACCTCAGGGAGGCTATTTCAGATCTGAATATTCCTGAACCGCTTACGGATTATTCCAATGTCATATTCGGAAACAGTATGGAATCAGAAGGCCTTACTAATGAAGAGGCAGGACTGGACTGATCAGGAGGAGAAAAAAATGATAAGACTGATTTTTACCCCGGCTTTGGCGGCGCTGATGATCTGCGCCGTATTGGGGCCGATCGGAATTCCTTTTCTGCGCAAACTGAAAATGGGACAGACAGAGAGAGAAGAGGGCGTGGAATCCCATCTGAAAAAGGCAGGGACTCCGACCATGGGTGGAATTTTTATCCTCACAGCAATGCTGCTTGTGTGTATTCCCGCGGCGAGGACACAGCCTAAGCTTGTGCCTGTCATTATCCTGACTGCCGGGTTTGGACTGATCGGTTTTTTGGACGATTTTCTCAAGGTGGTCCTGCGCCGCTCCGATGGCCTGCTTGCCTGGCAGAAGTTTCTTCTGCAGCTGATGTTTACCGCTGTGTTTGCTTTTTTGGCTTCCCGCTTTCTGCCGGGAGGATTTGTCATGAGACTGCCCTTTTCCGGCGGAGACGTCTGGGATCCCGGATGGCTGTCCTACCCTCTTTTGTTTTTTGTGGTGATCGGTACGGTAAACGGAGTCAACTTTACGGATGGGCTGGACGGCCTTGCCTCCTCGGTGACCCTTGCCGTCTCTGTTTTCTTTATCGTCGCTTCTTTACTGCTTGAGGGAGGAGTGGAACCGGCAGGAGCAGCCTGCGCCGGAGCGCTGCTGGGATTTCTGCTGTATAATGCCTATCCCGCAAAGATTTTTATGGGAGATACCGGCTCCCTTGCTCTGGGCGGCTTTGTGGCTGGTATGGCCTATATGCTGGAGCTGCCCTTATATATTCCTCTGATCGGTCTGGTTTATCTGGTCGAGGTCCTGTCTGTCATGATCCAGGTTTCTTATTTTAAGCTGACCCATGGAAAGAGGATTTTTAAAATGGCGCCCATTCATCATCATTTTGAATTGTGTGGCTGGTCTGAGACCCGCATCGTGGCTGTTTTTTCGATCCTCACCTGTGCCATGTGCCTTTTGGGCCTGATTGGCCTGTAAGGAAAGGAGATTGCAATATGACTGACTTTAAGGGAAAAAAGGTGCTGGTATTTGGAGCCGGAAAAAGCGGAATCGGCTCCAGTCGGCTTCTGCATGACTTGGGAGCAAGGGTTGTGCTTTATGACGGCTCTAAAAAGATAGACCCTGAGACAACCCGGCAAAGGCTTGGCTGTGGGGGAGTGGAACTGGCTCTCGGTTGTGGGACAGAGGAGATTCCTTTTGCTCCTGAGCTGGTGGTGCTGAGTCCTGGTGTACCCTGTGATATTGAGGCGGTAAAAAGCTTCTATGCCGGCGGCATACCGGTATGGAGCGAAGTGGAGCTGGCCTGGCAGGCCGGCCAGGGAAAAGTGCTTGCCATTACGGGTACAAACGGAAAGACTACCACGACAGCCCTCCTGGGTAAGATCATGTCCGATGCCAGGGACTCTGTCTTTGTGGTGGGCAATATCGGGACAGCCTATACCTCAAAGGCGCTTGAGACAAAAGCGGAGAGCATTGTGGTGGCAGAGATCAGCAGCTTTCAGCTGGAGACAATCGATACCTTTGCCCCCAGCGTCAGCGCCATCCTGAATATCACTCCTGATCATCTGGATCGTCATCACACTATGGAAGAGTACATACGGGTGAAAGAGAGTATCACAAGGAATCAGACCTCCAAGGATGTCTGTGTCCTGAATTATGAGGATGAGGAGCTCAGACGATTTGGGCAGACCTTACTTCCCGGCGTGGTCTGGTTCTCCAGCGAGAGAAGTCTGGAAGAGGGGATCTACCTGGAAGGGGAAGAGATCATATTGGCTGAAGGCGGAAAGAAAACCTGTGTGCTGAAGACCAGCCAGCTCAACATCCTGGGAAAGCATAATTATGAGAATGCCATGGCTGCCATTGCCATGGCTTATAAGAGCGGCGTTCCTCTGGACAGTATCCGCAAGAGCGCCATGGAGTTTACTGCTGTGCCCCACCGGATCGAATATGCCGGGGAAAAGAAGGGAGTTGTTTACTATAATGACTCCAAGGGAACCAACCCTGATGCGGCAATCAAGGGGATACAGGCCATGACCCGGCCTACCCTGCTGATCGGTGGCGGCTACGACAAACATTCTGATTATACCGATTGGATAAAAGCTTTTGACGGAAAAGTACGTTGTCTTGTTCTGATCGGTCAGACCAGGGAGAAGATCCGGCAGACAGCCCTCGAGTGCGGCTTCAGGGATGTTGTATTGTGTGAGGATCTCAAGGAGGCGGTTTCTTTCTGCGCTGCAAAGGCTCTTCCGGGAGATGCTGTACTGTTGTCCCCCGCCTGTGCAAGCTGGGGACAGTTTGACAATTATGAACAGCGGGGAGACAGATTTAAAGAATATGTGAAGGCATTGCCTGATGAATGAGTGACAGGCGCATTTTCCTGGAAGAAGAGAAGGGAGGCTGGATGAGCAGGTCTGACTATGACAGAAGGCGATTGGTACAGCTTCTTTTCGGCCTATTGGCTCTGTTTGTGAGCATGGGACTTTTCCTGCTCGTGTTTTTCCATGTGGAATCGGTTGAGGTAAGAGGAGCCTCGTATTATAGCGAGGATGAGATCCTGGAGATGGTTCTGAAGGGGCCGGCGGCGGGAAATACCATTCTGGCTCCTCTGTTTCTCTCTCAGGAAAAGATGACAGGCATTCCTTACCTGGGCGGTGTCCGGGTCACCCGACAGAATCACAATACTTTGCAGATCACCGTGAAAGAGAATCATCCAGTGGGATGTCTTCTCTACCTGGATTGCTATATCTATTTTGACAGAAACGGCATTTTTGTCGGCAGCTCCCGCAAAAGAGACGAAACGGTTCCTTTTTTTTCCGGCATTGCTGCGGAAAATATTATCCTCAGCCAAAAGCTGACGCTTCAGAGCATGAAGGTTCTGGATACGGCGGTAGTGCTCTCCTCCATTTTTGAAAAAGTAAATTTCTGGCCGGAAACAGTGGAATTTGAGGAGAACGGTCAGATCGTCCTGAATTGCCAGGATGTGCAGGTGCTGCTGGGAGAGGAACAGAATCTGGAGGACAAAGTGAACCGGGCCGCCGCTATCTTCTCTCAGATCAGCAGCCAGACAGGTGTATTGCACCTGGAAGCAGTCAACGGCAATTCCCGAATGATTACCTTTGAACCAGGCAAGAAGCTGAATCCGGCACAGGAGGAGGCCGCCAGGAAGGAGAAGGAAAGCCGGGAGGGAGAGGAAGACTCACAGGCTGATGCCTCCGAAACGAAAGAAAAGACGAAGACGGAAGAGGAGCAGGAATCGGGGGCGGAAGAGGATTCCGCGAAGCTGCAGGACGATAAAAAAGAAGAAACGGATGGTTCAAATAACCCATCGGAGGAATCCGAAGGAAAGAAGGAAACCGAAGAGGAGGGGAGTTCCGAAGAAAAGGAAAACGCTGAGGAGGAAGAAGGCTCTGAGGAAAAGAAGGATTCCGAAAAGGAAAAACCCTGGAATGAAAAGTATGGTATCGGTCTTGACTATCTGGATGCCGACGGAGATGGTTTCAATGACTTTACGGATGAAGAAATCACAGAAGATTCCCTTAAGGACCTGACCTATCTGGATGAAGACCAGGACGGGTACAACGATTTTACAAACGAACCCATGCCGGGGTCCGAGGCAGAAAAAGAGGCACAGAAGGAGAAGGCGCAAAGCACTGATGAAGGCTTAAGAGAAGACCGGCAGAGCAATTCGGCCCAAAGCGAGCAAGGAGAAGATTCTGCTTCGTCTTCCAGGAAAATTCAGGGCATGGCGTCGCTGCTGGGAAATGACAGTCAGGATAGCCCGGAAGAAGATTCTGAATACTGGGAGGAGTACCCTGAGGAAGAATATTGGGAAGAATAAAAAAAGTTGTTGCCATTTTCACAAAAAAAATATATCATAGTAGGAGTGAATTTTTTACTGCTCAGTGGGTCTTTGTATCTGTTCAGTCAACACCTCGCCTGAACAGTTTTTATAAGTTTGGACTAAAGGAGGAATCACAGTGTTAGAGATCATGTCAAACGAAGCTGAATCCACTGCGAAGATTATCGTGATCGGAGTAGGCGGAGCAGGTAATAACGCAGTGAATCGTATGGTCGAGGAGGCCATAGGAGGAGTTGAGTTTGTTGGAGTCAATTCGGACAAGCAGGCTCTCGCTCTGTGCAAAGCTCCCACAGTCATCCAGATTGGAGAGAAGGTCACCAAAGGGCTTGGCGCGGGAGCTCAGCCGGAGGTGGGCCAGAAAGCGGCAGAAGAGAGCCTGGAGGATATCAAGCAGGTAATGGAAGGGGCGGATATGGTCTTCGTTACCTGTGGTATGGGCGGTGGTACCGGTACCGGCGCTGCTCCCATTATTGCTGCGGCGGCAAAGGAGATGGGTATCCTTACGGTAGGCGTCGTCACAAA
Organism: Blautia sp.; assembly: GCA_017515325.1. Classification (GTDB taxonomy): domain Bacteria; phylum Bacillota; class Clostridia; order Lachnospirales; family Lachnospiraceae; genus Blautia_A. Next base: position 103,756 of record JAFWGA010000032.1, read on the forward strand.
GCCCTTCCGTTTTGAGGCAAATACCCGTATGGCAAATGCCCTGGCCGGTATCGAGAACCTGAAAAAGGCAGTGGATACCTTGATTGTCATTCCCAATGACCGATTGCTGGAGATCGTAGATCGTCGGACAACCATGCCCGAAGCCTTGAAGAAAGCTGATGAAGTTCTTCAGCAGGCGGTTCAGGGCATTACGGATCTGATCAACCTGCCCGCCATTATCAATCTTGACTTTGCGGATGTCCAGACCGTTATGATCGACAAAGGGATCGCCCATATCGGGATCGGGGAAGCCCGCGGCGATGATAAGGCTATGGAAGCGGTACAGCAGGCAGTGGCTTCTCCCCTGCTTGAGACGACCATCCAGGGTGCGACCCATGTCATCATCAATGTATCCGGTGATGTATCTCTTATGGATATCAATGACGCTGTCAGCTATGTGCAGGAGCTTACGGGCAGCGATACCAATATCATTTTCGGTGCCCTGTACGATGATTCCACAGCCGATTTCTGCCGTATTACGGTTATCGCCACCGGACTGACTGAGGAAAAATCAAATCAGAGCCAGGTCAAGCAGGGGAGAAGGAACGGTTATACCCCCTTTGGTGTGAACCGCAGCTTTACGCCCCAGGGAACGAATCCCAATCCTGCCCAGGGAACGGGCACCGGCTTGGGTACAGGCTCGATGCCACAGCTGAATTTCCCCAATCTGAATCAGGGTACCACCTTTTCACCCAAGGCAACGACAACCCCTGGGATGCAGAAGCAGATTTCCATTCCTGATTTCCTGACGGATTATTCAAAGCATTAAAATCTGTCAATGGAAGACGGTTTTCCAGGCAGATATGAGGCAAAAGAAGAAAAAAGGAGAATTCAGGCTTGACATTCTCCTTTTTTTGTGTTATTTTAGTTTGGCTGTTTCGGGATTGTTATTCCGAAGCATCATTTAGATCAAGCAGAGTTCCACTCTCACCTTAGCACAGTGTATGTGACTCGGGTTAATACAGATTGCTTACCATAGAAAGGGATTCAGTCAGGACATAGGTTTCTTTTCAATCGGTGTCTTTTGACTGTCCTGTCTTTTCATGGCGGTATTTTCTGGCGTGGACTCTGTCCGCGCCTTTTTCATGTATTGGGCTCTGGCTGTTGTATTCCGGAGCCGGGCAAAGCTTAAGGTAAGTCGGGGTCGGATCAGGTGTTTCCTGTCTTATCAGAGTTCCTTTTCACAGAGAAGGCTTTCTTCTCTCCCATAATTCAGGTATGGAGGTATACAACAATTAGTAATTTGATGATTAATGAACAGATCAGAGACAGAGAAGTGCGTCTGGTCGGGCCGGATGGGGCACAGCTTGGGATCGTATCCTCACGGGAGGCTCTGCAGAGGGCTCAGGAAGCAGGTCTTGACCTGGTTAAAATCGCACCGCAGGCGAAACCGCCAGTGTGTAAAATTATTGATTACGGAAAATATCGTTACGAGCTGGCCAGAAAAGAAAAGGAAGCGAAGAAAAAGCAGCGTACGATCGAGATCAAAGAGGTTCGCCTTTCTCCCAATATTGATACAAATGATCTGGCTACCAAGGCCAGTGCCGCCAGAAAGTTCCTCACCAAAGGGGACAGGGTCAAGGTTACCCTGCGCTTCCGCGGCAGGGAGATGGCGCATATGGCCAACGGCAGACAAGTGATGGACGACTTTGCCAGTCAGCTTGCTGACATTGCTGTCGTAGAGAAGGCACCGAAGGTCGAGGGCAGGAACATGACCATGTTCATGTCTGAGAAAAAGTAAAAGGAGGATACCATTATGCCAAAGATGAAAACCTGTAGATCAGCAGCGAAACGCTTCAAGAAGACAGGCAGCGGAAAGCTGGTTCGAAACAAAGCCTATAAGAGCCATATTCTGACAAAGAAGTCTCAGAAGAGGAAGAGAAACCTCAGAAAAGATATCGTTGTCGATTCCACGAATGTAAAGAACATGAAAAAGGCTATGCCTTATCTCTGATTGACAAGGCAGAGAACAGGATTGTCCGAACAGGAGGAAAAGTAAAATGGCAAGAATAAAAGGCGGATTAAACGCTAAGAAAAAACACAACAGGGTTCTGAAGCTGGCTAAGGGCTACAGAGGCGCCCGTTCCAAACAGTACAGGATTGCAAAGCAGTCAGTGATGCGCGCCCTCGCTAGCGCATATGCCGGAAGGAAGCAGAAGAAACGTCAGTTCCGTCAGCTTTGGATCGCCAGAATCAACGCTGCGGCAAGGCTCAATGGTATTTCCTACAGCAAGCTGATGCATGGTCTTAAGGTTTCCAATATCGATATCAACCGCAAGATGCTGGCCGAGATGGCGGTAAATGATCCGGAAGGCTTTACCACGCTCGCAGAGCTTGCCAGGAAAGCCGTGGCATAAAAGGATAATAGGATTCAATCGACAAAGCCCCCGTTATTTTTCGGAGGCTTTTGTTTTTTTATACTTGAAAACGATACCTGGCTTTGTTATAATTTTGAGAATACAGGTGCCGACGGGTCTGGATTTGTGGTACAGGCAGAAGGCACTGCAAAGACAAAGGAGGATATAAAAATGAAGAATATGAAGAAGGCTCTTTGTATCGCATCAGCTGCAGCCATGGCGGTGATGCTTGTTCCTGCCCAGGCCTTTGCCGGTGAAGGCGCTTTTCATATCGGTATGATCGGCCCGCTGACGGGCGGTGCAGCCATTTATGGCAGCGCTGTTGCAAACGCGGCCCAGATCGCGGTAGATGAGATCAACGAGGCAGGCGGTATTGCCGGCTTCCAGGTTGAATACAATCCGCAGGACGACGAGCATGACGCCGAGAAATCCGTGAACGCCTACAATGCCTTAAAGGACTGGGGGATGCAGCTACTTCTGGGAACGGTTACCTCCGCTCCCTGTATCGCTGTCGAGGCGGAAGCAGCGGCTGACAACATGTTCCTGCTCACCCCCTCCGGGACAGCCGTAGACTGCATTACAGCCGGGGACAATGCTTTCCGTGTCTGCTTCTCTGACCCTGCCCAGGGAACAGAAGCTGCCCGTTATATCGGGGAACACGATCTGGCACAGAAGGTCGGTGTTCTGTATGACAGCTCCGACGTTTATTCCTCCGGTATCTATGCCACCTTCCGTGCGGAAGCTCAGAGCCAGGGCTTTGAGATCGTGGCCGATACCTCCTTTACCTCAGACTCCAAGACGGATTTTTCCGCTCAGCTGCAGACTCTGATGGATTCCGGCTGTGACCTTGTGTTTATCCCCTTCTATTACAATGAGGCTTCCATCGTTCTCAAGCAGGCTTCCGATATGGGCTTTGAAACCCAGTGGTTTGGCGTTGACGGTATCGATGGCATTCTTTCCGTGGAAGGCTTTGACACCTCCCTGGCCGAGAATGTTATGCTCCTTACTCCCTTCGTTCCCACTGCAGAGGATGAAGCCACGCAGGCTTTTGTTGCCAAATATCAGGAAAGCTATGGGGATGTTCCCAACCAGTTCGCGGCAGACGCCTATGACGGTGTTTATATCATCAAACAGGCGATTGAGCAGGCTGGTGTGACGCCGGATATGGACGCCAGCGAGATCTGCGATGCTGTCAAGGTTGCCATGACCGAGATCGAATTCTCAGGCATCACCGGCGACATCACCTGGACGGCAGATGGAGAGCCGACCAAGGATCCGATCGCAGTCGTTATCCACAATGGCATCTATGAAATGATGTAATCCCTTCGCGGTTGGGAGAAACCCGAAGGATTCCAGCCAGGGGGCTGCCTGTGGCAGTCCCCTGTTTCTTTTATGGCAGGGGCGCCGAAAGAAAGATGTCACCTGAGGTGACCGGCGCCCCGCCGTGCGCATACTATACAAACCAAGACTGCTCCCGGATGGGAGAAGAAGGGTGCTTATGAGTTTTCTATCCTATTTACTGAAAGGTGTCAGCCTGGGCAGTGTCTATGCCATTATCGCGCTGGGCTATACAATGGTATACGGCATAGCCAAGATGCTGAATTTTGCCCATGGGGATGTCATTATGGTGGGGGGCTATGCCGCTTTTACCTGTTCCATGACCAGGGGAATGGCGCCCCTGCCCTCGATTTTGATCGCTATGGTAGTATGTACGGTGTTGGGTATAGTGATCGAAACCATAGCCTATCGTCCTCTTCTGGAGGCAGCTTCCCCTCTGGCTGTTCTGATTACGGCGATCGGAGTCAGCTATTTTTTACAGAATATTGTCCTGATCATTTTCGGCTCCAACCCCAAAAGCTTTCAGTCACTGGTGAAGATCCCCGGCTTGAAGCTGGCTGACGGCGCTCTGACCATCAGTGGAGAAACGATTGTGACTATCCTTAGCTGCCTTATCATTATGCTTATTCTGACCCAGTTCATCAGCCGGACCCGGATGGGACAGGCCATGCTGGCTGTGTCAGAGGATAAAGGCGCAGCCCAGCTCATGGGGATCAATGTAAACAGTACCATAGCCCTGACCTTTGCCATAGGCTCGGGACTGGCGGCGATAGCAGGAGTACTGTTGTGTTCTGCCTATCCGTCTCTGTCTCCGTATACAGGCGCCATGCCTGGTATCAAGGCCTTTGTGGCGGCGGTTTTCGGAGGGATCGGTTCCATTCCCGGGGCTTTTCTTGGCGGTATCCTGCTTGGTGTGATAGAGATCCTGGCAAAGGGATATATTTCAACCCAGCTTTCGGATGCCATCGTTTTCGGTGTATTGATTATCGTTCTTCTGGTCAGGCCGACCGGTCTGCTCGGAAAAAGGATACAGGAGAAGGTGTGAGGTGACAGCCATGAAAAACAAAAAGCTTATGGGGAATCTCATCACGTACGGGTTGGTTATCGTCGCTTACGCGATCGTCGCTTATCTTCTCCATGCAGGAAGGCTTACCAGTCTGGTAAAGGGATTGCTGGTTCCCATCTGTGTCTATGTCATCCTGGCTGTCTCTTTGAATCTGGTCGTTGGAATTTCCGGGGAGCTGAGTCTGGGACATGCCGGTTTTATGTGCGTCGGAGCCTTTTCCGGAGCCTTTTTTTCCAAATGCTTGCAGGATACCCTGTCCTTTGCGCCGCTTCGCCTGGCACTGGCCATCGCTGTAGGCGCGGTCGTAGCGGCAGTCTTCGGCCTTCTGATCGGAATTCCTGTGCTGCGTCTCAAAGGGGATTATCTGGCCATTGTTACCCTGGCTTTCGGAGAGATCATCAAAAATGTCATGAACATTTTCTATATAGGCCTGGATTCCAACGGCTTTCATTTTTCCGTCAAGGATCAGTTTTCCATGGGCATGGAGCCGGGAGGGGAGATCCTTGTCTCTGGCCCGATGGGGATTACGGGAACCCCGAAGGATGCCAGCTTTCTGGCGGGTATCATTCTGATTCTGATTACCCTGTTTGTGGTGCTGCATCTGATCGATTCCCGTGACGGAAGAGCCATAATGGCCATTCGTGACAACCGGATCGCGGCAGACTCCATAGGGCTGAACATTACTCATTATAAGCTGATGGCTTTTACGGTATCCGCCGCCCTTACCGGGGCAGCCGGCTCCCTCTATGCCCATAATCTGGCAACCCTTCAGGCAAAGAAATTTGACTACAACTTTTCCATTCTTGCCCTGGTCTTTGTTGTCCTGGGCGGCATCGGAAATATCCGTGGTTCTGTGATCGCAGCTGTTGTTCTTACCGTGCTGCCGGAGCTGCTCAGAGGTATGGCGAATTACCGCATGTTGATCTACTCCATTATTCTGATCCTGATGATGCTTTTTAACTGGGCTCCGAGATTTTTGGAGTGGAGAGAGCGCCATTTGGGCCGTCTTTTCAGAAAGAACAGGAAGGAGGAGTAATGCTATGGCAGCGATATTGGAAGTCAATCATCTCAGTATTGCCTTTGGCGGCCTCCATGCTGTGGACGAGTTCTCCATTGCCATTGAGAAGGGGGAGCTTTACGGCCTGATCGGACCAAACGGGGCAGGCAAAACGACAGTGTTTAACCTCCTGACAGGAGTCTATAAACCGAATGAAGGCATTATCCGTCTGGATGGCAAGGACATTACCGGCAGGAAGACGCGGGATATCAATAAAGAAGGAATCGCCCGTACCTTCCAGAATATCCGTCTTTTCCATCAGCTCAGCGTGCTGGACAATGTAAAGGTAGGCCTGCACAACCATTATTCCTATCTGACTCTGGAAGGAATCCTGCATCTGGGAAGATACCGCCGGACAGAGAAAAGGATGGATGACGAGGCTATGGATCTTCTCAGGGTTTTTGACCTGGACCAGGAGGCACTGGTCACTGCAGCCAATCTTCCCTATGGGAAGCAGAGGAAGCTGGAGATCGCCCGCGCCCTTGCCACCCGGCCCAAGCTCCTTCTCCTGGACGAGCCTGCCGCAGGGATGAATCCAAACGAGACAGCAGAGCTGATGGATACGATTCGCTTTGTCCGGAATAAATTCGATATTACGATCCTGCTGATTGAGCACGACATGAAGCTGGTTTCCGGTATCTGCGAGAGGCTGACTGTGCTGAACTTCGGGCGTATCCTTGCCCAGGGCGAAACCTCACAGGTTCTGCATGATCCGGAGGTTATCAAGGCTTATCTGGGAGAATAGGAGGATCGGAATGGCATTATTGGAAGTCCATGATATAAAGGTCTATTACGGCATGATACAGGCGCTGAAGGGGATCTCCTTCGAGGTAAACGAAGGGGAGATTGTTGCCCTGATCGGGGCGAACGGTGCCGGGAAAACCACGACCCTGCATACCATCACGGGTCTTTTGAGGGCGAAAAGCGGATCCATCCATTTTGACGGCAAGGACATCACCAAGACACCTGCTCATCATGTGGTGGGCATGGGAATGGCCCATGTGCCGGAGGGAAGACGGGTATTTGCCAACATGACGGTTCTTCAGAATCTGAAAATGGGGGCCTTTACCCGCAGGGATAAAGATGAGATCATGGATACGCTGGAAACGGTATACCATCGTTTCCCCCGGTTGAAGGAGCGCCAGGGCCAGATTGCAGGGACTCTCTCCGGAGGAGAGCAGCAGATGCTGGCTATGGGGAGGGCTCTGATGAGCCGTCCCAGACTGATTCTGATGGATGAGCCCTCGATGGGGCTTTCCCCTATCTTTGTCAATGAGATTTTTGATATCATCCAGAAGGTATCCGACTCGGGCACGACGGTTCTTCTTGTGGAACAGAATGCCCGCAAAGCCCTCTCGATTGCGGATCGGGCTTATGTCCTGGAAACAGGCACGATTTCCATGTCCGGAAGGGCGGCTGATCTTTTGAATGACGAAGCGGTACAGAAGGCTTATCTGGGAGAATAGGGAAGCGAAAATTGCCGATGAGCTGCAAAATAGGCTCCGACCGAGCAGACAGTGTAGAAACTGCGTTTCTAGAGGAGAAGGAGGCTTCGATGGTTAACTATGTGATCACGATCGCACGTCAGTATGGAAGCGGTGGGAGAACGATTGGAAGAATGTTGTCCGAGCGGCTGAAGATCTCTTATTACGACAAAGACATTCTTCGGCTGGCGTCTGACGACAGCGGAATAGATGAGGGATTGTTTGGCAGGGTGGATGAATACTCCACAGCTACCCACAGCTTTAAGAAGCGCGGTTCAGAGATCTATACCGGTGAGCTCTATCCGCCGGACAGCAAAGAGTTTATTTCTGACGAAAACCTGTTTAGCTATCAGGCAAAGGTGATCCGGGATCTGGCAAAACGGGAATCCTGTGTGATCATTGGACGCTGCTCAAACTATATTCTGGAGGATCTGCCCTATGTCCTGCGGGTTTTTGTCCATGCGGATTGGGACTTCAGGATGACAAACGCAGCTCAAAAGCAAAGCCTTTCCGGGAAAGAGCTGATGAAGTATTTGAAAAAGGACGACAAGCGGAAACAGGATTTCTACCGCCGTTTTACCGGGAAGAGATGGACAGATGCTACAGAGTACGATCTCTGTCTGGACAGCAGCAGGCTTGGCTATGAGCAGTGTGTGGAGGATATTCAGACGCTTCTTGAAAAGCGGGTAAAAAGATCCGAATGATAAGGGGAAAAGAAAAAGGAGGGGCTTCTTTCACAGAAGCTCCTCCATTAATTTTGTGTAGACTTTTTCCCAGCGAAGCGGCCAGCTTCTGCAGATTTCCTCCGCAGCCTCCTGGCCGGGAACCGACAACCTGAGATCCAGGATGGTTGCGGACCCATTCATCACCGTGCACCTTACCATAGGTCCGCTCAGTGTACTGGCATCGTATCTGGCGTGGGGAAGAAGAGTCTGCCTTGTAGAAAGGTGAAGCTCCTTCACCCGATCCTGGATCAAGTGCTTCATCTCCGGAGAAAGCTCTGCCGTAAGATACTGAAGGGTATTCTTTCCTTCCTCTGTGATGCGGTAGTAGGTATTGGTCTCCACCGTCTCCGTCAGGATCAGATCATCGTCATGCAGCTCTGTGAGGGCATTCATCAGGGTAAAAAAATTGGTAAGCAGCTTTTCCATCAGGACATCGCAGATCTGGGAGATGGTCAGAGGGTGCTCCAACAGGTTCAGCAGGTACAGAGCAGCCAGCTTGTACTGCATGCCAAGAGTTGTTCCATGATCCGTAGGGCTTTCCCCCTTTCTCTATCGTAAACACTTGTACCGTTAGTTCTCAGCAGGAGGATCTGCAGGATCCTCGGCATCCTCCTTTTCCTCCTCCTCTTCTTTCGGGATATACTGGTCAAATATCCTTACCAGAAAATGGGCGTTGATAAAGGCGACACCGGAGACGCCGACCAGGATGGCGACGGGTATGATATAGGTCTGAATCGTGGCCGGGCCAAAGAAGAAGGCGACGAAGGGTAAAACCGACACCAGGATCATCAGGAGAGTGAAGGGAAGGTGTCGGATCGCCATCAGGAAGGAATTCAGGAAGGTGTTGCGGATGGTATTGTAAAATTTGGACAGGACAGGGTAGATGTAGGTAAAGACCATCAGGTAAAGAAAGAGGATTACCATCAGCATGATGTAGAGCACTCTAACCCATCCGCCTTCGAAGGAACGCATAATGGAAAAATCTACCCAGAGCAGTCCTCCCCCCGCCAGCATGATCAGGTTAATGATAAAAGCCTGTTTGAAGTTCTCCTTAAAGGATTTGAAAAAGCTGCGGACAATATAGGACTCCTCATTGCGGACCATCTTCAGCTCTACATAGAAGAGAGCAGTCAGGGAAGGCCCTATCGTCACCAATGGAAGACTCAGGACAAGGCACAGAAGATTCAGGATGATCAGATCACCAACCCTGCTCATTGCTGTGAAGAATTTATTGTCCATGTTGAAAAAACGGTCCATAGATAGCCTCCTCCTAAAAACACTTTTGATTTAGTATAGACTGTTTGAAAAAACTTGTAAAGAGTTGCACATGGAATATTTTTGGGTTATAATCTCTATATTCTTTTTTTATGCAGGGGCTTTTTTGGTTAATTTGTATGAGCAACCTTTTGTCGATTCAATCATAGCGTGTGATGAGGACGAAATAATGGTTATACTGTTTTTTATTCTTTGGCTTGTCCTGAATGGCAGATTCAGTCTGGAGCTGGTGCTTTTGGGGATTCCGATTTCGCTGGCTGTCTGTGCCTTTGTCGTGAAGGTTCTGGGATATTCTCTCCAGACCGAAAAAAAGCTGCTGCGGGGCTTACCTTGGTTCCTGGAATATCTTCTGAACCTCATTGTGGAGATAGGGAAAGCTTCTTTCAGCGTTGCAGCGTTAGCATTCAATCCCAAGGCGGCGCCGGAGCCTGTCATTGTTGAATTTCATTCCGGCCTGGATTCTGCCATTATGAATGTGATCCTGGCAAATTCCATTACCCTGACACCGGGAACCATCACGATCTTCCAGAAGGGAGACTTTTTTGTTGTTCACTGCCTGCGCCGGGAATATGCCCAAGGTCTGGAAGAGTCCTCTTTTTTGCGCAGGCTGCATCTGTTTCCCTATATTGAGTTCCAGCTGCCCAGGATTCCTTCCCTTCCGGTTAAGAAATAAGGGAAGATGAAATAATAACAGGAGGTAATGATAATGGAAACACTTGAGGAGGCATATCGGATTTTATATACGATTGCCTTGACCGCGCTGGCTGTCCTGATTGGAGTGATGGTGGTCCGTTCTGTCATTGGTCCGCGTGTGACCGACCGAATCCTCTCCATCAATATGGTGAGTACCATGACAATCGCTTCCATCGCCATTCTTTCCCGCCTGCTGGGGGAAAGCTATCTGACGGATATTGCCCTGATCTATGCCATGATCAGCTTCATCACCGTCCTCATATTCGGTATCATCTATATCCCTGCAAAACCAAAGCGGGACATGTATTATCACCGGTTCAGGGAGGATGAGATCAAGGATCAGATCAAGATCAGGCATCGCATACAGGAAGGAGACAAAGGATAATGATCACATTGGGCTGGATCCGTTTTGCCTTTACCTGTCTTTTGCTGGCAGGGGGACTCTTTTTTTTCGGAGCTGCCGTGATGGGCGTCTGGCGCTTTGTCTTTATCATCAACAGGATGCATGCGGCGGGGATCGGAGATACCCTGGCCCTGTTTTTGATCCTGGCGGGTTTGGCAATAGGGTCAGGCTGGAACCTGGAAACAGCCAAGCTTCTTCTTCTGTGCGTTTTCCTCTGGTTTTCCTCTCCGGTTTCGTCTCACTTTCTCAGCCAGATTGAGTATTTTACCAATCCCGAGCTGTATGACTGTGTGGAACGCGAGGAAAGCGAAGAGGACAGGAAAGCGGAAAGGGCTGAGTAGTTACGATACGCCAAAATTGATTGTTGAGGAGGCGATAGTAAGATATGGAATCATTGAAACTGATCCTGCTGGTTTTACTGATCTTCTGTGCCATCTGTGTGAATCTGACAGGAAACCTGCTTCAGGCAGTGGTTATTTTTCTTTCCTATTCCATGCTCATGTGCATCGTCTGGGTGATACTGGAATCTCCGGATCTGGGCATCACAGAAGCGGCAGTGGGCTCTGGGGTGAGCGGCATCCTTTTTCTTCTGACACTCAGGAAAATACACGCCGAGGATGCGGGGGATACGAGTATGAGTGCGGCAGAGCCGGATGAAACTGCTCAGTCAGGAGGCGGCCGGTGAAGGATTTATTTGTAAGGTGGCTGAATGGCGACCTGGATGTGATGGACTGGTTTGCCCAGGGGCAGGAGGGGTATGATGAACCCAGAGAAGCCTTCAAAGCCCGGAAGAAGGAGCTGAATCATCAGATTGATGTAAGTGAGCACACCAGTGAACTCAAGGCCGTCACCAGGAAAAGCTTTGGCCTGGCTTACCAGGCAGTGGCTGTGGTCAGCTGTATCCTGCTGATCGGTGTTCTCCTGTATACGGTGGCGAATCTTCCCTACTTCGGCAGGGAAAATCCGCGGGCTGTGGAAGTGGTGCAGCGGTATGTTGAGGAAGGCCTGAAGGAGACGGGAGCGGTCAACATTGTCTCCGGTATGATCCTTGACTATCGTGCTTTCGATACATTAGGGGAGTCGCATGTTCTGTTCACCGCCCTGATCTGTGTCCTGGTCCTGCTGCGAAAGGACAAAAAAAACATGCAGTCCTTGTACGAGGACTACTATTCCATCACTCTCGACCACTATTATGATATTTCCGGTGATTCCATCCTCCACAGGGTCGGCATGATCCTGATTCCGTCGATTCTCCTCTTTGGGATATACGTCATCCTGAACGGGCAGAATTCTCCGGGCGGAGGCTTTTCCGGAGGTGCGGTGATGGGAGCGGGCCTGATCATGACAGCGGCAGCATATGGCTTTGACCATGTAGACCGTTTTTTCACCCTTCGCTTTTTCGAAAGGACTACTTTTATCGCTCTTACCTTTTACAGCTTTGCCAAGGGATACGTATTTTTTATGGGGGCAAACGGCCTGGAGAGCCATATCCCTAAGGGGACACCGGGCGCTGTTCTCAGCGGTGGACTGATTCTTCCCCTGGATATAGCGGTAGGTTTTGTTGTCATGTGTACCATGTTTGGCTTTTACAGCCTTTTCCGCAGAGGCAGCATAGGGGGTGACTGAACAGTATGCTGGATACATTGATGAATAATTATGTCGAGGCAGCCGCGATCATTCTCTTCGGCATCGGTTTTACCATGCTTTTGTTTCAGAGAAATCTGGTAAAAAAACTGATGGGGATGAATATCATGGATACGGGGACCTTTCTCTTTCTTGCCTCAATGGGCTATATATCCGGCAGGAAGGCGCCGATCCTCAAAGAAGGGATTGCTTCGGTGGAGGCCTATATCAATCCGGTTCCGGCAGGCCTGGTACTTACCGGTATCGTGGTTTCCGTCTCGGTCACGGCTCTTACTCTTTCCCTGACGGTGCGTTTGTATAAACGATATCATACCCTGGATATAGATGACATATATGCCATCTCAAAGCATGAGACGGAGGATAGGTGAATTGGGATTCATATGGAACTTTCCGCTTTTTACGATCGTTTGCAGCCTCTTTTCGGGCGCACTGTGCTCCATCCTCTCTCCCAGGGCGGCAAAAAGATACACGATCCTGTTTGAGGGAGTGCTGATCCTTTTGGCGGCCTGTGTCCTGGGATATACTCTGGGCAGCGGAGCTTCCTTTACCTATGTGATGGGGGAGTTTCCGGCACCCTGGGGCAATGAGATAAGGGCAGGCGTGCTGGAGGCTTTGTTCGCCCTGGTCTTTCTGGTGATCATGCTTTGCTCGGTATTTGCCGGCGAGAGGTTCCTGCAGAAGGATCTGGACGAAAGCAAGATCAATCTTTATTATTCCCTGGTCAATCTGATGACAGCGGCTCTGATGGCGCTGGTCTGGACAAACGATATCTTTACCGGCTATGTATTTCTGGAGATCCTGACGCTGTCGAGCTGTGGGGTTCTGATCGTGAGGGAGATCGGCAGGACAACCCTGGCAGCCATGAGATATATGATTCTGAATCTTCTGGGTTCCGGTCTTTATCTGCTGGGAGTAGTACTTCTCTATGATACGACAGGGCATCTTCTGATGGTACCGATGAGAACCGCCATTGCGGATATCGCAGCGGATCCGGCCAATCTTCCTGTCCTGAGCATATCAGTGGGTATCCTTACCATTGGTCTGGCTATCAAGAGCGGCCTTTTCCCCTTTCATTTCTGGATGCCGGATACCTACGGGAAGGCAAGTCCTATCTCGGCAGCGCTTTTGTCCTCCCTGGTCTCAAAGGCATATATTTTTCTTCTGCTCAAGATATACTACCGTGTGATCGGACCGGAGGTTCTCGAAAAGCTTCCGATCGGGAATATCCTGCTGGTATTGGGTATGCTGGGAATCATTTTCGGATCGGTTTCCGCCATGCTGTCCGATGATATCAACCGCATGGTGGCCTTTTCTTCTGCTGCCCAGATCGGTTACATCTATATGGGGATCGGCATCGGCGGCCTGGCCGGATATACGGCTGCACTCTTCCATATGCTGGCTCATGCCGTGACAAAATCTCAGCTCTTTCTGTCAACCCCACGGCTGGCGGAGGTGTCGGGAGGAAATCTGGGCTTTCGCTATCTCCAGGGAAGCGGTCTGCGCAACCGGGATGCCGGAAAAGCATTTTCGGTAGCTGCTCTTTCCATGATTGGGATTCCCATATTTGCAGGATTTGCCTCGAAGGTACTGTTTGGGATATCAGCAGTCATGGCGGACAACACGATGGAGACGGTCTGTGTACTTTTGGTTCTGGCCGTGAGCTCTCTACTGAATGTTCTGTATTTCATCCGTACCATGGTCCGGATCTATATCGCCCCGACAAAAGAACAGGTAAAAGAAGGAAAGTACGACTACCGGGTTAAGGAGGGACATAGCCCGTCCTTCTTTATCCCTATGCTGGTGCTCTCATCGATCAATGTGTTTATGGGGTTATTTTCCTGGATTATCGTGGATCTGATCCGCACAGGATTGGGAATGTTCGCGTGAGAACCTGTCTTGCCGATACCAGGTATAGTATGCGCACGAAATACCTGAGGAATTATGCTGCTGGCAGCGGTGCGAATTCGGCCAGTAGACGAATCGAAACGCAGGCATTTTGAATAAGAGAGGAGTAAACCATTATGTTGATTATCACTGCGGCCCTGTTCCCCATTCTTGCAGGGATCTATTTTTCCACGAGGAGACTGGAAACACAGAGCAGGAGAAATGATTACTATACGGCAACCATCATTATAACAGACCTTCTGGGAATACTGGCTGCTGTCTTCGGCAGGCCGGTGACTCTGTTCACCTTGGCAGAGGGAGTGTCTGTCTCCTTTGGAATAGACAATATCGGCAGAGTTGCCCTTAGTGCTGTCCTGATTCTCTATACGGCAGTTACCTTTTATTCCTACGAATATATGCTGGCGGAAGAGGACGTTCCTGCTTTTTTCCTCTTTCACTTTGTGTCTATGGGCGCCATGATTGCCGTGTGTACCTCATCGAATCTGGTTACGCTGTATCTGTGCTTTGAGCTGGCCACCTTGACTTCCATGCCGCTGGTTCTCCATGAAAAGACAAAGGAATCTATTGCTGCTGCTCTGAAATATCTTTTTTATTCCATCGCAGGAGCCCTCATGGGACTGCTGGGGGTATTCTTTGTCTGCTATTACGGGACAGGAAGCCGCTCCTTTGTCTGGGAAGGCTTTCTCTCACCGGAAAAGCTTGCCGGCCATGAGGGAGTTGTCCGCATCGCGATTTTTATCGCTATCATTGGCTTTGGGACCAAGGCCGGCTTATATCCGATGCATGGATGGCTGCCCACTGCCCATCCCATAGCGCCTGCCCCGGCCTCCGCCCTCTTATCGGGGATTATCACAAAGGCGGGTGTGTTGGCCATCATCCGTCTGGTCTATTATTCTGTGGGCCCACAGCTGCTTCGTAACACCTGGGTGCAGTATTCCTGGATGAGTCTGTGCATGCTGACGATATTTATGGGATCGATGATGGCCTTCCGGGAAAAAATAATGAAAAAGAGGCTGGCCTATTCGTCGATCAGTCAGCTTTCCTATATTCTGTTGGGGCTTTCCACCCTTTCCGTGGAAGGGATAAGGGGCGGCCTGCTCCATCTGCTGGCTCATTCCTCGGCCAAGGGCTGTCTGTTTCTGGCTGCCGGTGTCTTTATCTATAAGCTGGGAAAGCGGGATGTGGCCTCCCTGAAGGGTATCGGAAGATTTATGCCTGTCACTCTTTCCTGTTTTGCTTTGGCATCTCTTTCCCTGGTGGGGATTCCTCCTATGGCCGGCTTTTTGAGCAAATGGGTCATCGCAGGCTCACTGATCGGAAACGCAAAAGGCATGTTTGCCATTGCAGCCCCGGTCATCCTTCTGATTTCCGCCCTGCTTACGGCTGGATACCTTCTTCCTGTTGTCATCGATGCATTTTTCCCTGGCCGGGACTTTGAAGGGGAAGATCTGGCAGGCTGTGAGCCTACCCGCTGGATGACAGTGCCTATGATCTGCCTGTGCGTTGTCTCACTGCTGGTCGGCGTCTTTGGCGGGACTGTCATGGAGGTGGTAATTTGAATCCGCAGTTGATATTGGTGCCGGTTTTTTTGCCGATTGCCGGTGGCTTGTTTCTTCTTTCCCGGCATGAGATGGAGGAGAAGCGCCGCCTGATTTTTCTGGAGATTGTCGCCTGTATCACGACCCTGTTTGTCTGGATTATCCTCATAGGAGGCAGGACACCGGTCATGACCCTGTACCGCTTTGTGCAAGGGTTTTCCATTGATTTTCAGGTCGATACTCCTTCTATGCTATTCGCAGGCATGGTATCTTTGATGTGGCCCCTGCTTCTTCTGTATGCCTTTTCCTATATGAAGGGGGAGGCCTATGTGAATTCCTTTTTTTCCTATTATCTCATGACCTACGGCATCACGCTGGGGCTTGCCTTTTCGGCTGATATCCTGACCATGTTTGTCTTTTATGAGCTTCTGACCCTGGTTACTTTGCCTCTGGTGGGGCATTACCGCGATCATGAGAGCATGTACGCGGTCAGGAAATATTCCGCTTATCTGGTTTTTGGCGCTTCCCTGGCGCTGTTTTCCATGATTCTGGTAACGATGAGCGGAAATGAAGGCGTTTTCATCTATGGAGGAAGCCTGGAACCGGGTTACGCTGAGGGACTGATGCGGATCGCTTATCTCCTTGGTTTTTTCGGTTTCGGGATCAAGGCGGCCATCTTTCCCTTCCACAGCTGGCTGCCGACAGCCTCTGTGGCGCCGACGCCCGTGACGGCCCTGCTTCATGCGGTGGCAGTGGTAAATTCCGGGGCCTTTGCTGTGATGCGGCTGACCTATTATAATGTTGGACCGGATCTTCTCTATGGCAGTCCGGAGCAGAGTATTGCCGTTTTTTTCTCGGCCTTTACCCTGATCTATGCCGCCGTGCTGGCTGTGAAGGAGCGACATTTCAAACGCAGGCTGGCCTATTCGACGGTCAGCAATCTTTCCTATATGCTGTTTGGCTTTTCTCTGATGACGCCTGCCGGCTTTGTCGGCGGTATGGGCCACCTCGTTTTTCACGGTACCATCAAGATCGTTCTTTTTATGTGCGCCGGAGCCTTTATGCACTGCAGCGGCAGAAAATATGTTTATGAGGTGAATGGGGTGGGAAAGAGAATGCCTGTCACCTTTGTCATGTATACCATTGCCTGTCTGGGATTGATCGGTCTTCCCATGACCTGTGGATTCATCTCCAAGTATCAGCTGATCATGGCCGGGATAGCGATGGATACCCCCTTGTCCTATCTGGGTGTGGGTTGTCTGATCTTCTCTGCCTTCCTGTGTGCCATTTACAGTCTCAGCGTGGCGGTAAGGGCCTTTTTCTCACAGCCGGAAAAGGATCTCTATGTCGACTCGGACGGTACTCGTGAGGCGGATGGCTGGATGCTGGTTCCCATCATTGCCTGTACAGGGGCTATTCTGATTCTGGGAATGTTTCCCGCTCCTGTTGTGGGACTCATCCGTTCTGCCTGCGGTCTTTGAATCATGTGCCTGTAACTGTTTTGTCACCTGTTCCTACACAGTTACATTTGCCTTTCTAAAGTGGAGGGAATTGTATGATCGCTCTGATCGTTTTTCTGCCCTTTGCGGCAGCGATAGGATCTTGCCTTGTCGGGGCAAGATCAGAAGAAGCCAGGGACTGGTTTACCGTCTTTTTTACCTTTGCTGAGCTGGGCTTGTCTTTTCTGGTCCTTGTCTTTGCTCCCTCATGGGATATTCTCTATGTCTTTAGCGATGGGCTCCATTTTGTGACAGATGGCTTCCGCGGTGTTTACTGTGTTGTGACTGCCTTTATGTGGGCGCTTACCACCCTGTTTTCCCGGGAATATTTTGCCCATGAAAGGGAAGGCCTTGGCCGCTATCTCTTTTTTGTCCTGATGACACTGGGAGCTACGGAAGGCGTCATGCTTTCCGCAGATCTGATGACTGCCTTTGTCTTTTTTGAGATACTGTCCTTCACTTCCTTCACCTGGGTCATCCACGAAGAAAATGCGGCTGCGATACGGGCTGGCTATACCTATCTCTTTATCGCCGTGATCGGAGGCCTGGTTTTGTTTATGGGGCTTTTGCTTCTGAAAAATGCCGCCGGCACCCTTTTCTTTGTAGAATTGGCTCCCTCCATAGAGGATGCCGAGAATACAGGGATGATTTTTGCTGCCTGTGTCTGTATTCTTTTTGGATTCGGATGCAAGGCCGGGATGTTTCCGGTTCATGTGTGGCTGCCAAAAGCCCACCCGGTGGCGCCTTCTCCCGGATCGGCTCTTTTGTCAGGTATCCTGACCAAGGTAGGAGTCTATGGAATCCTGATGACTACCCTCACCTCCATGATGGAGGAGAGGGCATTTGGACTGCTGGTGCTTTGCCTGGGTGTGATCACCATGGCTCTGGGAGCAGTGCTGGCTCTGTTTTCCGTGAACCTGAAAAGAACCTTGGCCTGCTCTTCCATGTCCCAGATCGGATTCATTCTGACAGGGATCGGTATGGCGGTGATCCTGTTCGAAGCGGGAGAATGGGAGGGGGTGGTTCTGGCGATTGCCGGTACAATGCTTCATATGGTAAACCATTCTTTGATCAAGCTGACCCTTTTCATGGCAGCCGGGGTGGTGGTGATGAACCTTCATACCCTGACTCTCGATGATATCCGAGGCTGGGGCAGAAACAAGCTTTTCCTGAAGATATCCTTTGCCCTTGGCGCATTGGGGATCAGCGGGGTACCTGTTTTTAACGGCTATATCAGCAAGACCCTCCTTCATGAAGGGATCGTGGAAGGAATCCACGCGGCAGAGGGGCTTCATGTCTTTTTGCAGGCTGTGGAATGGATCTTTCTGTTTTCCGGCGGCCTGACCTTTGCCTATATGCTGAAGCTCTTTGTTGTGATTTTTGTGGAAAAGCATCCCTCAAAGCAGGCGGAATATGACAGCAAATCCGGCTGCATGAATTCGGCCAGTACCGCCTGTATCTTTGGCTCCAGCCTTTTGATGCTGGTGCTGGGAAATCCCTTTGTGATGAAGCAGCTGGCCTATAAAATGATGAATTATACCGGAATTCCTCTGGAGTTTATTCCAAGCCATGAGATCCTGCATTTTAAGGCCTTCTCCCTGGTAAATCTGAAGGGCAGCTTCATTTCTCTGGCAATCGGCGCCCTGGTTTATTTTTTCTTTGTCCAGAATGTCCTGGTAAGGGAGAATTCCTATGTCAACCTGTGGCCGGCCGGCCTTGACCTGGAGGAGCTGTTGTACAGACCGGCACTGACCCGATGGCTCCCGTCTGCATTCGGAGATTTCGCTGCCGTATACGGGGAAAACCAGATCCTGACCCCTCTTTGCCGCTATGGGCTTGCGGGTCTGGGAAAAGCAGCCGAACTGTTTGGCAGGAACCTTCTGCTGATCCCGCTATGTCGAGGGATATGGTGGCTGGGCAATCTGTCTGGCAGGCTGCTGGAGACCAGCCTCGACCTTCTTGTCGTGGGATTCCGCGTCATCCTCTTCAGAGAAAGACCCATCCGCAGAAGTAAAGATATGCAGGCCAAGGGCATGATCCTCTGGCGCGAGGAAATAAAGGATGCCATGACACCCATCACCGGCAATTTCTCCTTTGCCCTGATGATGACCTGTATCGGTATCCTGGTGATCCTGATCGTTATTATTTTGAGCCTGTAAAGCTGATCTATCCGCGATGGTTCGGTTCAGTTCTGTATTCCTGGGCAGTTACATGACCTGACTTTAGGGAAACGTTTTGTTTTTTTGCTTATTCCCTTGGGGGAGCCTCGTAAGCATGCGATGTTCTATCTGGATAAATCCAGTCACAGCATCGCATGCTTACGGACTTTGCACAGGTCGAATATTTTGAGAAAAAGTTGTTGACAAGAAGAGAGGAAGAGGATATAATACGTTTTATTCCAAAGGAAGCGCCCTTAGCTCAGTTGGTAGAGCACCTGACTCTTAATCAGGGTGTCCAGGGTTCGAGCCCCTGAGGGCGCATTTAGGCTTCGAGATTGCGAAGGTTTCGCGGTTTCGGGGCTTTTTTATTGCATTGGCATCGACAGGCAGCTGGGATTAAAATTGATTTATTTTTTTGAGAAAAATTGTTGACAAGCCAAAGAGAAAGGATTATAATCACGTCTGTTCCTAAGGAAGCGCCCTTAGCTCAGTTGGTAGAGCACCTGACTCTTAATCAGGGTGTCCAGGGTTCGAGCCCCTGAGGGCGCATGGAAGCTTCGAGATTACGATGAAGTCGTGGTTTCGGGGCTTTTTTTATTTCCCTGCAGTCGGGTACTGCCGGGCAACATATTCCTTTCGACGACTCAGGACATAAAAAAAAGGAGCCCTTCAGGCTCCCTTTTCATCATGCGGAAGATGGGACTTGAACCCACACGACTGCAATAGTCACTAGATCCTTAGTCTAGCTCGTCTGCCAGTTCCGACACTTCCGCATATCGCATTTCCTTGAAAGCTTTGCTTTCCCTCGCGACAAGGGAGAGTATAGCAAAAGGGATAATAAATGTCAAGACGTTTTTTTATAATTTTTTATTCTGAAAAAGAGGGGTTTCCTCATTTTTGTAGAATAATAAAAAAAGAGAGCTTTATCGCAAACGACAAAGCAGAGCTATTATTTGCCGTTGACTATGATATCAAATCCGGAGACGAAGGGAGGCGGGGAAAAGGCATGAACATCCGTGAGGACATGGAGCAAAGGGAAATGGGGCTTCTTAGTCCCTATGCAGCACATAGCAGCCGTTCCGGCGGGAGAGTCAGGCTGGAGGATGAGTGTGATGTGCGCACCTGCTACCAGAGAGACAGAGACCGCATCCTGCACTGCAAGGCCTTCCGCAGGCTCAAGGATAAAACGCAGGTCTTTTTGGCCCCCCAGGGGGATCATTACAGGAACCGTCTGACTCACACCCTGGAGGTATCCCAGATTGCCCGTACCATGGCCAAGGCTCTGCGCCTGAATGAGGACCTGGTAGAGGCTATTGCCCTGGGCCATGATCTGGGGCATACTCCCTTCGGCCATGCAGGGGAACGGGCTCTGAATGAGATCCATCCGGGAGGTTTTGCCCATCACGAGCAGAGCATAAGAGTCGTACAGATTCTGGAAAAAAATGGAGAAGGCCTCAATCTTACGGTCGAGACATTGGATGGGATCCTCAATCACAAAACCAGCGGAAAGCCCAGGACACTGGAAGGCCAGCTGGTCCGCATTGCGGACAAAATCGCCTATATCCATCATGATATGGATGATGCCCAGCGCGCCGGCATTTTTTCAGAGGATGATCTCCCGGTGACGCTCAGGATGCAGCTGGGTTATACCACACGGGAAAGACTGAATACCTTTGTTCATGACGTCATTGAGAACAGCCTGGACAAACCCTCCATCCGGATGTCAGAGGAGATTGGAACCGGTATGAGGGAGCTTAGGGCTCAGATGTTTCTGAACGTGTATGAAAACAAGACGGCGAAAAGAGAAGAAGGCAAGGCCATGCATATGCTGAAGGAGCTCTATCGCTACTACAACCAGTATCCGGAAGCCATGTCAGAAGAGTATCGCAGTCTGATCTTTGAAAAAGGAGTTTCAAAAGCCACAGCCGTGGTGGATTACCTGTCCGGCATGACAGATCAGTATTCCATGGAAAAATTCCGTGAGATATTCATTCCTCGTGGTTGGCAGCTGGCCCAGGGGAGGTGATGCTTTATGCGATATCCGGAGGAAGTGGTCGAGGAGGTACGCACGAAAAATGACATTGTGTCCATCATCGGTCAGTACGTCAAGCTGAAAAGAAGCGGTGCCAATTATGTCGGCCTGTGTCCCTTTCATAACGAGAAGACACCTTCCTTTTCCGTTTCTCCTTCCAAACAGATGTATTACTGCTTTGGCTGTCATAAGGGAGGCACCGTCTTTCACTTTCTTATGGATTTTGAGAACATGACCTTTCAGGAAGCCATGACCGCGCTGGCCCAAAGGGCAGGAGTAGAGCTTCCTCCTGTGGAGTATTCTCCCCATGCGCGGGAAAAGGCACAGAAGAGGGATCTGCTTCTCAAGCTCCAGAAGGAGGCAGCAGGTTTTTTTTACTACCAGCTCAGGCAAGAGGGAGGAAGGGAAGCCCTTTCCTATCTGAAAAACAGAAGGCTTTCCGAGGACAGTATCCGCCGCTTCGGCCTGGGCTACGCCGGGGGGAAGGGCAAAGCTCTTTACCGTTATCTGAAGGGAAAAGGATATTCCGATGACCTGCTGCTGGAATCCGGTCTTTTCGGTGCGGATGAACGCTGGGGCATGTACGACAAATTCAGGGACAGGGTCATGTTTCCCATCATGGATACCGGCAGCAGGGTCATCGGTTTTGGCGGCCGGGTCATGGGGGACGGAAAACCGAAATACCTGAATTCCCCGGAGACGATGATTTTCGATAAGGGAAGAAATCTCTACGGACTTCATGCCGCGCGCAGCTCCAGGGAGAACGCCATGATCCTCTGCGAAGGATATATGGATGTGATTTCCCTGCATCAGGCAGGCTTTACCAACGCTGTGGCCTCTCTGGGGACGGCCCTGACCAGCGGGCATGCCAGTCTTCTGAAGCGCTATACGGAAGAGATCCTGCTTCTCTACGACAGCGACGAGGCAGGAGTGAGGGCAGCGCTTCGCGCCATCCCTATCCTGCGTTCAGCCGGACTGAAGTCGAGGATTATCGATGTGAAGCCGTCCAAGGATCCGGATGAATTCATCAAATCCTATGGGGCGGAGGCATTTCGCCAGAGAATGGAGCAGGCCAGAGACAGCTTTTATTTTCGGATCGCCCAGGCTGAAAAGACCTGCCGGATGCAGGAGCCCCAGGGGCAGAATGAGTTTTTTGACAAATGCGCAGCCATCCTCCTGGAATTTGAGGACGAGCTGGAGCGCACTTTATATACGGAAGCTGTCGTGAGGGAGTATCACAGCTATGGCATTACCGTGACGGAACTGAGAAGAAGGGTGGGAGCCCTGGCCATGCGGGGCAGTCCTCCACGCATAGACAGCCCGGGCCGGCCGGAAGCGGATAGCTCCGACAGAGCCTTTCCCAATACAAAAAAGAGGGAAACGGCAGGCATTCAGGCGCAGAAGCTGATGCTCACCTGGATCAGTGCCTATCCCTGGCTCTTTGAGGCCTGTACAAGCTATCTGACGGAGGAGGATTTTACAGAACCGCTTTTCCGGGAAGTGGCCGGCATGCTCTTTGCCCAGTTAAGAAATGGAGAATGTAATCCCGCCAGGATTCTCAACGCCTTTTTGGAAAGAGAGGAGAGAGAGCAGATTGCGGAAATTTTTCACGCCACTCTAAACCTGGAAAATACGGATCAGCTGGCAGGCGCCTTTGCCGACGCTGTCCTGAGAATCCGCCAGGACAGCCTCATGGCCAGGCAAAGGCAGGCTGATCCGTCGGATATGAAAGCCATGCAGGATTGTCTCGCGGCAAACACCGAGCTTGAAAAGCTCAGGAAAAACCGTCTGGAGATGATCGAAACGGTAAAGGCAATCCAGAAGAATAAGCCACAGACAGAATAAGGCAATGCTATTTTTATAGAGGAGGAAGTTTGCATGGATGCAAATGAAGGAAAATTCAGTATCAGGCTGGTGCAGCTTCTTGAATTTGCGAAAAAGAAAAGGAATGTCCTGGAATACCAGGAGATCAACGATTTTTTCAAGGATATACCGCTGGACGCGGAGATGATGGAAAAGGTTTTTGATTTCCTTGAGGTAAACAACGTGGATGTTCTGAGAATTGACGTGACAGGTGACGATGAACTGATCCTGGATGATGATATCGATATCGAGAATCTCGATGATGAAGAAGAGGTGGAGCTGGACAAGCTTGACCTGAGCGCTCCGGAAGGAGTCAGCATTGATGATCCCGTCCGTATGTACCTGAAGGAGATCGGCAAGGTGCCGCTTCTGACAGCGGATGAGGAGATCGAGCTGGCACAGAAAATGGAGGAGGGCGACGAGGACGCAAAACAGCGCCTGGTAGAGGCAAACCTCAGGCTTGTCGTCAGCATTGCCAAGCGTTATGTCGGCAGAGGCATGCTCTTCCTGGACCTCATCCAGGAAGGAAACCTTGGCCTGATCAAGGCAGTGGAGAAGTTTGATTACCGCAAGGGATACAAATTCAGCACCTACGCTACCTGGTGGATCCGCCAGGCGATCACCAGGGCTATCGCAGACCAGGCCAGGACGATCCGGATCCCTGTCCACATGGTGGAGACTATCAATAAGCTGATCCGTGTTTCCCGGCAGCTGCTTCAGGAACTGGGCCGGGAACCTACCCCCGAGGAGATCGCCAAGGAGATGGACATGCCGGTGGAGCGCGTCCGGGAGATTCTCAAGATCTCCCAGGAGCCTGTGTCCCTGGAAACTCCGATCGGAGAAGAAGAGGACAGCCACCTGGGTGATTTCATCCAGGACGACAATGTCCCTGTTCCCGCGGATGCGGCAGCCTTCACCCTGCTGCAGGACCAGCTTAACGAGGTCCTGGAGACATTGACAGACCGGGAGCAGAAGGTGCTGCGCCTGAGGTTTGGCCTTGACGATGGCAGAGCCCGTACCCTGGAGGAGGTTGGCCGGGAGTTCAAGGTGACCAGGGAGAGAATCCGGCAAATCGAGGCCAAGGCTCTGCGAAAGCTTCGTCATCCCAGCCGGAGCAGAAAGCTCAAGGATTATCTGGATTGAGAATCTGCCTTGGCAGAGAGAATAGGAGTGACTGAAATTTGACACAGAAAAAACTGCCCCGGCTGTCAGCACGGCTGATGGCGGTTGCAGATCTGGTCAGTCCCGGGATGCGCCTGGCGGATGTGGGAACCGATCATGCTTTTTTGCCCATATATCTTGTGGCGTCGGGGAAAATTCCTTCCGCCATAGCCATGGATGTGAGGGAGGGTCCCCTGTCCAGGGCAAAAGAGCATATCGCCGGGTGGAAAATGACTGATCAGATCGAAGCGAGGCTTTCTGATGGCCTGACAGCCTTAAAACCGGGGGAAGCTGATTGCCTGGTACTGGCCGGCATGGGAGGAATGCTTGTGATCCGGATCCTTTCAGAGCAGCCTCTGGTCAGGGAGAGCCTGAAGGAGATCATAGTACAACCCCAGTCCGATCTTCCGGCAGTCAGGCATTTTTTTCACGAGCTGGATTGGACTGAGCTGGCGGAGGATATGGTTCAGGAGGAAGGAAAATACTATCCCATGATGAAGATGGGCCGCAGGCAGACAAGGACGGCTGCGCCGGTTCAGGCACCAGCCTTTGCGGAAGGCTTGGAGGATTCCCTGCCGGATCAGAAGACTGTTCTGGCAGAACGCTTCGGAGGCCTTTTGCTGGCCGCGGGACATCCGGTTCTTCTGGAATACCTGAAAAGGGAAAGGGAGATTACGGCAAGGATCAGAAAGCAGCTGGAGGGCACACAGACACCGTCGGCCTGTGCCCGTCTGAAACAGGTGGAAGAGGACTGGCAGCTGATAGAGGCTGCTTTGAAGGAGTATTATGACTGAGAAAGAACGCATCGCGAAAACAGAGGCTGAGGAATACTGGGGCGGCCTGGGGATTGACAGCCCTGAGGATCTGAACCGCTGGATCAGGCAGGGAGAGAGCCAGAGACTGGTAGATCTTCAGGAGGATTACCAGGAAAAGAAGCTGGAAGAGATGGTTCTTCAGATTCTGTCGGACGAGAAAATTCGTACCATATGGATTGCCGGACCTTCGTCATCCGGGAAGACTTCCTTTGCCGGCAAGCTTGCGCGTGCCCTGGAACAAAAGGGAAGAAAAACCCACTCCATCGGATTGGATGACTATTTTGTCGATCGGGACGACTGTCCACTGGACGAGGAAGGAAAAAAGGATTTTGAAAGTCTGAATGCCGTGGATGTAGCGCTTTTTTCTTCCCACATGGAGACTCTGGCCAAGGGAGGCCAGGTGGATCTGCCCACCTATAATTTCCTGACCGGCAAAAGAGAATACAGAGGGAACCGGATTCGCCAGGGAAAAGGAGAGTACATCCTGGTTGAAGGGATACACGCATTGAATCCAGAGATCAGCGGGAATATGGCGCAGGATGAGAAGCTTGAGATATTTGCCTGTCCTGTCTATACGCTGAAGGAAAAGGATGGGGAGAATATTCCTCCCCGGGATATGCGCATGATCCGCCGCATCGTCAGGGACTCCAGACTGCGGGGGTATAAAGCAGAGCAGACCATAGCCATGTGGGAAAGTGTTGTCCGGGGGGAAAGAAAGCATATTTTTCCTTATCGCCAGGAGGCGGATCTGGAATATGACACTTCCTTTATCTACGAGCTGGCCATTCTGAAATCGCAGATAATGCCTCAGATCAGGGACCTTCCGGAGGAAGGGCCTGTCGGCAGTCTGGTAGCCCGTCTGAGAGACCTGTGCGCACTGGTCACGGAAATGCCACCCGTAAAGCTGCCGGAGGGCTCCATCATAAGAGAATTTGTCGGGTAATTGCCCGTGTCAGCAGCCCGCCTTTGCAGCAGGCTGCTGATCTGACAATATGGCTGATGAGAGAAGACGCAAAGTGCTGAACCGTTACAAACAAAATCTCTTGCCTGCTTAGCTATAATATGTTAAAATGTCAAGAATGATACCGCAACCATTTGTGCGTCTTTCGTCGATGAAGAGGAATACATGACGGAATTCTTCCTGTATTTGCAAAAAAGAGGTGATGGTCTTGAAATCAAATGAATCTGCAGAAAACTATCTGGAAACTATATTAATATTGAGTAAGAAAAAGCCGGTTGTACGGTCGGTGGATATTGCGGATGAATTGGGTTTTAAGAAATCCAGTGTCAGCGTTGCCATGAAAAACCTACGGGAGAAAGAACACATTACCGTCACGCCGGAGGGCTTCATCTATCTGACGGATTCCGGTAAGGCAATCGCGGATATGATCTATGAGCGCCATGAGTTTCTCTCAGACTGGCTGGTACGTCTGGGAGTGGATGCCGATGTGGCGACGGAAGATGCTTGCCGCATGGAGCATGTGATCAGCCGGGAAAGCTTTGCAGCCATCAAAAAGTTTGTGAGTGAGAGTCTGGCATGATAATCAAGAGCCTCTGTTGACGATGAGCGGACAGAGGCTCTTTTCTTGACAAAGGAAGTGATGAGGGTAGCAATGGCAGAGGGAAAAAATTGGGAAAAGCTGTTCACCCCGCAGCAGCTGGAGGAAGGACGCTCCATGTATCTCTCCGGCAGAGCGAAGAAAATGGTTTATGAAGACGGCGTCTGCGGGATGACGGTGAGAGGGGACAGAAATTACGAAGTAAAGATTTTTATAGAACAAACGACGGTTGATGACATATCCTGCTCCTGCGAAAACCAGGACAGCCATGGGCTTTGCTCCCATATGGCGGCAGCCATGTTCTTTGCCGAGGAACAGCTGCCATTTCTCGATTGGAAAGAGCTTCCGGAAAACTCCCGTCATATCAGACAGACCCAAAAGACTTCCGACAAAAAGGCTCTGTTGGCACTGAGGGAATTGGATGAAATTCAGAAGCAGGAGCATGACCAACGCAGGCTTCAGGGAGAAGAGGAGGGAGCCATCAGCTATACGCCTCAGGAGTACCGGTATTTTCATTATGAGAATTATCTGAAAGGCCTGGACATCTCCGCTCCTGTCTTAAATGATGCTCAGAAGCTGTTGCGGGAAGGGGATTTACATCCGCTGCAGGTCAAATTCCTTTTTGAGAACAAGGTCGGCAGTGAAGCTCAGATTGGGGAGGCGATTCTGAAAAGCGAGGATGACAGGTTTTATTACGGCTGGCAGGCAAATGTCAGTTTCGGGGCACAGAGAATTCTGAGTTCCTCCTGCTCAAATTACGCTTGCGGCGCTCGTTTCTCATCTAAATCCTATCTGGGGCATACACTGTGCCGGCATCAGGTGGCCGCCATTTTACTCCTGCAGGACTATCTGAAAAAAGAGAACCCGGGAGATACCACGAATATGGCCGGGATGTCCTTTATGAACCATATGGTCTACGGGGCGGGGGCATCAAACGGACTGCTGACGGATCAGACGGGAGAACTCATTCACATTGTCCCATACCTTACCATAGACGCGGAGCAGACGATCCGCGCCAGTTTCCGGATCGGAAAGACGAAAATGTACAAGATGAAGAGTATACCGGAAACAATCAAGGATATTGACAATGGAAGGGAAGTTGCATTCGGCAAAACAAAGATGCTGCTGGGAAAGGAATATATTGGGGAGGATTCACTTCCCTGGCTGGATTTCCTGCGTCAGGTTCTTCTTGAGGAGGACGAGGTGACGGCACGGCTCCGCAGCCAGTACTACAACAGATATTATGCGGCTCCTGAGCTGCCGAAGATTACGTCGGATATCCTTCTTTCCGGTGCCAGGCTGGATCAGTTTTTTGAACTGGCTATGGGAAGCAGCGTGGAGATCGTCCTGAAGGATTACCAGACAAACAACAAGGGCATGTACCTCTTTCAGGACCGGGACATCCAGCCGACATTGGAGATAAAGAAGGACCAGGATGAGAAGACAGATTTCTTCAACGGTCTGCTGGTTACCGGGGATATGCCGGAGTTTCAGCATGGAAGAAATGGAGCCTATTATATCCAGGACAATACCTTTAACCGGATCAGCGAGGAGAGATATCAGGTCCTCCTTCCCTTGATCGAGGCTGGCCGGGGGGGCTATATCCGCATGCGGATCGGGCGGAACCATATGGCGGATTTTTACCACAAGACACTGCCAAGGCTGAAGGATATCGCCGATATCGTGGAATATGATGTCGAAGAGATCGGCGCCTATCTGCCTCCGGAGCCTTCCTTCTGCTGTTTCCTGGACTTTATGAACGATCAGATCATCTGCCGCGCAGAGGTTTGTTATGGCCCTCAGATCTTCAATCTATATGATGTGTTCAAAAAGGGAGAGGACTATGCCAGCTATCGGGATGAAAAGGAAGAAATGCGGATTCTGACCCAGGTAGCAAAATATCTGCGAAACTATGATGCGGATTACGGGATTTTTTTTGGCAGCAGGGATGAGGAGGCGGTTTTTGAATTCCTGAGTGTCGGGATCCAGGAGTTGATGGAGATCTGCGAGGTCCGGGCGACAGAACGCTTTAAGCGGCTGAGGGTGAGGCGTTCCTTCCAGCTGCAGGTAGGCGTTTCCGTGGAATCCACTCTGATGGATCTCGAGGTTTTGTCAAAGGATCTGACCGATGAAGAACTGCTGGACGTGATCTATTCCTACCGCCAGAAGCGGAGGTTTGCCCGGCTGAAAAACGGTGATTTTATCCGCCTGGACCAGAATGATACCATCGCTCAGCTTTCCGCTATGCTGGAGGCCCTTCACATTCCGCTCAAGGAATTTGTAAAGGGAAAAATGCAGATCCCAGCCTACCGGGCTCTATATCTGGAGAAAATGCTGGAGCTCTTCCAGAACATCTATGCGGAGAGGGATACTCATTTCAGGAAGCTGATCAAGGAATTCAAAACCGTCGAGGACGCTGACTATGATATTCCCCAGGCACTGAGAGGAACTCTTCGCAAATACCAGGAGACTGGCTATCAGTGGCTCAGGACATTGGACCACTATGGTTTTGGCGGCATCCTGGCCGATGAGATGGGTCTGGGGAAAACCCTTCAGGTGATCACGGTCATGCTGGCTGTCTATCAGGAGGAAAGAAAAGAGAAGGGTCAGGAGCTTTTGCCCTCTCTGGTCGTCTGCCCAGCCTCTTTGGTCTTCAACTGGGGAGAGGAGCTTCGCCGCTTTGCGCCGGAGCTTACGGTATATCTGGTCTCCGGGACCATGAAGGAAAGAAAGACAATGCTCGCAGGGTACCAAAACGCAGATGTTCTGGTCACCTCCTACGACCTTCTCAAACGTGACATTCTGGAATATGAGGGAAAGGAATTCCGTTTCCAGATCATAGATGAAGCCCAGTATATCAAAAATGCCGGGACAGCAGCCGCCAAATCGGTCAAGCTGATCCGAGCCAACACCCGCTTTGCCCTGACAGGCACGCCCATCGAGAACCGTCTGGCGGAGCTGTGGAGTATTTTTGATTTTCTGATGCCGGGGTTTTTGTATGAATATGAGAATTTCCGCACCAATTATGAAACTCCTATCGTGAAATATCAGAATGAGGAGGCCAACGCCCAGCTCCGCCGGATGGTTACTCCCTTTATTCTGAGACGGCTCAAGGAGAATGTGCTGCATGATCTTCCGGAAAAGCTGGAGGAGATCCGCTATGCCAAGATGGAGAGCAAACAGCAGAAGCTCTATGACGGCCAGGTGGTGAGGATGAAGACAAAGCTGGAGGAGCAGAGCGAGGCTCAGTTCAGAACCAGCAAGATAGAATATCTGGCAGAGCTGATGAGAATCCGTCAGATCTGCTGTGATCCTTCCCTATGCTTTGAGAACTACAACGGTGGCTCGGCCAAGAGGGAGATCTGTATGGACTTGGTCAGATCCCTCGTGGATTCCGACCATAAGGCATTGATTTTTTCTCAGTTTACTTCTATGTTTGAATTGCTGGAGAAGGACCTGGAGGCGGAAGGGATCGCCTACTATAAGATTACCGGAGCAACACCCAAGGAAAAAAGGCTTGCCATGGTCAAGAAATTCAACGAGGACAAGACCCCCATCTTTCTGGTCTCTCTCAAGGCAGGAGGCACGGGTCTGAACCTGGTGGGAGCCGATGTGGTCATTCACTATGACCCATGGTGGAATCTTGCCGTACAGAACCAGGCTACAGACCGGGCTCACCGGATCGGCCAGACCAGGATCGTGACGGTTTATAAGCTGATTACGAAGGGAACCATTGAAGAAAAGATTGTCCAGATGCAGGATTCCAAGAAGAAGCTGGCAGATGATATCCTGTCGGGCGAGGGCATCAGCAGTGGTATTCTGAACAGGGAGGATTTGCTGGCGCTTTTGGAATAAACCGGATGATTGCCGCTCCTTTGCGCCTTGAGCTTTGTAGCTGCGGATTATTTTACTCTGCTCTTGTGCTTCGCGTGGGGAGGTGTTATAATGCTTTTCACGTTTGAGGCGGGCTGCCAGGGATGAGGGCGGGAGTTTTGTCTATGCCTTTGGGGAGCGATTATCAGACAGGATATTGTTTAGCGTAAAGGGGGAAACTAAAATGGAAGAACAGGAGAAGTCTCTGTTCGAACAGTGGAAGGAATATGCCTACAATGAGAAGAAGACGGTGGATCAGAGGGAGCTCAGCGCCTTCTGGGACAGCTATTTTGAGAAGGAGAAGGAGATCTACTCTCAGATCCTGGATCAGCCGGATGAAGTGATCAGTGGTACTCTTTCGGAGCTGGCTGAGAGATTTGGCCAGTCTCTTCAGACCATGGTGGGATTTATGGATGGAACCAACGACAGTCTGACCCAGAAGATAGACCTGGAAACCATGACAGAGCAGACGCCTGTCCGTCTGGAATATGATTGGGCTGTCTTGTATAAGAATATGGTTGCGGCTAAGGCGGACTGGCTGTATCGTCTTCCCCAGTGGAATCAGATTTTCCCAAAGGAAAAGCAGGATGAGCTCTATAAGGAGCAGAAAAGATCCACAACCATCGTGAAGCCTAAGAAGATCGGGCGGAATGATCCGTGTCCCTGTGGCAGCGGAAAAAAGTATAAGCAGTGCTGTGGAAGGAATGCGTGATGGGATTGATTTGCTATCTGGCTGCAGGGGCATGCCTTGTCTATTATGGCATAATCATGCTTGCTACGGGCATGAGGGCGGATTCCTCATGGATCTGGCTTTTTCTTGCGGGTGGGCTGACGATACTGGGCCGGGTGCTGCGATCGGCACCCCGTGCCCAGGGCTTGTCCTCCCTGGTTTCCATCCTGATAGCATACGCCGTTCTCTTAGCGGGGACGGCGTTTTTTGGTATGCAGATCACACGGATTGCCCTGGCTATGGGTGGGGAGCCTGAGGGAGATTATGACTATGTTTTGGTGTTGGGAGCCCAGGTTAGAGGTTTGGTTCCGTCCAGCGCCCTTGCCTTTCGCCTGGAGGCCGCCCTGGATTATGCCAAAGCTCATCCGGATTCGGTTCTGATCCTGACCGGTGCCCAGGGCAGCGGGGAAGACATCACGGAAGCGGATTGCATGCGGGAATACCTTCTGGCCCGAGGGATTCCTGACAAAAGAATGGTTTTGGAGGAAAATTCCACCAGTACCAGGGAAAACCTTTTGTTTTCTGCTGCCTTGACAGGGTGTGACAAGAAGAGGGTCGGGATCGTGACAAACCATTTTCATCTCTACCGGACTCTTCGCATAGCCGAAAACGTGGGCTATCGGGATGCCCATGGCATTGCGGCAGACTCCACCAGGCTGATGCTGCCCCATTATGTGGCGAGGGAATGCTTTGCCTTGGTAAAGGAGCTGCTGGCGACCCTTTAAAATAATTTTTTCCTGATTCTTTCAACCGGCATCTGCTGACCGGTCCAAAGCAGGAAGGCTTCCGCACCCTGGTAAAGCAGCATGCTTATGCCGTTAAAGGCAAGACAGCCTGCCTGGGCAGCGTCCCTTAGAAGCCTGGTCTGTCTGGGATTATAGATGATATCCATGACGGCCAGTCCGGGGCGGAAGAAGGAGAGGTCGGGCAGAAGGGTCTGATCCTCGGCAGGCGTCATTCCCACAGAGCTGGCGTTGATGAGCAGCAGGCTGCGGTCAATGAGGCTGTGAACCTTCTCTGTATCAGCCTGATCAGTGATATCGATGTGAGAAATACCCATGCCCTCGATTTCTTTGGCAAGGGTCTGCATCCTTCCCAGAAAGCGGCTGGAAGGGCGCATGACAACATGGATGGCTTTGACCGAGTCCAGGGCAGCCTGGGCGGCGATGGCAGTTGCCGCGCCTCCGGCCCCCAGCAAGGTGATCTCCTTTCCGGCAAGGATAAGGCCCTCCTCCCTTGCTGCCCTCATACAGCCGATGCCGTCGGTGTTATGGCCGATCAGCCTGCCGTCCTCACATACTACGGTATTGACGGCACCGATCAGCTTTGCCGCAGGTGAAAGCTGGTCCAGGAGGGGAATCACCGCTGTTTTGTTGGGCATGGTGAGATTGAAGCCGCGGATGCCGCAGGCTTTCAGGCCATCGACAGCTGTCGGCAGAGTATCCTCTGTTACGTCGAAGCACAGATAGACATAATCCAGGCCGAGATGCCTGAAGGCTTCGTTATGGATCAGGGGGGAGAGACTGTGGCGTACCGGATGGCCAAGAAGGGCCGTGAGCCTGGTGTTTCCGCTAATGGTTAAGGTGTCTGCCATGATTTCCTCCTCTTCTAAGATGGCGGTATTGTTGCCTTTCTATTGTATGTCATTGTCGAGGATATGTAAACAGGAAGTAACGGCTCAGCAGTTCGCAGCTGCTGCGGTCTGAGTATGGGGCGGAATGGGATGCAGGCTGGTGTCAATCCGTCCTTCAGGCTGACATTATGAGGTATGAGAATGCTGAAAATCAAAAATATGATTCTGGGAGAGGGAATGCCGAAAATCTGTCTTCCTCTGACTGCTGCCGGTTTTGGGGAGCTGAGAAAACAGGCTCGGAAGCTGAGGGAGGTAATGCCTGACCTGGTGGAATGGCGGGCAGATTATCTGAACGCCCTTTCTCCGGAAATGGTGAGGCAGGGGCTTGCCCTTTTGGCGGAGGATATGGGGGAGATTCCCATCCTCTTCACAATCCGCACCATCCAGGAAGGAGGACTGGCTTCCTATCAGAGGGAGGACTATGGTGACTGCTGCCTGGCTGCAGCCGAATCCGGCATGGCCTCTCTGATCGATGTGGAGGTGCTGCCTGACAGGGCCTATAAAGTGGGACTGATCCGACAGCTCCAGGAAAAAGGAACGGGTGTGATCGGTTCCAGCCATGATTTTCGGAAAACACCTTCGAGGGAAGCGCTTTTGACGAGGCTGAAGGATCTGGAGCAGTCCGGGGCGGATATTCTGAAGCTGGCGGTTATGCCCCAGTGTGAAGAAGACGTTTCCCATCTCATGGAAGCGGTCAGACACTTCAGGGGGCTTTCCCCCAAGCCGGTGATTGCCATGTCCATGGGTGAGCTGGGACGTCCGGCCAGGATATACGGAGAGGAATACGGTTCTTGTCTGACCTTTGGAAAGGTGGGGGAGGCTTCGGCTCCTGGCCAGATGGAAATCGGAGAGCTTCGCCGGGAGCTGGTGAATATCCACAAACGGATGGAAACCGGTGGATGAAATTCCACTTGCTATTTCATGATAATGTGTTAGAATAATAAAGCACTGTATATTTATGCAATCAGGAGGTTAAACAAATGAAATACACAAAGATGTCCGCAGCTTTGGCTTTGGCAGCTGTATTGGCATTATCCGGCGCTTCAGTCGCAATGGCTGAGGAAAACTCCAGCGGGATCAGCGGGGTAGAGGATCTTCCCGGGAAAAAGATCGGCGTACAGCTGGGCACCACGGGAGATATCTATGCTTCAGATTACGAAGGCGATGAAGCAGGAACGGTGATCGAAAGATACAACAAGGGAAATGATGCCGTCATGGCCTTAAAGCAGGGCAAGGTAGACTGTGTGATTATCGACAGCCAGCCCGCCGCAAAGTTTGTCGAGAAAAACGACGACCTTATGATCCTGGAGGAGGACTTTGCCAAGGAAGAGTACGCCATCGCTATCTCCAAGGACAAGCCTGAGCTGACCGAAGCCATCAACGGCGCCCTGGCAGAGCTGAAGGAGGAAGGCATCTTAGAGCAGATTATCGGGAATTATATCGGCGATGAAACCAAGGGAACCCAGCCCTATGAGTCTCCTGAGGATGTGGACCGTTCCAACGGCAAGCTGATCATGGCGACTAACGCTGCCTTCGAGCCCTACGAATATTATTCCGGGACTACCATTGTCGGTATCGACGCTGAGATGGCTCAGGCTATCTGCGACAAGCTTGGCTATGAGCTGGAGATCCAGGACATTGAGTTCGACGCTATCATCAATGCCGTCCAGTCCGGAAAGGCAGATATCGGCGTAGCCGGCATGACCGTCACAGAGGATCGTTTAAAGAGCATCGACTTCTCGGATCCCTATACCGAGGCTACCCAGGTTATCATCGTCAGAAAGTAACAGAATGCGAAACTCCTTAATGTAATTACAGCTGAAGGCACGGCTCTTATCATTGGAATAAAGGTGTGCCTTCTTTTTTATTTTATTTTTATTTTATATAAGGAGGTGATACCTTGACATTCATGGAAAAATTCCAGTTTAACTTTTTGGAAAACAGCCGCTGGCAGTTCATGGTGACCGGCTTAAAGAACACCCTTCTCATTTCGGTGTTTGCAGTGATCCTGGGAGTGGCTCTTGGTTTTCTGATTGCTATCGTAAGATCCTTCCATGACAAGACCGGAAAATTAAAGATTCTGAATTTCCTGTGCAGAGTATACCTGACGGTAATACGCGGAACTCCGGCCATGGTTCAGCTTCTGATCGTCTATTATGTTATCTTTGCTTCCGTCAATATCGATAAGCTGCTGGTCGCTGTCATAGCCTTTGGCTTGAATTCGGCGGCTTATGTGGCGGAAATTATCCGGTCCGGCATTATGTCGATCGATGAGGGCCAGACCGAGGCCGGCCGTAGTCTTGGCCTGAGCTTTACTCAGACCATGCGCCTGATCATTCTTCCCCAGGCGCTGAAAAACGTCCTTCCTGCTCTTGGCAATGAGTTCATTGTCCTTCTGAAGGAAACCTCCATCAGCGGTTATATAGGCCTGATGGACTTGACTCGCGGCGGCGATATCATCCGAAGCCAGACGTATGAGGCCTTGTTCCCTCTGCTGGCAGTCGCCACGATTTATCTTCTCATTGTTTGTTTTTTGTCCTATCTGGTGGATCGTCTGGAGAGGAGGCTGAGAGTCAGTGAGCGTTGACAGATCAAAGGTATTGCTTGAGGTTCAGGGATTGGAAAAATCCTTCAAAAACAACCATGTTTTACGAGGGATAACGACAGATATCTATCAGGGAGAAGTGGTCGTCATCGTCGGCCCTTCCGGATCCGGCAAATCCACCTTTCTGCGTTCCCTCAATCTATTGGAGCAGCCTACGGGCGGCAGGATCCTCTTCGAGGGGACAGATATCACAGACAAAAAGGTAGATATCAACCGGCACAGGCAGAAGATCGGCATGGTTTTCCAGCAGTTTAATCTCTTTTCCAATAAGACGGTGAAGCAGAACATCACCCTGGCCCCGATCAACCTGAAGCTGATGACAAAGGCTGAAGCGGAAAAAAGAGCCTATGAGCTCCTGGAAAGGGTAGGTCTGCCGGACAAGGCGGACAGTTATCCCGCCCAGCTCTCCGGCGGACAGAAGCAGAGGATCGCCATTGCCCGTTCCCTGGCCATGAACCCGGATATCATGCTCTTCGATGAACCCACATCCGCTCTTGACCCGGAAATGGTCGGCGAGGTTTTGGAGCTCATGAAGGAACTAGCCCGCAATGGTATGACCATGGTGGTTGTCACTCACGAAATGGGCTTTGCCCGCGAAGTAGGAACCCGCGTCATGTTTATCGACGAGGGTGTCATACAGGAGGAGAACACACCACAGGAGTTCTTCCGCAACCCTCAAAACCAACGTCTCAGGGATTTTCTGTCTAAAGTACTATAATGAGACAAAACAGTAAATTTTGCTAACCCTCTTGACACACAAAACGAAAACATTTAATATTTAACCTGTTGCATACTGTAAATAAGTGGAAAAAGGAGGTGCTATGTGACAGGTTCAGTCACTCTTGTACTTGCTGTCCTTGTCGCTGTAGTGCTCTCTCTTCTTATTTCGGTTCCAGTTACTTACAAGGTTGCCGTGCAGAATAAGGCAAAAAAAGATGCCGAAACACTTGGCACAGCCGAAGAAAAGGCACGAAGCATCATAGATGAAGCCATTAAAACCGGTGATGCAAAAAAACGGGAAGCTTTGTTGGAAGTAAAGGAGGAATCTCTTCGAACAAAAAACGAACTGGAGAGAGAAACCAAGGAACGCAGAAATGAACTGCAAAAGTATGAGAAGCGGGTTCTCACAAAAGAGGAGACCGTGGACAAAAAAGCCGAAGCAGTCGAGAAGCGGGAGCAGGAAGTTACAGCAAAAGCTGGCAAGCTGCAGGAAAGAGAAAAAAAGGTTGAGGAGATGGAGGCACAGGCCAAGCAGGAGCTGGAGAGAATCAGCGGCCTGACGGCAGAGCAGGCGAAAGCCGAGCTGGTGGCATCCATCGAAGAGGAAGCAAAGGTAGATATCGCCAGGCGGTACCGTGAGCTTGAAGCGCAGGCCAAGGATGACGCGGATAAGAAAGCCAGGGAATATGTGGTAAATGCCATTCAGAAATGCTCGGTGGACCATGTCTCAGAGACCACTATTTCCGTGGTCCCCCTTCCCTCGGATGAGATGAAGGGGCGGATTATCGGCCGCGAGGGAAGGAATATCCGGGCGCTGGAGATGGCTACCGGTGTAGACCTGATCATCGACGATACTCCCGAGGCAGTCGTTCTGTCTGCCTTTGACCCGGTCAGGCGGGAAATCGCCAGGGTGGCCTTGGAGAAGCTTATCGTAGACGGCCGTATCCATCCTGCCAGGATCGAGGAGATGGTGGAAAAGGCCCGCCGCGAGGTGGAAGCCCAGATCCGGGAGGACGGTGAAAATGCTGCCATGGATGTAGGCGTCCACGGCATTCATCCGGAGCTGTTAAAGCTTTTGGGCAGGATGAAGTTTAGGTCCAGCTATGGGCAGAACGCACTGAAGCATTCCATTGAGGTCGCAGAGCTGTGCGGCCTTCTTGCGGGGGAGATCGGTCTGGATATCAAGCTGGCCAAGCGTGCCGGCCTTCTCCATGATATCGGCAAATCCATTGACCATGAGGTGGAAGGCTCCCATATTCAGATCGGCATCGATCTGTGCAGAAAATACAAAGAGTCACAGGTAGTCATAAACTCCGTTGCCGCCCATCACGGCGACAATGAGCCTGAATCGCTCATAGCCTGTATCGTGCAGGCGGCAGATGCCATCTCCGCTGCAAGGCCTGGGGCCAGAAGAGAGACCCTGGAAGCTTATACCAACCGTCTCAAGCAGCTGGAGGATATCACAAACGAGTTTAAGGGCGTTGAGAAGTCCTTTGCGATCCAGGCAGGCCGGGAGGTCCGCGTTATGGTAATCCCGGAAGTGATCAGCGATGCCGAGATGGTTATCCTGGCCAAGGATATCGCGAAGCAGATCGAAACGACACTGGAATATCCCGGTCAGATCAAGGTCAATGTGATCCGGGAAAGCCGTGCGGTGGAGTATGCCAAGTAAGGATGATATGTGCCAATCAGGCAGAGGGAGGCTCTGCCATAAAAAAGAGGGATACAAACTATGCTTGTATCCCTCTTTTTTCGATTTCAGCATTTCTCTGCGATGGTGTAGAGAAGCCTTTCAGATTCGGTCCAGCCCAGGCAGGGATCGGTGATGGATTTGCCGTAGACGTGATGTGGACCGATCTTTTGGGCTCCTGGCTCAATATAGCTTTCGATCATCAGGCCCTTTACCAGCCTGTAGATATCCGGATCGATGGCTCTGGAGTGAAGCACCTCCTGGGCGATCCGGATCTGCTGCTCATATTTTTTGTTTGAATTGGAATGATTGGTATCAATGATGGCAGCAGGGTGCTTCAGCTCCCTCTTGCTGTACATCTCATAGAGAAGCCTGAGATCCTCATAGTGATAATTGGGCAGGGATTCCCCGTGCTTATTCACCGCTCCTCTGAGTACAGTGTGGGCCAGATCATTGCCCTGAGTCCTGACCTCCCAGTTCCGGTAGATAAACATGTGGGCATTCTGGGCGGCAAAAACAGAATTCAGCATAACGGCAAGATCTCCGCTGGTTGGATTCTTCATACCGGCAGGAACGTCCATACCGCTTACCGTAAGTCTATGCTG
Organism: Blautia sp.; assembly: GCA_017515325.1. Lineage (GTDB taxonomy): Bacteria > Bacillota > Clostridia > Lachnospirales > Lachnospiraceae > Blautia_A. The sequence continues at coordinate 142,224 of JAFWGA010000032.1, forward strand.
CTGATCCTCCACAGAACGGGCCCCCACGGCGACATAGGAGAGAATGTCGGACAGATAGCGCCAGTTCTCCGGATAGAGCATTTCATCTGCACAGGTAAAGCCGGTTTGCTCAATGACGTGGATATGCATCTTGCGGATGGCGACCAGACCGGCCAAAAGATCCGGCTTCTGTTCGGGGTCAGGCTGGTGCATCATACCCTTGTAGCCCTCCCCGGTGGTACGGGGCTTGTTGGTATAGATACGGGGTATGATGAAAACCTTGTCCGCGATCTTTTCCTGAACTCTGGCCAGACGGCTGGTATAATCCAGAACGGCTTCTTCGTTGTCGGCGGAGCAGGGGCCGATGATGGCCAGAAAGCGCTTGTCCTTTCCGGTGATGATGTCTCTGATCGCCTGATCTCTCTTCTTTTTTAAGCTGCGGATCTTTTCCGTGATCGGATATTGATTGCGGATTTCTTCCGGCGTTGGCAGCTTGGTAATAAATTCAAATCCCATGGATGGATCTGTTCCCCTTTCTTTTTACATAATTCCGTTTTATTAGAACACAGAAATGAAAAATTGTCAAAGTATATTCTTTTCATACTTTTATCCTGCCCGGTCTCCCTTTCTCCCTGCATGAGGTTGACAGAAGCCCGGTCGTGGGAATATAGTGAAAGGAATCGGGTGACGAAAAGCTGATACGTGACTGAACAGTTGCGCTGATACGATCAAGTGAGGTGGATATGACAGGGCTTACCAAGGAACAGGTTCTGGAAAGAACGCAGCAGGGACTGATCAATTTCGATGAAAGTCCCAATACCAGGACATACAGACAGATCCTCCGAGATAATACGCTGACCTTTTTTAACTTTATGAATGTAGTTCTGATGGCGATGGTTCTGCTGGTAGGATCCCCTAAGAATGCCCTTTTCATGGGAACCGTCATATTTAATACTGCGATCGGGATCATTCAGGAATTCCGCGCCAAGAGAATGATCGACAAACTGTCCATTCTGACCCAGGCCCAGGCTGTCGTCCTCAGAGATAATGGTCATTGGGAGATCCCGACGGACGAGCTGGTCATAGACGATGTGATCCTGCTGAAGGCCGGCGACCAGATCCCTGCGGATGCGGTGGTTCTCTCCGGAGCTCTGGAGGTGAATGAATCCCTGCTTACCGGTGAATCGGACACCCTTCAGAAGCAGGTCCAGGATGAATTGTTTTCAGGAAGCTTTGTGACAGCCGGCCAGGCTTACTGCCGGGTAGTCCATGTGGGAAAGGATAATTATGCTTCCCGGATCACCAGGGAAGCAAAGGAATTCAGAAAGCATGAATCTGATCTGCGCAATTCCCTGAATGCGATCCTGAAAACGACCAGTATCATCATAGTGCCGATGGGAATCCTCCTGTTTTATAAATCCCATATCCTTTCCGGATACAGCATCAGAAGCTCTGTGATTTCAATGGTGGCCGCTCTCATCGGGATGATCCCGGAGGGGCTGATTCTTTTGACCAGTGTGACCCTAAGTGTAGGAATCGTTGTGCTGGCACGGAAGAAAACCCTGGTTCAGGAGCTTTACTGCATGGAGACCCTAGCCAGGGTGGATACCCTTTGTCTGGACAAGACGGGCACCATCACGACAGGAAAGATGACGGTTCAGTCCTACATCCCTTTTGTCCCGGCGGAGAATGATTTCAAGGATGAAGGGGAACGGGCTGAATCTGCGGTTACTGTCTTTGCCATCAAAGGGGTCTCGGATCAGGAGACATTGCTGTATCCTGCCAATATTGACGGACTGGCTCTGGCCAGGCAGGCCAAGACGGCGGACCAGGCTTTTTCCTGGCTGGATCGGGCAAACCGGACCAGACTCCTTCTTTCCGGAGAGGGCTGTGAAAAAGCAGAAATATTGTACAGAGAAATACCGGATGAGATTCCGGAGAGAGGAGCCTGGGTCATTCAGGATCTGGTGAAGCAGTCCCAGGAGATCGGGGAGGCAGGAAAGAGTCTTTTCCCAGAGCTTGTTTTCGTGACAGAGGAAGCACTGAAGGAGGGAAAACCAAGCGGAAATACACCGGAAGAAAATGTAAGACAGAAAAATATCCAGGAGGAGAATTCCCGGCAGGAAGGATACCCGGATAGAGGAGTACCCCAGGCTGATTTCAGGCAGGAAAGCATGCGGAGCCGAGCAGATGACCTGCCTGCCCCTCGTCAGCCGGAGTATTCAGAGTATATTTATTCGGAAAACTGGGATCATGTCAAACCCTATGAGAAAGAAAGCCGGTCAGTTTCTGAGCTGGCGCTGCTGCCTGCCTTTACCGCAAAAAGCCAGCAGGCAAAGGGCAGGCTGGATAGGGCTGTCTCCAAAGAAGATTATCCCTGGGTATTCCCGGATACCATGATAAAGCCCTCACTTGACAAAAATGACCTGCTCCGTATCATGGGGAACCTGGTCCATGCCGTAAATGACATCAATCCCACCGCCCTTGCCCTGAAGGCATATTTTCCTGCCTGTCATGATATGACCGTTCTGAATGTCGTTCCCTTTTCCTCGGAGCGGAAATACAGCGGGGCTTGTTTTGCAGAAGAGGGGACCTATCTGATCGGAGCGTCTCAGTTTCTCTTTCCCTCTCTTTTCCCCTCCCTCCAGGAGGAATGCATTCGATATACGGCGGAAGGAATCAGGGTTCTGGTTCTTGCCCATAGCGCACGGCTGATGCCGGAGCACGACCTGCCTCCGGATCTTTTGCCGGTGGGGCTGGTCCTTCTCTCGGATGAAATAAGGCCGGAAGCAGCTCGGACTATGGCCTTCTTCCGGGAACAGGGAGTAGATCTGAAGGTGATTTCCGGGGATGATCCGGTTACGGTCGCCGCTATCGCCGGCAAGGCCGGACTTACGACAGCCCAGGACTACTGTGATGCCTCCACCCTTCAGACAAAAGAAGAGCTGGTCTATGCCGTTCAGGAGTATTCCGTTTTTGGCCGGGTTACCCCCTATCAGAAGAAGGAAATGGTGAAGGCATTAAAGGAGCAGAAGAGGACAGTGGCTATGACCGGTGACGGAGTCAACGATGTTTTGGCATTGAAGGCCGCGGACTGCTCCATCGCGATGGCGACGGGCTCGGACGCCGCAAAAAATATATCCAATATCGTACTGCTCGATTCTGATTTTTCCTCCATCCCGCAAGTGGTAAACCAGGGCAGGAGAGTGATCAATAACATCCGTACCGCTGCCTCTATGTTCCTGATCAAGACCATTTTTTCTGTCCTTTTATCGCTGGCAACCATATTCTGGGGAAAGGCATATCCTTTTGAACCGGTGCAGATGTCTTTGATCAGTGCGTGTGCCGTGGGAGTTCCAACCTTCCTTCTTTCGCAGGAGTTCAATTACGAGAAAACGGATAACGGTTTCCTGAGATATGTATTCCTGAACGCTTTTCCTGCCGCAGTCACCATCACCGGCTGCATCCTGGTCGTTCAGCTGGCCGGAGAGCGTTTTTATCCTTCCGGTGAGATGCTGGGAACAGCCTGTTTTCTCGTGACCGGATGGAATTATATGGCCGCCCTGCGGACCGTCTATTCCCCCTTGAATCTCTATCGGACCATCATCATCTATGGCATGGAGCTGGTCTTTTTCCTGGCGGCTGTCCTCTTTCAGAATATCCTGACTTTAAGGCCCCTGGAATTCGGTATGCTGATCCTGGTATTTGTCCTGATGACCTTCTCCCCTCTGGTCATCAAGGTGATCACTGACTGGCTCCATCGAGGCTACCGGCGTTCCCTGGATGAAAAGCCGAAGAGCTTTCTTTACCGTATGGTCGTTTTTCTGAAGAGCAGACATATCGGAAAGCAGGAATGAGGGAAACCACAGATATCCCAAAGTATGATTCCAGTGCAAAAAGCCTGTTCCCACGGCAAGCTCGCTTGCCAGTGGGGACGAGGCTTTATTGCACGCCCCTATATGAGCATGAAGTGGGGCAGGGGCCCCACGGAATGCGAATATTGAGGAGGATTGTGGGTTGCTGCCTGCCAGTGGCAGGCGTTTAGCAACGACCGAGCCGACAGGCGAGACCGCGAAGCGCGGAACAATCCGTAGGAATCATTTTTGCAGTATAATCAAGTATTGTATTCAGGTGCCGTTTTACCCAGATAGAAATATTGATAAAAAAAGAATATTTGACTTGCTTTTTTGACTATGATTATGTAAAATACCTAAAGGTTGATATTCCCGGCAGAATGGGAATGTCGGAATACCACAAACCACTTACGTACCCATTCTTTTACAGGAGGAATTAACATGGCAGTAAAAGTTGCAATCAATGGTTTTGGACGTATTGGCCGCCTCGCTTTCCGTCAGATGTTTGGCGCAGAAGGATTCGAGATCGTAGCAATCAACGACCTTACTTCCCCCAAGATGCTGGCTCATCTTCTGAAGTATGATTCTACACAGGGCAAGTACGCTCTGGCCGACAAGGTCACCGCAGGTGAGAACTCCATTACCGTAGACGGCAAGGAGATCACAATCTACGCTATGGCTAAGGCTGCCGAGCTTCCCTGGAAGGATCTCGGCGTTGACGTCGTTCTGGAGTGCACCGGCTTCTATACCTCCAAGGAAAAGGCTCAGGCTCATATCGATGCAGGCGCAAAGCATGTCATCATTTCTGCTCCTGCCGGCAATGATCTGCCGACAATCGTTTACAACGTTAACCATGACAAGCTGACCGCAGATGACAAGATCATCTCCGCAGCCTCCTGCACGACCAACTGCCTCGCTCCTATGGCTAAGGCTTTGAATGACCTTCGTCCCATCAAGACCGGTATCATGTGCACCATCCATGCCTACACCGGCGATCAGATGACCCTCGATGGACCGCAGAGAAAGGGCGACCTCAGAAGATCCCGTGCTGCTGCCTGCAATATCGTTCCCAACAGCACCGGCGCTGCCAAGGCTATCGGCCTGGTTATCCCGGAACTGAACGGCAAGCTCATCGGCGCTGCTCAGCGTGTTCCGACCCCGACCGGCTCCACCACCATCCTTACCGCAGTAGTGGAAGGTGCTGTGACCAAGGAAGAGATCAATGCCGCTATGAAGGCTGCTTCCAATGAGTCCTATGGATACAATGAGGACGAGATCGTTTCCAGCGATATCATCGGCATGCGCTACGGCTCCCTGTTCGATGCTACCCAGACTATGGTTCTTCCGCTGGACAATGGCACCACACAGGTTCAGGTTGTTTCCTGGTATGACAATGAGAATTCCTATACCAGCCAGATGGTTCGTACCATTAAGCACTTTGGCAAGCTCCTTGGTGCCTGAAACCCTCGCAGCTGGAACGTGATTTCTGGACCAGTTTCCTAAGTTGGAATCATGAAGGGAGGTCCGGTCTGGATGGGCCGGGTCTCCCTTTTTCTTTTTATGGCAGGGTTCTTCTCTGCCGTATTCCCGGAGCCGTGCATAGAGTGTCTGCCATCCTTGGCGGAGAGCGGCTCCTGTTGGTTTTTGTGCGCCTGAAGACGGCGTCAGAAAAGGAGAAAAAATGGGTTTGAATAAAAAATCAGTCGATGATATCAATGTAAAAGGTCTTCGCGTGCTTTGCCGCTGCGACTTCAATGTTCCCTTAAAGGCAGGCGTCATCACAGATGAGAACCGTCTTGTGGCAGCTCTTCCCACCATCAAGAAGCTGGTTGCTGACGGCGGCAAGGTTATCCTCTGCTCTCACCTGGGCAAGCCCAAGGGCGAGCCGAAGCCGGAGCTTTCCCTTGCTCCAGTCGCAAAGCGTCTTAGCGAACTGCTGGGCCAGGAGGTCAAATTTGCTGCTGATCCCGAGGTGGTAGGACCCAATGCAAAGGCAGCTGTCGAGGCCATGAAGGACGGAGACGTCATCCTGCTTGAGAATACCCGCTATCGCGCAGAGGAGACAAAGAACGGTGAGGCCTTCTCCAAGGATCTTGCCTCCATCTGCGACGTATTTGTCAATGACGCATTCGGAACGGCTCATCGCGCTCACTGCTCCAACGTCGGTGTTGCAGGCCTGGTGGATACCGCTGTTGTCGGCTATCTGATGCAGAAGGAGATTGATTTCCTGGGCAACGCTGTCGAGACACCGGTTCGCCCCTTCGTAGCCATCCTCGGCGGCGCAAAGGTTGCGGATAAGCTGAATGTCATCAACAACCTGCTGGAGAAATGCGACACCCTGATCATCGGCGGCGGCATGGCTTACACCTTCCTGAAGGCAAAGGGCTATGAGATCGGAAAGTCCCTTCTGGATGATACAAAGGTCGACTACTGTGCGGAAATGATCAAGAAGGCAGAGGATCTTGGCAAAAAGCTGCTCCTTCCCGTTGATACGGTCGTTACCGAAAGCTTCCCGGATCCCATCGATGCCGAGATTGCCACAGAGGTGGTAGATGCAGACAAGATTCCCGCGGACCGCATGGGAATGGATATCGGACCCAAGACAATCGCCCTTTATTCCGAGGCAGTTAAGGATGCCAAGACGGTCGTATGGAACGGACCCATGGGCGTATTCGAGAATCCCATCCTGGCGGCAGGAACAAAGGCTGTTGCCCAGGCTCTGGCTGAGACCGAAGCTACGACCATCATCGGCGGCGGCGACAGCGCGGCAGCAGTCAACCAGCTTGGTTTCGGATCCAGGATGTCCCACATCTCCACCGGTGGCGGCGCCTCCCTTGAGTTCCTTGAGGGCAAAGAGCTTCCGGGCGTGGCGGCAGCAAACGACAAATAATATCGCTTTATGTCAGAACAGAACATGAGTTCCAAGAGGAGAATAAAATGGCAAGAAAGAAGATCATTGCTGGCAACTGGAAAATGAATATGACACCGACCGAGGCCAAGGCTCTTGTTGAAACCCTTAAGCCGCTGGTAAACAATCCTGAGGTCGATGTCGTTTACTGTGTCCCGGCGATTGACATTGTTCCCGTAGTTGAAGCTGTTGCCGGAAGCAATGTTCAGGTTGGTGCAGAGAATATGTACATCGAGGAGAAGGGTGCCTATACGGGCGAGATTTCTCCCCTTATGCTGGTAGACGCAGGCGTTAAGTACGTCATCATCGGCCATTCCGAGAGACGTGAGTATTTCAAGGAGACAGATGAGTTCCTGAACAAGAAGGTTCTCAAGGCTCTGGAGCACGGTTTGACCCCCATCCTTTGCTGTGGTGAGACCCTTGAGCAGAGAGAAGCCGGCGTGACCCTGGACTGGATCCGTCTGCAGATCAAGTCTGACCTCCTTTCTGTCACAGCAGAGCAGGCGGCAGGCATGGTTATCGCCTATGAGCCCATCTGGGCGATCGGCACTGGCAAGACCGCTACCTCCGATCAGGCAGAGGAAGTCTGCAAGGCTATCCGCGAGACCATCGCTGAGATCTACGATGCCGACACCGCAGAGAAGATCCGCATCCAGTACGGTGGTTCCATGAACGCTTCCAACTGCGCAGAGCTTTTGGCAAAGCCCAACATCGACGGCGGCCTGATCGGCGGAGCCAGCCTCAAAGCTGATTTTGGAAAGATTGTCAATTATAACAAATAATCGTTAGAAATCATAAAAACACCGCGAAGCATAATACCAGCTGTGAAAAGACACAGATGCGTTATGTTTCGCGGTGTTTCTTTATGGTGGGGTTGCCCTTTTAGACCCTCTGACTTGCCTTCGCAAGCATCTGCCATGTTGGTCTCGTTTTCAGACTCGGTCGGCGTTAAACGAGTGCTACCGGCACTCAGCGCCGTCAGTTGGCGGTGTTAGCTCCAGACGGCTGCCGCTTCATAGGGACGCAGAAGGCCTACCGTGTCCTGCTGCCCATCTTGGGATTCATAATTGCCGATCAGGAGCCTTCCCTTGCGGATCCGTTCAGTCAGATCTTCGCTGATGGTTTCCCTGTGATCGCTGAAGCTGCAGATTACCGTAAGGATCTGTCCCTCGAACCTGCGTTCATAAGCGAAAACCTTGTCGTTGCCGGTGTCCAGGAAACAGATTCCTCCTTCCGAGATAATCGGGTTTTCTTTCCTTAACCGGACAAGGCTACGGTAGTAATTCAGGATGGAGTCCGGATCCTTCTCCTCCGCTTCGGCGTTAATGAGCCGGTAGTTTTCCGGTATGCCCAGCCACGGAAGGGCGGAAGTAAAGCCGGCCTGTTCTTCGGCATTCCATTGCATTGGGGTACGGCCATTGTCCCGGGAACGCTGAGCCAGAACCTCCAATGCCTCGCTTTGTGGCAGATTTTTATCCAAAAGGATCCTGTAATAATTGGTGCTTTCCACATCACGGTACTGTCTGATATCCGTAAATCCGGCATTGGTCATTCCGATTTCTTCCCCCTGGTAAATATAAGGGGTACCGCGCATCAGATGCGTGAAGGTGGCCAGCATTTTGGCGGATTCCTTCCAGTATTCCTGATCATTCCCGAAGCGGGACACTGCCCGGGGCTGGTCGTGGTTGCACCAGAACAGCGCGTTCCAGCCGCCTGCCTTTTCCATTTCTTCCTGCCAGGTGCAGAATAGCTCCCTCAGTTTTCCCAGATCCGGTTTCATCAGGGTCCATTTATCACCATCTTTATAGTCCACCTTCAGATGATGAAAACTGAAGCACATGGAGAGCTCCTCATCTTCGGGTCTTGTGTAACGGATGCAGTTGTCCAGGGAGGTGGAGGACATCTCACCCACCGTCACCATATCACCGATTCCGGTATCTCTGACCAGCTCCCGCAGGAATTCGTGAACATGGCGGCCATCTGTATAGAAGCGCCGCCCATCTCCCAGATGGTCATCCTCAAAAATGGCGGGTTTGGAAATCAGGTTCACCACATCAAAGCGGAAACCGCTCACACCCTTGTCCTTCCAGAACCGGATCACCTGCTTCAGCTCCTGACGTACCCTGGGATTTTCCCAGTTCAGGTCTGCCTGGGAAACGTCAAAAAGGTGCAGATACCATTTGTCCAGGGCGGGTACATATTCCCAGGCGTTTCCGCCGAATTTCGACTCCCAGTTGGTCGGAGAATGGCCGTCCACACCATCCCGGAAAATGTAATAATCCATATATTCCGGATCTCCGGCAAGGGCCTTCCGGAACCATTCATGGTCCGTTGAGGTGTGGTTGAAAACCATGTCGAACATGAAACCGATTCCCAGTTCTTTGGCTTCCCGGATCATCGCCTCACAGTCAGCCATAGTGCCGAACATGGGATTGATGCTGTAATAATCTGACACATCATAACCATTGTCATTCATGGGGGAACGGAAAAAAGGCGTCACCCACACGTAATCCACGCCCAGGCTTTTTAAATACGCCAGCTTTGAACGGATTCCGTTCAGATCCCCGATCCCGTCTCCATTGGAGTCACAAAAAGATTTGATATAAATCTGATACACCGTACTGCTCTTAAAGCTGTTCATTTTTCCGCCTCTCTTACTGTCGGTACGAACAGGGAGGGGTGCCCTGAGGAACCCCTCCCGCCTCTGCTTTCTTATGACATATTCCCTGTTACTCTGCATGTGCGATCACTTCTGCACCTGCCTTGACCGTCTGGCCTGCGTCGAAACGGAAGTCATTGTAATCACCATTGCCGACAATCACCATCATGGTGGTAAGAGGGTGCCCTGCCGCTTTGATCTTTTCCGGATCAAAGGTGATCAGCTTCTGTCCTGCCTTGACGCGATCCCCTTCCTTGACATGGATCGTAAAACCGTCTCCGTTCATTGACACGGTATCAAGACCGATGTGGAGGAGGAGCTCGATGCCGTTGGCCATGATCAGGCCGATGGCATGATTGCTGCCCTCCATGGTTTGTTCTACCTGGCAGTCCACCGGCGCAACAAGGACGTTATCCGTCGGCTCGATGGCAATACCGTCTCCGAGTACCTTCTGTGCGAAGGTCTGATCGGGAACATTTTCAATGGCGATGGTCTCACCGGAAAGAAATGCCTTGAAATCTACCGGCTTATGCTCTGCGATCGCTTCCGCACGTTCACGATCAGCTGCCTCCTGTATCGCTGCGGCGCGAAGCTCCTCTGCCGCTTCCTGTTCGGCTTCTTTATCGATACCCTTGCGTCTGCCGATGAGATAGGTCAGGCCAAAGGGCACAGCGATTGCGATCAGCATGCACAGGGCGAACATAGCGATATAGGCGGGCTGGATCGAGAGAATGCCTGGCAGGCCGCCCACGCCGATGGCGCTGGCTGTAACCCCGGAAGCCACACTGATGACAGCCGCGATGCAGGAGCCTGTCATACCACAGATAAAGGGGAATACATATTTCAGGTTAATACCGAACATGGCAGGCTCTGTAACGCCCAGATAACATGAAATGCAGGAAGGGATATTCAGCTCCTTCGCCTTTACGCTTTTCTTCTGCAGCAGGATCATGCCCAGAACAGCGGAGCCCTGTGCAATATTGGAAAGAGCGATCATCGGCCACAGCATGGTGCCTCCGAAATCCGCGATCAGCTGCAGATCGATGGCATTGCTCATGTGGTGCAGACCGGTGATAACCAGCGGCGCATAGAAGAATCCGAATACGGCTCCAAACAGAACGCGGAAAGAACCGCTGATACCGGCGTACACGCCCTTGCTGATCCAGCCTCCGATGGTCCAGCCGATGGGGCCGAGTACGAAATGGGCTGCCATAACCGCCAGCAGGAGGCTGCAGAAGGGAACCAGGATCATCTGGACAACCTGAGGAATGACCTTTTTGAAGTACCTTTCCAGATAAGCCAGGGTGAAAGCCGCCAGCATGGCCGGGATGACCTGTGCCTGGTATCCGATCATGTTTACCTTGATAAATCCGAAATTCCACTGATTGATGGTGCCGTTTGCCAGTGCGTCAGCTACGCCGTAAGCGTTGGTCAGCTGACTGGAAACCAGGGTCAGACCCAGGATGATACCCAGCATCTCTGTTCCGCCCATCTTTTTCATGACAGTCCAGCAGATTCCAACGGGAATGCCCACATGGAATACGGCTTCACCCAGCAGCCACAGAAAGTGATCGATTCCGGCCCAGAACTGACTCTGGCTCACCAGGGTTGCCCCACCGAAGATCTCCATGGAGTCGATGACATTCCGGAAACCAAGGATCAGACCTCCGACCACGATAGCCGGAATCAGCGGCGCAAAGATTTCCGCAATGGAGGTCATCAGGCGTTGCAGGACGTTCTGGTTCTGCTTGGACATGCTTTTTACTTCTGCCTTGGAAACGCCGGACACCCCGGACACTTCCGTAAAGTCATTGTAAAAGTCTGCCACCTCATTGCCGATGATCACCTGAAACTGCCCTGCCTGTGTAAACGTTCCCTTCACCGACGGAATCGCTTCGATGCGCTTGATGTCGGCCTTGGCCGGATCTCCCAGGACATAGCGCATCCGTGTGATGCAATGTGAGACCGCAACGATGTTCTCTTTCCCTCCGATGGCGGCCAGTAGCTCGGTTGCATCATTCAAAAACTTGCCCATGCTGAATACCTCCTTTTTTTGATACATGTTTAAACAAGTTGTGTAATTGAGTATAACTTGTTTAAACATGCGTGTCAATGATTTTTCACAAAAAATAATGCACAAACACGATCCTGCCGGTTTGTGCATTATGCTGTTTCCCTTTATTTTTTTCTCTGTGCCAGCTCGTAGAATACAAATCGGTCCGGGCGATGGCGGGAGTCTGTGTATTCGAACTGGATTCCGTCCTTGTTGTAGGTCTGGTTGCTCACGACCATCAGGCAGTTGTAACCCCGCAGATCTATGTTTCGGCGGTCCAGCTGGGTCGCCTTCTCCACAGTGTACCGCCTCCTGGTCGTCATGATTGTCTCTCCCAGCGTATGCTCCATATATTCATATACAGATCCTTCGGCAATTTTTGCGGACAGGTTGCGAACAATTTCCTTGAGAAAGTAATTGTGATCCAGGATCAGTGCTTCTCCGTCCAGATATCGGACCCGCTGGGTATAATAGACCTCACTTCCTTCCGGAAAGCCGGTCCGCTCACTGAGCGCCTGATCCACGACAAGCTCGGTAAAATAGATCACTTTGGTATATAGGGTCTGACCATTTCTGGCAGCTGCTTCCTTCATGCTTTCGACTCCGCTGATTGTGAACTGCATCTGTTCCTGCCTGCGGTAGAGCACCACCACCCCCTTGCCACGAACGCTCTGCACATAACCCTGTTCCGCCAGCTTGGCGATAGCCCGGCGTACCGTGTTGCGGGAGCAGTCATAGATCTGGATCAGCTGATGCTCCGAGGGAAGGGTTTTCTGATATGGGTATTCCTGATTCTCAATCGCATGGCGAAGACTTTGGTAAATCGAGTCATATTTTGCTGCCGGCATAAGTCAGTCTCCTTTGGATGTATTTGTTTATACAAGTATGATGCCATAATCGGTTTTATTTCTCAAGCCTTTTCCATTTTGCGGTTTGCTGTCCCACTATGTCGGCTGGAGGTTGTATCCGCCCGGCTTCTGTGCTATCATGAGTCGTGGGGACGGTTCTGCTGACTCACAAAGTGAGTCAGCAGAACCGTCCCCACGACTCCAGGAGAATGAGGGATGATGAGATGAAAAAATATGTGGGATCATTGGCCATGTTTCTTGTTTTTGAGGCCGTGGCGGTTTCTCTTTGGCTGACAAAGAATAACCTGTTTTATCTTCTGAACTTTACCTATATCGGGGGATGCATCGCTTTAGGGTTGGCTTTGCTGGTCAGTGGCAAACCCTATGCCAGGCGCTTCGTCCAGCTGGCCGTCGGCAGTTACATGCTGGTCTATCTGGGACTGATCTGCCGTGAGAATATGCAGATCGAGGGCTTTTGGTATTATCTCTTTCTTGGTGTGTTCGAAGCGGCGACAATCCATTATGCTGTTGCGAAAATATTCGGCCCCCTGCTGTTTGGCAGAGGCTGGTGTGGATATGCCTGCTGGACGGCTATGGTGCTGGATTTCCTTCCCTATAAAACCCCGGCTGCCCCGAGGAAAAAAATCGGCTGGATCAGATATGTGGTGTTTATAGGCTCCCTTGTATTTGTATCTTCCCTGTTTTTACTGAAGCTTGCCAACCTTGAGCGGATTATGTTCCGGGCTTTCCTGGCCGGGAACGCGGCTTACTACGTGGTGGGTATTGTCCTGGCATTTGCCTTCAGGGACAACAGGGCTTTCTGTAAATATGTTTGCCCTGTCACGGTATTCTTAAAGCCGATGAGCTATTATTCCCTGGTCAGGATCCATTGTGATGAGGACAAATGCATTCATTGCGGAAAATGCCTGAAGGCTTGTCCTATGGATGTGGAAGTGAACAAAGAGAGCAGAAAACGGAAGAACGGGACCGAGTGTATCCTTTGCTACGAGTGCAAAAAGGCCTGCCCCGTGAAGGCACTGCGGTGAGGGATTCTCCACCCAGAAAGGATTGTCAGATGATTGGCTATGAAGAATATTTGCGCAAAAATCCACAGGTTTCCATAAAACGGGTTGAGAAGATATTGTCAGATGGAAGCGGTTTGTTTCTGAAAAACAAACATGACCTGGCGCTGTTTCCCCGGAACAGCTCCACGGATGAACTGGTCTGTGTGGATCTGACCAGGATGACCTGTGAGTGTAATGTATTTCGGACAAAGAAGGCTTGCCCTCATGTGGCGGCCGCTTTGGCCAAAGTGGAGATGAATGAAGGCAAAGTTCCCTATACAGATCCGGTGGAACATGTACATGCCCGTCTGGAGTGGCTGAAGAATGCTGCCCATTATCCCTATTTACCCAGCCTTTCCGATCTTTTTCTTCGGGATGTAAAGCCGTTTCTGAGCTCTCTGCCAACCAAGGAGAAATCAGAATTCGTTTTGCAGCTTGGTTATTGTCTGCAGATTCCTGAGTCTAACCTGACAAGAGATACATTTATCAACTGCTATTATGAATTGATGGGATATGACAGGAAAATAGGCGAGCTGCTTTTCCGGAACAGACACGAATGTCTGAATGCAGTTGTTGCATTGATGCACAACGATTATCATTGTCCTTTTTCCGAAGAGGAAAAAAATACAATTCTGAAAGAGATAGCGGCCGATGAAGCTTTGAGCGCAAAATATCTGCCATCGCTTGCAGGTTCCTATTCTTCTTTCTTTTCCCGGAGGCAGCTGCTGGATTATTACCGAAGTCTGGATGATGAAAAAATCATACCTTATCAAATGAGTCAGCTGCTGAACCGGCTTCTGGAGGAAGACCCACCGCTATATGAAGATTATCTGGATATTGTCAACAGCTCCTCCTTAACGGAATATTTTGACATAGATCTTTCGGCTGTCCGGAAAATCATTCAGGCAGGGTATTCAGACAGGCTGGGAAAGCTGACAGACTGTATCGTGTCCAAAATAAGAAGTATAGATGATTACTTCAAGGTTATTTCCCTTATTCCCCATGACCGGTTTCTCATCGCATGGAAGAACAGCAGAAACAACGGTAAATTCAGAAACCATTGGTGAACCTCTCAGCCGAGTGATTGGGAAATAGAGGTTGATTTCAGGGAAGACCCGGACGCCAATCCCGATGACTATGAGTTGGAGACCCTGAGCTGTCGCATCCTTGAGGTGATCCTTTCTACCCATCCGGAATACCGTAAGGAGATTAACAATGCCGCCCGCAAGATCTATCGCAGAGCCACGAAGGACAAAATATGGAGTAAAGCGGCGGAAGCCCTGATACTTTTAGCTCGTGGGGATGATTCGATTGCAGCCAAATATGCGGCGGAGTGGGAAACCGGCAAAAAGTCAGGGGAAGACCTGGTCTATCTTGCTGCTGTCGGGACGCATTTTGATTGTCTGCAGAAAGTGGCTCCGGACCTGAAGAAGATGGAGGTAACCTATGCTGTTGGACAGAATTGATGAAACAACCATTTCTGAGCTTTGCAAAGAGTACAGTGAGCAGGCAGAGCTCCAACCGGAAAAATACGATATTTTTTTCCAGTACGACACAGCAGGCGGAGCCATGATTTACCTTGCGGTTTTGAAAAACCTGCAGGATGCAACTCTTCCACTGGGATACTATTTCACGATCGGAGCTGATCTTAAGGTAAAGCATGGCATTGAATTCCCCTGGCTTCCCCTTCTGCTCCACCTTCGTGCTTATGAAAAGGAATTGTCTGAAGACCGGCAGAAAGAGCTGTATGGCGAAGCGTATTATACCCTGGGCGCTGTGGCGGGACTGTCAGCGAAGGAGATGGCCGAACGTGAAGAGGCAAGAGTATCCTTCCTCTCTTTTCTGAACCGGCTGGAGGGGAAGGGCCTGCTGAAGGCTCAGTCTCAGCAGAAAAATGATCTGACTCTCCAATTTGAACTGATGGAGCTGCCTGACAAAACCAACCCCCTTGTCCTACGCCTTAAGATGGGACAGACGGGAGGGAAATATTATTATGTACAAAATGCGCAGAAGTTCTGTCAGGCCTTAAAAACAGGCAGTGAGCTGGTAATCAGGCAAAAGATTTCCGTTCATCTTTCTCCTGATACGTTTGAAGAATCCTGGAAGCCTTTTATGACTCACTTTCTCGAACATGTTCATCCCAGTGGGGCGGCAGGCCGTTCCCAATACTTTCTGGTCTCTCGGGACCATATTCCGTTCTTTTTCTCTCTCTTGCCTGAGACGGCCAAAGAGAATGGGCTGTTATCCGATCAGGGCCTTTGGACAATCACAGAGGAGAAAACGCCTGCTTCTATCAGTCTGGAAGCAGGAGGATCGTTGATTCTGTCACCGTCGCTCTCCATGGGAAAAGAAAAATATGAATCTGTCATTTCCGAAAAGCAGATGGTTATTTTTTATCCGGAACGATTGAGGATAACGCTGTATCACTTTGATACGCCGGTCAACGCCGAACTCTTCCGCTATTTTACCGGACGGACCCGTAAGGAGATCGACTATGTGTCTGATCTTCTGATCAAGAATATTTTGCCGGTTTCGACCGGTATCATACGAAAGTCCAAGGGGAACGCTTTCCGGATTACGGTTCATATTTCTCTGGAAGAGAATGCTTTGCTCTTTCAGACAGAATACTGGATCGGTGATGAAACAAAGGATCTGTCGTATTTTGAGGGGAAGACATTTGAGCAGGCTCTCATTCGTTCCTATACCTCCACCCTGCAGTCCCTCCATGGTGTCCTGAACGGAAAAGTAAGTGAAGCAGCCGATATTCTATTCTTTCTCCAAAGTGATCTGGAACCCCTGCGTCAGGTTGCCTCCGTATATCTGGACGAACGGCTGAAACGGCTGAAAATCCGGAAAGCGCCTCCTGTTCAGATTCGGGCGACCCGGGTAAAAGGCTGGTTGAATCTGTCCTTCCACAGCAATGATTATTCTCCGGAAGAACTGGAGGAAATATATGCCGCTTATCGCAGAAAGAAAAGCTATTTTCTTCTGAAGGACAGCCTGATTCTGCTTGAACCGGAGAATATGGCTGCCACGGAAGAGATCATCGAGGAAGCCGGCGCTGAAAAAAATCTTTCAAAGGTTGTTCTGCCCTTCTATCATGCCATGCTGCTGAAGGGATATCAGGAAGCAGGGGCGGACATTTCCATGGATCAGCGGGTAAGGGATGCCATTACGGAAGTGGCGGATTATAAGAGTGAGCCATTATCCGTGGGCAAAGAGCTGGAAGAGATTCTGCGTCCTTATCAGGAAGATGGTGTCAGATGGATGAGAAAGCTTTCCAAATTTGGGTTTTCCGGCATTCTGGCCGATGACATGGGACTGGGAAAAACACTGGAGGTTTTGACATTTTTGGCTTCTTCCGGTTTCAACAAGCCAGCCCTGATTGTATGCCCGAAATCCCTGGTTTATAATTGGCGGAATGAGATAAAGAAATGGCTGGGAGATATACCGGTGGTGATTGTCTCCGGCGCGAAAAGCCTTCGTCTGCAGCTGATCCAGGACATCCCGGAGAAGGGGAAGGTGCTGTATATTACAGGATATGATTCCCTTCGGACAGACATTGATGCCTATGAGGGAAAAATGTTTTCTCTGGTTCTGGCAGATGAAGCGCAGAATGTCAAAAATGCATCAACCCAGAAAGCTAAGGCCATTCGTAAGATCGGCAGCGATATGCGTCTTGCTTTGACCGGAACACCGGTAGAAAACTCGCTGACAGATCTTTGGGCTATCTTTGATTTTCTTATGCCCGGATATCTGGGAACGGAAGCCGCATTTCGGAAAAAGTATGAAGCAGAAGAGGATCAGATGAATGCCAGGATGGCACTTGCCAGGAAGGTGTCGCCTTTTCTTCTCCGGCGATCCAAGGAGGAGGTACTGGATAGTCTGCCCGAGAAAGAAGTCGTCCTGGTGACCGTTTCCATGGCAGATGAGCAGCGTCGCCTTTATGAAGCCTACCTGTATCAGGCACGTGAGTTGGCACGGAAGGAAAAAGGAGTATCCGTTCTTGCCGCCCTTACTCGTTTGCGCCAGATCTGTGTGGATCCTTCCGTGTTTTTAGAAGATTATGAAGAGACCTCGGCCAAGCTTTCCCTGGCCCTGGAACAGGTGACGGCTTCCATCGGTGGTGGTCATCGTATTCTTGTCTTTTCTGCTTTTACCCGGGTTCTGGAACATTTCAGGTATTATCTGGAGGAAAGGGACATCCGGTCTTATTACATCAGCGGAGAAACCCCAGGTTCTCTGCGCGTGGAAATGGCCGAAAAGTTTAACCGGGAGGACCGGGTCAAGGTCATGCTCATATCCGTCAAAGCCGGCGGCACAGGTCTTAACCTGATCGGCGCGGATACGGTGATCCATCTGGATCCCTGGTGGAATTTCGCCGTAGAAGAGCAGGCAACAGATCGCGCTTATCGAATCGGACAGACAAAGCCGGTCACGGTTTATAAGCTGATTGCCCATGACTCTATTGAGGAAAAGGTCATTGCCCTGCAGGAGAAAAAACGCCAGGCCAGCAGCGATGTGGTGCAAACCAGCATAGACGGAATTGATGCCTTTTCCGCAGAAGATATCCGGTATGTTCTGGGGTGAGAAGTGAGTCAAGGGTGAGTCAAGGGGACGGTTCTGACTGACTCACCCCCCCTGGCTCAATTGACATCCCTCTTTTGGGATGCTATACTTTCTTTGACACAAACCTGGGTTGTGGAGCCAGTGGGGACGGTTCTGCTGACACCTAAGTGAGTCGGCAGAACCGTCCCCACTGGCTCAAAGGAGGAAATGAAATGAAGAGAAGAATGTTGCTAGTGACGATTGCTATGCTTCTGTGTACGACGCCGGTTCTGGCGGATGTGGTTGACGACATAGAAGAGGGACAGTCAATGACGCATGAGGAGCTGGTGGAAAAAGCCCTGGCGGAAAGCGGAACCTTTGTGGTATATGGCAATACCAGCCGCATCACCACCGCAGCGGAGGAATTTTGCGCCATTTATGACATTCCGATGGAGTCCAACAACCTCAAGGATCAGGAAATCTATACCAAGCTGCGAAACGAAAGCGGCAGCTCTGCCGCCGACATGGTGATGATCCAGGATGGAGCACAGCTGACGGATGCCATCGACGAAGGATTGGTGATCAATTTTGTCCCTGCCGCAGTGCGGGATGTCTTAGAGGAAAGCGACCAGGAGCCCGCGCTGGTACATCAGTATATCAACAAGCTGTTCATTTACAACAACCAGGGGGACGCCCCTCTTGCCATCAGGAACGTGTGGGAACTGACCGCCGCGGATATGAAAGGCAATGTGATCTTTAAAAACCCTGAGGGCGAAAAGGTGAATATGAACTTCCTGATCATGTGCACAAAGCCTGAATGGGCAGATGCGCTGGCCGAAGCCTACAAGGACTGGAGCGGATCTGACATTGATCTTGGCAGCTATGAGAACGCCGGCTACAAGTGGGTGGCAGAATTCCTGGAAAACGTGACCTTCGGAAAATCGGATACCTCCATCGCGGAAGAACTCAGTCAGCCTACCGCTGCCGGCAAAATCGGTCTCTTTGTGCTCAGCAAGCTGCGTTCCTCCTCTGTTTTGGCGGAAAACCTTACGGTTGCCCAGTACGACGCGACAGAAGAGGGGTATAGGGTTGAGCCCTTCTCCGGCTTCATGTATCCTATGTATGCCGTGGTGAACACCAAAGCCAGCAGACCTTATACAGCCATGCTGTTTGTAGAATATCTGATGACCCGGGAGGGGTTCGATCCCTGGGGAAAAAGCATCGGCGCCTATTCTCCCAATCCCGATTTTGAAGTCAATGAGGGAGATCTGACCATTGACGTCTGGAAGGAAAACCTGGTGATGGAAGACGCGGAATATATTCTGGACAGCTTCGAAGTGGAGGATTTTATTCTGCAGCATTGTCAGAATTAAAGGCAACGACAAATGGAATTCACGTTTGACTGTGATTCAAGTATTTTGTCCTTATAGGGCATAGGAAGGGGAAAGACTGTGGGCCATGTCATCCATCGAGTCAAAAGCCGCGCACTGACCTGGTTTTCCAAACCGGCCAATATCATACTGTTGGTACTTCTTATTGCGCTGATCGTATTTACGATGTATCCGCTTTTTTCTCTTCTGACGGAAACCTTTACCATCCATGCAGGCCGTGAGGCACGGGCAGCGAAAGAGGCGGCGGGCGCTTTTTCCCTTTACCATTTCAGGCGGCTGTTTGCTACCGCGGAGAATGACTACAGCCTGATTCAGTTTTATGAACCTTTTCTTAACACCCTGCTTGTTTCCCTTGCTTCTTCCCTGATCGCGATCACCTTCGGCGGCGTGGTGTCATTCATGGTGACCCGCACCAATTTAAAGTATACCAGGTTCATTTCGGCTGTGTTCACCTTTCCCTACATGATGCCTTCCTGGACACTGGCACTGTTCTGGGAAACATTTTTTAAAAATGTGAATATCGGACTGAAAACCTCCAACGGCATCCTGACCTCTGTATTTGGGATCTATATGCCGCAATGGTTTGTCTATGGGGCTTTTCCGATTTCACTGGTGCTTGGCCTGCACTATGCCCCCTATGCCTATATCCTCATCGGTTCCATGCTGAAAAATATGGACGCCAATCTGGAGGAAGCTGCCACCATGCTCAAAACCGGTCGCTCCCGCATGATTCGGCGCATCACCCTGCCCATTGTGAGACCAGCCATCATGTCTACCTTCCTGCTGGTTTTTGCCAGCTCCATGAGCGCCTATTCTGTGCCCGTGTTTCTGGGATCACCGGTCAGGTATTATATGCTGTCCACCAAGATGATCTCCCTTATGGACAGTTATCCTGGCCAGGCCTACATCATAGCAGCGGTGATGATCCTGATGGGCATTTTCATCCTGATACTGAACCAACGCGTGACCAGCAGCCGGAGGCAGTTCACCACTGTGACAGGGAAAAGCTGGCAGATCCGCATGATAGACCTGGGCAAAGCCAATGCCCCGGCAGCGATCCTGCTGGTGATCCTGTTGATGATGGTAGCCATTGTCCCCCTGCTGACCTTCGCCATGGAATCCCTCATCATCAAGGCCGGTGACTACTCACTCGGCAATATGACTCTGGATTTCTGGATCGGCACCAATCTGACCCAACGCCTGGATCAGGGGGATTCCACCGGAATTCTGCTCAATCCCAAGGTATGGAGCGCACTGGGCTACAGCCTGGGTCTGGCTCTTACCTGTGCCCTGGTTGCGGGCACCTGCGGCATTCTGGTGGGCTACAGTGTGGCGAAACGCAGGAAAAGCAGGCTGGCCTCCCTTGTCAATGCCCTTTCCTTCTTCCCTTACCTGATTCCCTCCCTGGCTTTCGGGGCGATCTATCTGTCCATGAGTGTGAAAATCCCCTGGCTGCACGGTTTTTTGCTGCTGGCGCTCACAGGCTCGGTCAAATATCTGCCCTTTGCCTCCCGAACGGGGGTGAATGCCATGCTGCAGCTGTCAGGAGAGATAGAGGAAGCGGCAGTCATCACCGGCGTACACTGGTGGAAACGCATGGTGCGGGTCATATTCCCCATCCAGAAGACAGCCTTTCTCTCAGGGTACCTGATTCCGCTGGTATCCTGTATGCGGGAGCTGTCTCTGTTCGTACTGCTTGTTCCTACCAGCAATACGATTCTGACCACCATGCTGATGCAGTATTCCGAAAAGGGATGGGCGCAGTTTGGCAATGCCATCAACCTGCTCATTATTATCGTTGTGCTGCTGATCAACTTCATCGTAGGAAAACTGACAGGCGCATCAATTGAAAAGGGAGTGGGTGGCTGATATGCCAGAGATTTTCCTGAAAAACATATCTAAGAAATTTGGCAGGGTCACGGCGGTGGATCACCTGAACCTACAGATCATGAATAACTCCTTTCTTACCCTGCTCGGCCCATCCGGCTGTGGGAAAACCACCATACTGCGTATGATTGCCGGCCTGGAAACGCCTACGGAGGGCGTCATCACCATCGGCAATAAGGTCGTGTTTGACTCTGACCAGGGGATCAATCTGCCCCCCGATAAACGGAATGTGGGCTTCCTTTTTCAGAATTATGCTCTTTGGCCCCACATGACGGTATATCAGAATATCGCCTTCGGCCTGGAAAACCTGAAATGGAGCAGGAAAGAGATCAAAGACAAGGTGAATGCTCTGCTGGCGATGCTGCGCATCGAGCAGCTTCGGAACCGTTATCCCAGTGAGCTTTCCGGCGGGCAGCAGCAGCGTGTGGCCATCGCCCGTACACTGGCTCCCGGACCGACTGTCCTCTTTCTGGATGAACCGCTGAGCAACCTGGACGCGAAGCTGCGTATGGAAATGCGCACGGAGCTGAAACGTCTGCACCGGGAGACAGACGCTACCTTTGTGTATGTGACCCATGACCAACAGGAAGCCATGACGCTTTCCACCATGGTGTGTATCCTGGACAAAGGGCAGCTGCAGCAGTATGCCCCTCCCCTGAGCATGTATAACAGCCCCGCCAATGTCTTTGTGGCAGGCTTTTTAGGCAACCCTGCCATCAATCTGATAGAAGGCCATCTGTCAGAAAACGGCATGATCAGCTTCGGGGAGGTCAAGGCCAGGTTTGAAGCCTTCGACGCGGTCACATTAGGAGAACAGGATGTGACCGTGGGGATTCGCCCTGAGTACATCCGCATCGGAAAGGAAGGGGATCTGGAGGCAAGGGTGTGTTCCACCCTGCCTTCCGGCATGGAGACCACAGTGAAGCTGGCGGTAAGGGGGATGCCACTGACAGCTGTGGTTTTTGGCGACGTGGATTTTCCGGTAGACGCCAAGGTGAAGCTCTCTTTCCATAAGACGGTCGTCCTCTTTGATACGGTCAGCCGGAAAAACATAGCCAGAGGCTCACTGACCCTGCTGCATTCATAGATGATTCTACTGCAAAAGACGGACAGCCAAGGACAGGCCTGTTAAAGGGGTTCTGGTCCCGTAACTGTGAAGGAGCCTGTGACGAAACCGTTACGAGTGTGGCATCAATGGGAGAGGATTGGCCTATGGGCAAAATGAAATCAAAGTTAAGAAAAAAGGCTATTTTGCTGGTATCCCTTTTCCTGCTTGTGACGAATCTGGCCTTGGGTGCTGTCCTGACATTACAGGCAAGAGATACCATCAGAAGACAGATCAACGAGCGGCTGCTGGATATCGTTAAAACCGCGGCGGCTATGCTGGATGGCGATGCACTGCGGAAGCTGAGGCCTGAGGATGTCGATACCGCTGAGTATCAGACTGTCCTGAAAACCCTGACCTACTTCATGGACAATGCCACGCTGGATTATATCTACTGTGTGCAGGATATGGGAGACGGGAGCTTTGCCTTTGGCATCGATCCGGATCCGGTTGCTCCGGCACAGTTCGGCGCCCCCTTTGTCTATTCTGATGCGCTTTACGCGGCCAGTAAGGGAACGCCTTCTGTGGACCGGGACGACGATCTGGACCGGTGGGGACGGTTTTACAGCGCCTTTTGTCCCGTATGGGACAGGGAGGGAGAGGTGGCCGCTATCGTCGCGGCAGATTTCAACGCGGACTGGTATGAAAAACAGATTGACATGGCCCGTCTGACGGTCATTCTTGCCTGTGTTCTCTTCATGGGGATCGGTATTATGATTACCTTCATCCTGACCGGCCAATACAGCCGGGCTTTGGATGTGGTCAAGAAGAATCTGCGCGTACTGGCGGTGGACCTGGATTCCTTAACCAAGGATTCCTCCGGAGAGGCGTGCCGGGTCATTGCCAATGAAATTCAGACGGATGATATCCAGGCTCTGGGAGAACACATCTCCGAATTGGACCACAATGTGCAGTACTATATTACCCACTCGAGTACGCAGGCCAACAGCATGATCACGGCCATGGCTTCAGACTATCGCTGTGTCTATTATGTGAATCTGGACGAAGACTCCGGCGTATGCTACCGGGATGATCCGGACGATCAGGATCAGACACCGATGGGCTTATATTTTCCTTATCTCGAACGCTTTACCTGGTATGCCGAACACTTTGTCACAGAGAAATACCGGGAAGGATTTCTGGATTTTATCGATCCGGACCATGTCCGGGAGAGACTGGAGGAGAAGCCGATTATCGCCTACCGCTATCTGGCGAAGCGAAAGAGCCGCGAGTATTATGAAATGATCCGTATGGCAGGGGTCCGCCGTGCACAGGAGCGTGATGACCATATGGTTCATGCCATCGGGCTTGGCCTGACCGTCATTGACGAGGAAATGCGTGATTCCATGGCGAAAAACGAAACGCTGGCAGAGGCCTTGGCTCTGGCGGAAGATGCCAGCAAGGCAAAAACGGCCTTTCTTTCCAATATGAGCCATGAGATCCGCACGCCAATGAACGCCATCATTGGCCTGGATACTCTGGCACTGCATGATGAGACAATTTCAGACCAGACCAGGGATTACCTGGAAAAGATCGGAGGAAGCGCCCGGCATCTGCTGGGTCTGATCAATGATATCCTGGATATGAGCCGGATCGAATCCGGCCGTATGGTGCTGCGCAAGGAGGAATTTTCTCTCAGCGCGATCATTGAGCAGATCAATACCCTGGTTATGTCTCAGTGCAGCGATAAGGGACTGACCTATGAATGCCGCATGCTAAGCCGGGCGGACGACTATTATATCGGGGATGACACCAAGCTTAAGGAAGTGCTCATCAACATCCTTTCCAATGCGATCAAGTTCACCGAAGCTCCCGGCAGCGTTACGCTGAGCATTGAACGGACCGCTGTCTTTGACGACCAGGCTACTCTGCGGTTTGGGATCAAAGATACCGGTGTGGGGATGGACAAGGAGTTTATCCCGAAAATCTTCGAAGCCTTTTCCCAGGAAGACAGCAGTACCAAAAACAAGTTCGGCAGCACCGGGCTGGGCATGGCCATCACTAAGAACATTGTGGAGATGATGAATGGCAGTATCAGCGTCGAATCCGAGAAAGGTGTCGGTACGGAGTTCTCTGTGGTGGTCACCCTGAGAATAGCGGAGCATCAGCAGCCGGACAGCAAGGATGCCCTTGACGTAAGCAGGCTGCGGGTGCTGGTGGTGGACGACGAGGAAATAGCCGCAGAGCACGCCTGCATGTTGCTCGGTGAAGCCGGCGTCCGCTCAGACAGCTGCAGAAGCGGGGAGGAAGCCCTGAATATGATCGAGCTTGCCTACCTGAAGCAGGAGCCCTATAACCTGGTTCTGATGGATTGGAAAATGCCGCAGATGGACGGGGTTGAGACGGCAAAACGGATCAGAGAGCATTACGACAGTGAGACTACGGTACTGATGCTCACCGCCTATAACTGGGACGAGATCATCGATGAAGCACTGGATGTGGGGATTGATGGTTTTCTGGCAAAGCCTTTGTTTGCTTCCAATGTTCTGGCAGAGCTGGAGAGGATAGCCCGCCGCAGCAATACAAGTCTTTTCAGGGAAAAGAAACGTGCTCCCCTGGAAGGTCTTCGGATTCTCCTGGCAGAGGATGTGGAAATCAACGCGGATATCATGATGGATATTCTTTCGATGGAGGATATGGAGACGGATCATGCGGAGAACGGCAGGATCGCTCTGGAAATGTTTACCGAAAGCGAAGTCGGGACTTATGCCGCTATCCTGATGGATGTCCGCATGCCGGAAATGGATGGTCTGGAAGCGGCTGCCGCCATCCGGACCCTGGACAGGCCGGACGCAAGGAAGATCCCCATCATTGCGCTGACGGCCAACGCCTTCGACGAGGATGTGCAGCGGTCTCTGCAGGTCGGCATGAATGCCCATCTCAGCAAACCGGTGGAGCCGGACCTGCTCTATCAGACCCTGGGGGAACTGATCTACGATGCACAGAATCAGGATATCCTGAACTGAAAGACATTGCAGGCACTCTTTTTCTCTCAATCGGCGCCTTTGCATATAAGAAAAGAAGGCAGCAATTCTTGCTGCCTTCTTTTCTTCTGACCCGGAGCCGCGCATAGAAAGCTGTGGGAGCGCGAAGCGCGGAACAATCCGTAGGAATCATTTTGCAGTATAATCATTAATCACAATCAGAGCCCCAGAAGCTTCTGCAAATCCAGATTTGCCTGTTTGATCAGGGCACATTGCTCCTGGATTTTGACAGCGTCTTCAACAGGTATATTCAAAGCTGACCGCATCTTTTCCAGAGACTGCTGCTCTGCCGTGTCAATCTTCCCGTCAGAAATAAGAAGCATGTAGATCTCATAATAGACGATCTTTTTTACCTCATCGCTCTGCCTGCTGAAATGGGCCAGCAGTTCGTCCGTTGTGGCTGTATTGGGGATAATGCTGATGTCACATTCCTCTTTGTAATGGGAAAGGAGCCGCTGCTGGACATCAGGGAAATCTTTGTTGGAATAAGCCATTTTATACGCCAGTTCAATAAAATCCTCTTTATTGGAGTTAGATAAATGATTTAATAACATAGCCCACACCTCTCTCAGAATGCTGTTTATGACTGTCGCCTATTGCCTTGCTTCAAACACACCCTGTATTATATCATATCCGCACTTTGTCTGCCATAGCAAAATCAAGATATCCCAATATACAGTGACAATTCTCTTTACAATCTTTACAAGGTAATACCTCTCCAGAGGCGGTGCAAATCCTTTAAAGCAAAAGACAAAGAAAATTTACTTTGTCGTTTGCCATAATATGATATGATGTTAGTAGAAAATTCTTAGGTCAGCAGCTCGCACTTGCAGTGAGCTTATGCTTTAATCGGAGGTGATGAGGATGGGGGTGTATGTGAATCCTGGAAACGCTGGATTTAAACAGATCTGCCGGGGCGATTACGTGGATAAAACCGGATTGATCGCTTTGCTGAATAAGAGAATAGGGGTGGCGGAAAGTATGGTTTGCATCAGCAGGCCCAGGCGTTTTGGAAAATCCTTTGCAGCAAAGATGCTTACGGCCTACTACGATTGTTCCTGTGATTCTCATGAGCTGTTTGACGATAAGGAAATAGCCAGGGATGGTCAGTATTCGTTATTTCTCAACAATTTTACTGTGATTTGCCTGGACATTACAGGCTTCATCTCTGAAGCAAAGGCAGAAAATCGATCCTTAAGGGAAGTCCCTGCCATGATCAGAGGGGCGATTGTCAGGGATTTGCGTAATCTGGGATGGGAGCCGGAGAAGGATGAGACACTAAATGACCTGCTCTTGCGCTATGTGGATCATCCTGGGGGGAAACAGATCATTTTTGTCATTGATGAATGGGACGCTGTGATCAGGGAAGCAAAGGATGATTCCACGGCACAGGATGCCTATTTAAATCTTCTCAGGGGCTGGTTTAAAAATACGAATTTTACATCCAGGGCCGTCGCGGCCGCATATATGACAGGCATTCTACCGATCAAAAAGGACGGGTCACAATCTGCCATCTCGGATTTTGAAGAATTTACAATGATAGATCCCTTTGAGTTTGCGGCTTATGTCGGATTTACAGAAAAGGAAGTCCGCAATAAATGTCAGGATTATGGTGTTGACTTTCTCAAGATGAAGCAATGGTATGATGGTTACAGCTTTGAGGGGATTGGTTCAGTATACAATCCAAATTCTGTCATGAAGGCTGTCCGCTACCAGCGGTTTAAATCATTCTGGACGGAGACATCTGCAGCTGAAGGGCTATTGGACTATATCAGCAAGGATTATCATGGCCTGACAAAAACGATTGCTGAACTGATAGGCGGAATTGAGGTAAGAGTGGATCCTGTCGGTTTTGCCAATGATCTTACGACCTTTCGAGGGAAGGATGATGTTCTGACCCTTATGATTCATCTTGGTTATCTGGCCTACGACTCTGAAAAGAAGACGGTCAGGATACCAAATGAGGAAATCCGGATGGAGTTTCAGAGGGCTGTCCGCGAGGTGAAGCACGCAAAGACACTGGAACGGGTCGAGGAGAGTGACCGGTTGTTTCTGGATACGATCCAGGGGAATGGGGAGGCAGTCGCGGCAGAGATTGAGAAAATTCACAGGGAAGAAACCGCTCCCCTTCATTATAATAATGAAGAAAGCCTTCGCAGTGTGATCAAGCTGGCCTATTATACCTACCGGGATCATTATATCCAATTTGAGGAACTGCCAGGAGGGGAAGGTTATGCAGATGTGGTCTATCTGCCGCGGCAGGATTCAGAGTGGCCGGCATTGGTGATTGAGTTGAAATGGAATAAAAGTGCGGATGGCGCGATCAGCCAGATTCTGGACAAAAAATACCCGGAAGTGTTAAAAAATTATGGAAAAAAGATTCTGCTTGTCGGAATCAACTATAGTAAAAAAGCTTCGGACGGGGAAAAGAGGCACACCTGTAGAATTGTAGAATTGCAGCATTGATGAAACGAACCAGCCTGCAGACGTTTGGCTTGTTACCTTTCATAAAAACAGATGATGCAAAACAATGACAAGGCCGTATGGAAATGACGCAATCAGCAACATTAAGATTTTCGGATTGTTGCTGATAACAACAGCACATCTGTTTTTTCCTAATTATATCTTCTCTATTGATTTTTAATAGCGACTATGCTACAATGCCAGCATTGCGGTGAACAAGAATTGATGTTCATAGCAACAATAAAGGCGAATCGTCTTTTCTGCTGCCATTCAAAAGAAGACTCAATTGTCATCCAGAGACATTGCGTCAGTGTATCAGTCTTTATTCTGAGAGGAGATATTGTAAGATGAAAATAACAGTCGCAGGAGTTGGTTACGTAGGTCTTTCCCTGGCGGTGCTTCTTGCCCAGAAGCATGAGGTTACCGCCATTACCACCACAGAGGAAAAGGCAAAAAAGCTGAACCGGTTTATCAGCCCTATCCAGGACGACGAGATCGAGCGCTTCTTCACAGAAGCACGGGAGGGCAGCAGAAAGCTCAGCCTTCATACCACCACGGATAAGGCTGCGGCCTACGCCGGTGCAGACCTGGTGATTATCGCTACGCCTACCAATTATGACGATGTCAATCATTTCTTTGATACCAGTGCTGTAGAGGATGCCATAGAATGGACGCTGAAGGTTAACCCGGATGTCCTGATGGTGATCAAATCCACCATACCTGTTGGCTATACGGAATCTGTCCGCCGGAAATACGGGGTAAAGAACATCCTCTTCAGTCCGGAATTCCTGCGTGAGTCCAAGGCTCTCTACGATAACCTGCATCCCAGCCGTATCGTCGTGGGCTGCGACGATGACCAGCGCCAGGAAGCCCGGATGTTTGCCGACCTTCTGGTGGAGGGGGCAAGAGTCGAGGAGGAGAAGGCCGGACAGGAAGCCCAGGACATCCCGGTTCTCATCACCCATCTGACCGAGGCGGAGGCCATCAAGCTCTTTGCCAACACCTATCTGGCAGTCCGTGTCAGTTATTTCAACGAGCTCGATACCTATGCCCAGACCAAGGGCCTGGATACACAGATGATCATCGATGGTGTCTGTCTGGATCCCCGTATCGGTGGACACTATAACAATCCCAGCTTTGGCTATGGTGGATATTGCCTGCCCAAGGATACCAAGCAGCTTCTGGCCAATTACAAGGATGTGCCGCAGACCATGATCGAGGCTGTGGTCAAGAGCAATACCGTCCGCAAGGATTTCATAGCAGATCAGATTATTGCCAGGAATCCCAGGACTGTGGGAGTCTATCGCCTGACCATGAAGAGCAACAGCGACAATTTCCGGGCCTCTGCCATCCAGGGTGTCATGAAGCGCATCAAGGCCAAAGGGATTCCCATCATCGTCTATGAGCCTACTCTCGAGGATGGTTCGGAATTCTACCGTTCAAAAGTTGTCAACGATCTGGACCGCTTCAAGGCACAGTCTGATGTTATTCTGGCCAACCGCTTCGATGCCCATGTGCTGGGCGATGTGGAGGATAAGGTATATACCAGGGATCTCTTCAGAAGGGATTAAAGTGTACTCCCCGCCGGAAAAGGAAAATATCCTTTCCGACGGGGATTTTTCTGTATAGATATGCTATAATATGTGCAGACTCATTAACCGGTTCAAGGCATCGGAGCTTTTCACGGTGCCCAGCATCAGGATGATTGCCGGGTAAGGATGTCAAAAATCGACATCTTATCCCCATGTTATAGTAAACAAACAAAGTGCTTGTATTTTGATTCGTTTACCGCGCCGAATTTACACCGCCGCAAGCGGCATGATTCTGCAGGAAATACGTGCGCATAGGATAACAAATAAAAAGGACAGAGGAGGGAATTATGCCGATACAGGCTGCATTTATGGTGCCTCATCCGCCCATGATCCTACCGGAGATCGGGCGGGGAAGCGAGGCTCAGATTGAGGAAACCCGGATAGGCTACGAGAGGGTTGCCCGGGAGATTGCCCGGCTAAAACCGGAAACGATCATCCTTACCAGTCCACATTCAGTCATGTATGCGGATTATTTTCATATCTCCCCGGGAAGGGGGGCAAAGGGCTCCTTCTCAGATTTTCGGGCAGGGAATGTTCGTTTCGACGAGATTTATGATGAGGAGCTGGCAGACAGGATCTGTGCGCTGGCGCTGGAAAAGCATTTTCCTGCCGGAACCCTGGGGGAAAGAAACCCGAAGCTGGATCATGGAACCATGGTTCCCCTGTACTTTATCCGTCAGAAATATGATGGCTTCAGGTTGGTCCGAATCGGCCTTTCCGGTCTGCCACTGACGGATCACTATGCCTTCGGCAGGATCATTCAGGAGGCGGTGGATATCACCGGCAGAAGGGTGGTCTTTGTCGCCAGTGGAGATTTGTCCCATAAGCTGCAGACCTATGGCCCCTATGGCTTTGCCCCCGAAGGACCGGTCTATGATGAGAGGATTATGGATAGCTGTGGCCGGGCTGCCTTTGGGGAGCTGCTGGATTTTGACGAGACATTCTGTGAAAAAGCGGCAGAGTGCGGTCACCGTTCCTTTGTGATCATGGCCGGAGCCCTGGATGGAATGGCGGTGAGGGCAGAGGCCTTGTCCCATCAGGATGTGACCGGAGTAGGATACGGGATCTGCTGCTTTTACCCGGAGGGAAAGGATGAGGACAGGCATTTCCTGGATGCCTTCCTTGGCCGGCTGGAAGAGGAAGCGGATCAGAAGGCAAAAGAGGCCGACGAATATGTCAGGCTGGCCAGAGAATCTCTGGAATACTATATCCGCAACAAAAAGCCCATGGCTATGCCGACGGGCCTCCCGGAGGAAATGACAGGTGCCCGGGCCGGGGCTTTTGTCTCCATCCATAAGCAGGGGAGGCTGAGGGGATGTATCGGTACGATAGAACCCGTGACCCCCTGTCTGGCCAAGGAGATCATTCAGAACGCCATCAGCGCCGCGACCCAGGATCCCAGGTTCGATCCGATCAGGGAGGAAGAGCTGAAATGGCTGGAGATCAATGTGGATGTGCTGGGAAAGCCGGAAAAGATCGATTCCGTCAAGGAACTGGATGTGAAACGATATGGTGTGATTGTCAGCAGCGGTTTTAAGCGGGGCCTTCTTCTGCCGGATCTGGACGGGGTCGATACGGTAGAACAACAGGTGGATATTGCCCGCCGGAAGGGCGGAATCGGGGAAAAGGAAAATTACACTCTGCAGCGCTTTGAGGTGATCCGGCATAGATAGATGGAAGATGCTGTTTGCGGGATGTCAACCTGGGAGATATATGGCAGGGGAAACGGTTCAGAATACAGATACCTGGGGTTCGCATTGAGGGACGGCGGAGACAGAAGTATCCCTTCGTCCTGCAGGAGAACAGTTTTACTGCCTTGAAGGATAGGCAGAGGCATCGTAGATATTTCGAACAGTACGGTCATTATAGTGACCGATACGAGAGAAGGATACCACTGAGTCTGACATCTGAAAAGTGGAATCAGGGAGGAGGCTGAAAAATGGCCAGGTGCCGCGTTTGCTTCAGACATTGTGAAATAGCAGAGGGAGAATGTGGATTCTGTGGGGCTCGGACATGTGCAGACGGGAGGGTTATAGCGAGGAATTATGGCAGAATCACCTCGATGGCTCTTGATCCCATTGAAAAGAAGCCCCTTGCCAGGTTTTTTCCCGGCAGCCTGATCCTCTCCGTGGGAAGCTATGGCTGCAACCTTCGCTGCCCCTTCTGCCAGAATTATGAAATCACCTGGTCAGAGGAGGCCGGGAGGCTGGCGGATGTGGCTGAGCAAATCTCTCCGGAAAGGCTGGCTGCCACCGCAGCTTATTATCAGAGCAGAGGAAACATCGGCCTTGCCTTTACCTATAATGAACCCCTCATCGGCTATGAATATGTCCGGGATACAGCCCGGCTGGTTCACGAGAAGGGGATGAAAACGGTCCTGGTCACTAACGGGATGGCGGAACCGGAGGTTTTGGAGGAGCTTTCTCCCTGGATCGATGCCATGAACATCGATCTGAAGGGCTTTACGGACAGGTATTATCAGGACGTTCTGAAGGGCAGCAGACAGATGGTGATGGACTTCATCGACAGGGCGGTTCAGCTCTGCCATGTGGAGCTTACGACACTGATCGTTCCGGGGGAAAATGATAGGGAAGAGGAAATCCTGGAGCTGAGCCGCTGGATCGCTGGTCTCAAAGGGCAAGGCCAGGAAGAGGCGGGCAGGAATATCCCCCTCCATATTTCCCGGTTTTTTCCTCGGTTTCATATGACAGACAGGGAGGCGACACAGGTCCGTCTTGTGTATCATCTGGCGGATCTGGCCCGCCAACATCTGAATTATGTTTACACGGGCAACTGTTGAGTGCTTTTCCTGGTGCCAAGCACCTGAATTGCCCAGAAATGATACCCTGCAGCTTCCCGTGTACCTATGCCTATTCCTCTGGCAGAATGAAATCGTTATCCAAGACCGGATGTCTCCCGGAAAGACACCGGTGAGCCGGGCATTTGAAGGATGGTGCACAAACTCATCCTGCGCTTTCAGCTTGGATTCTTGGATTTTCTCAGTAAAAAGTGTTTCAGTGAGGAGAATAAAATGAAGGAATATATCCGGGACTTCCTGTCAGAACGGGAAAAAATAAAGTATCTTCGCAGTCTGGACGAGGAGGAAAAGTTTGCCGCTTGCCGGGAGCTTCTGGAAAAAGCAGAAGGCGCTGTCTTCCTTGGCGGGGCAGGGGTGTCAACGGAAAGCGGAATTCCTGACTTCAGAAGCAAGGACGGTCTGTATCGGAAAAAAGATAAAAGGTTTGGAAAATACAGGCCGGAATATCTTCTGAGCAGCGAATGCCTCCACAAAAAACCGGAAGTTTTCTTTGCCTATTTCCGTGCAAACCTGGATTGCAGGCATTTCCAGCCCAATGAAGCGCACAAAGCCCTGGCAGAGCTTGAGGCAAAGGGCAGACTCAGTGGCATCATCACGCAGAACATCGATGGCCTTCACCAGAAGGCCGGCAGCCGCAATGTACAGGAGATTCACGGAAGCGCTCTCCGCTGTTACTGCAGCTATTGCCGGAAAGAGTATGGGCCTGACTTTATCTTTGAGTCACAGGATCCGGTTCCGAAATGTCCGGAATGTGGGCATATGGTTCGCCCGGATGTGACTCTCTATGGAGAATTCCTTCCTGATCCGGCTTATGATAATGCGATTCAGCTGTTGCGGCAGGCGGATCTGTTGATCATAGGCGGAACCTCCTTGGCAGTAGGATCTGCCGCACAGCTGGCTCATATTTATCATGGAAAGCATCTGATCATCGTCAACAAAGGAAAAACAAAGCTGGAAGGAAAGGCGGATCTGATCTTTCACGACAGCATTGGGAAAATATTAGACCTGTGCGTTCATTAAAGTGACCGATACCAACGGCATGGGCAAAATCCTGGCTGCGCTTTAAGGCGCTGCTGCGCATCCGTATTTTGCTCATTCCCTTGGTAGGTGTTTCGAAAGAGTGCGATGTTATGCCTGGATCCATCCAGGCATAACATCGCACTCTTTCTTTTATTCAATTTGACCAAACGTGTCGAACGGGAAATCAAAATCCACAAATACAAATGGGTTATTTCGAAAATATTTTCGTAGCTTTTACACAACAATTATGATACAATTATTATAATTGTATGCTATCCTAAGGATTAGTATATCCTGATGTGGTTAGATGACGATGAATGAATAAATGAAATTCAGCGTGTCATTTGAGATAGACCAGTAATTGTTACAAGAACATTTTCGGTCTGAGGACTGAGATATGGAGGGAGATGCCGTATATGCCTGCTAACAGAAGCAACAAAAAGCCGATTCGTGAATTGATGAAGAAAATTTACAGGAAAAAGAGCTGGAACCGGGCTGTCATGACGGTTGCTGGTACTATCGTCTTTGTCACAACATATATGCTTATCCTGCCGGCCATTACTTTGACGAAGAATCCGGTCTGCGGCCTGGAAGAGCATATCCATGACGATAGCTGCTATCAGGTCAACTACAGTCGTGTGCTGGAATGCCCCTATGAGGCTTTGGCGCAGGGAGGAACCATTGTCGTCCACCATCATGATGAGAATTGCTATGATGAGGGCGGTAATCTGATATGCACTCTGCCGGAGGTGAACGCTCATCAGCATACAGCCGAGTGCTATGGCGCTTCGCGGGATACCGCTGACGTCTTTATAGGTGGGGGGACACCAGGAGAAGCCGAGAAAGAGCCTGGGGTTTCCATCCCTCGGTTAGATGAGTATAACTCGGAGGAAGATGTTTTTACGGCAGCAGATGGTTTTGACGGGAAGAGCACGGATCATACTGCTGTTGTCAAGACCGACACAAATGCTGTGGGCAGCAGCCAGGACATTTTTACGGCAGGAAATCCGGCAGAAGAGCAGGCAGATCTGGGACAGGATGTTTTTACCGCCGGAACCGGCCAGGCGCAGACGGTAAGTACAGCAGGCGCCGTTGAACAGGATCTTTTTGTGCAGGGGACAGTAGAGACGGATACCGGGATGACAGCTGATATATCCGGAGCACAGTTGGATAAACCGAATGGGGAGCCGGCTCTTCTGCAGAACAATTCAGAAACAGCAGCGGTTCTTTGCGGGGAGACCGAGCTGCTTCTTCATACTCATACGGCAGAGTGCTATGATTTCTTTGGAAATCTGATATGCCAGAAGCCGGAGGTGGTGGAGCACCAGCATACGGATGCCTGCTTCAGACTGCAGGAGAGCGGCAGGACTCTGGTCTGCCCCATACCGGAGCATACCCATACGGATGACTGCTATCATCAGAATGTGATTGATCTTCTGACCGGAAATGACGTTGAAATTCTGCAACCGGAGCAAAATACGCCAGAGCTGCTGCTGAATGAGAACCAGGATGGGTCAGACGCAGACCTTCTCAAGGAGGAGACGGTGCCTGTATTGGATGATGGCATTTCTGTCCTGGATGAAGGCGTTTCACCCGAAAGTGAGAAGATTTTCTCCTCTGACGCAAATGAGAACGAAAGCTTCGGTCAGGATTCCGGCTTATCTTCCTCAAATGATGTGCTGCTGCCTCAGAGTGTGACTTTTGTGATTGAACCCGAGATCTCGGGGCAGGATGCTGAACAGACCATAGCCCCTGATGAGTCAGATGCGATTTATATCCTGGGGGATGAAGCTTCGCATTTGAATAGTGATGCCACTGACCTTCCTAAGAGTGAGGAAGATGGTTACCTGGTACCGACCCTGATCCAGGAAGAGCCTATCGAGGTAATTACGAGTGATAATGGTAGTCTGGAGCTCACAGCTCTTATGACCGTTGATGTTCTGACAGATGCTTCTGAGGAAGACCGGAACGCACAAGAAGAAGCTTCTGTTGATCCTATCAAAGATACAGATGAAGATACAGACTATGAAGAAACAGCTGAGATAACGACAGAGACGGCTGTTGGTGAGACTGAGATAGAAGGAATAACCGAGGAAGCAGATGCGGAAGCTGTCACAGAAGCAGCGGTAGAGCCTCAGCATGAAGAAGAGACTGTGCTCGAAGAAGCGGCTGGCATCGTCGAAGAGCCAGAAAATGAAAATGTGAGAGAAGAGAGCCCAGAGGCGGTATCAGAAGACAGAAATGAAATCACGACAGAAGAAGCCGCAGTGTCTGCAGCAGAAGTGATGATGGAGGCATCTGCAGAACAGATGACAGAAGCATCCGACATAGAAGAAGAAAGTGCAGAAGCCACAACGGAATCTGCAGAAGAAGAAAGTGCAGAAAAAACGGTTGCTGAGCTTTCAGAAGAAGCTGAAAAGGCTGCAGAGGAGCTTTTGGAAGAAGCGGATGCAGAAGCGATAAGGGAGAGTATAGCAGAAGCAGATACGGAAACGGTTACGGAGCTTACAGCGGAAGCAAATACAGAAACAATTACAGAGCTTACAGCGGAAGCAGATACGGAAACGGTTACGGAATTCATAGCAGAAGCAAATACGGAAACGGTTACGGAATTTATAGCAGAAGCAAATACGGAAACGGTTACGGAGCTTACAGCAGAAGCAAATACGGAAACGGTTACGGAGCTTACAGCAGAAGCAAATACGGAAACTGTTACAGAGTTTATACCGGAAAAAATAACCGAAACGATTACAGAGTTTTTCGCTGAACCTGGTTCTGAAACGGTTACGGAGCCAACAACAGAAGAGACGACAGAAGCCGGAACAGAAGTGACAGGTTCTTCGGCTGAGGAAAAATCGGCTGTCTTTGTGATGGAATACCGTGGAACGGATTATACTGTCCGAGTCAGCTATGGCAGTGAAGCAGGGATTCCGGCTGAAGCCGCTGTAGACGCGCAGGAGATTGCCCAGGATACGGAAGCATACAGGACATACCTTGCCCAGGCAAAGGCTGCTTTGGGGCTGGCGGAGGAAGTTGAGCTTCCTCAGGAATATGCGCGTTTCTTCGATATACGTATTGTTGTTGTGAATGAAAACGGAGAAGAGGAGGAAATCGAACCGACCGGAGCTGTTCAGGTTGAAATTGTTTACGATGAGCCTGTGAGTATTTCCGGAGCAGAAAAGGCTGAAGCCAATGTGGTTCATTTCGAAGAGGAAGAGGTCAAGGTCCTTGCCGTAGTTGATGTGGCAGGAGAAGGCGCCGAAGAGGATCAGCCTGCCGCGGGAGAAGCAGAGAAAGCAGATTCGGCTGAAGACGAAGACCGGCAGGATTTTGCGGCATCTGATGCAGGCCTGGCGAAGGTTGGCGCGACCGCAGCAGAGGAGGATCTCTTTGTCTCCGGTGAGCTGGTGGACGATGAAGCTTCGGTGAGTACAGGGATCGAGTTCAGTACGGATTCTTTCTCGGTTTATGGAATTATTTATACGTTTGATTTCGTGACTGAGGATGGCGGCAGATATGAGGTGCCTGGGGGCGAAGATGTATATCTTTCTACTATTTTGAATAATGTATTCTCAGACAATAGCGAGAAACAGATCTCTAATGTACAGAATGTTCGGACGGAAGTAGAGGACACCATCAATGGTATCGGAATCCTGGGTGTACAGGATACCGTAGATGAAAATGGAGAGAAGGATTGGACCATCAGCACGGATGTATCTGGGATTGATACGAATGTGGATCTGGCTAGCCTGGGACTGAAGTTGGTGGTTTCGTATAAAGATGGGACAAGTGATTCCATTGACGTGCTTGTGACTGCACAGGAAGAAGCTGCTGCTGTCGCTGAGGATGGGACCAGTGTGTCCATTTCTGCCGCAGACGGAAGTTATTTACCAGAAGGAGCAGCTGCGAAGGCTGAAAATGTATATGAAACAGAGCCGCTTGTAAAAGTAGATGAACATTGGGAATTACAGGAATTTACAGAATATAAGGTTTTTGATATCAGCTTAGACGGGATAGAAACAGCAGATTACACGGAAGGCTTCCAGGTTAACGTAACTCTTCCGGAGGAAGTGGTTGGGCGTGACTTTAGATTGTTCCACATCCACAGCAATGAAAACGGAGAAGAGATTACCGAAGAACTCGAATTACAAAAAACAGGAACAGACCTTGAGGATGGGCTGGAGTCAGTATCTGCGATCAGCTTTACGACAGGTAATTTCTCCGAGTTTGTTCTTAAGTACACAGTAGATTTTGCTTATAATGGATATAGCTTTTCCATTTATGGAGGGAGTACTTTCGCATTAGTAGACATTCTGAATATGCTTTATGTCGATGTTACAGATGCGGAAATTTCAAATTGTTACTTTACGAGACCTTCTAAACTCAATGTATATAAGAGTGGGGACGTCTGGTATCTTGAAAGTACAGGTGCTTTCTCAACAGAAGAGGCTCTCTATGTTGAGTTGAATGATGGCAGAATATATGTTATCAAGGTGACTGATGCTGCTGAAGTTTATGATGGCGTTACCTATGGTTATTTGACAGATTTCACCAATTCTGTGCGTGTAACGGTTAATGGCACAAATCTTAACAATCAGCAGGCCCGTGACAAGACACTGAATCTTACCTTCAACTACAGTATGATGGGACAAAATATCCGTGAAGCGACCAGCTCCACCTATCATACTGGAACAGCACCTGGTGGAACCTACAACTGGGTCTATGACCTGAGTGAAATGGTAGCACAGTATCCGGAGATTGCGGAATTCCCAAATATGACAAATACGATCCGTAATGGGTCGAAAGTTGTAGGAACTTATGAGGTCGTCAATAATAAGGTATATATTCATATTAAAGATACAGAAATTGACCCACGCCGTCCTCAGGCGAATGGAGCGTTTACTCTTAATATGAAACTTGATGAAGATGGCACTGGTTCTGAAGATTCCACAACCTTTAAATTCCCAGGAGGCGGCTCATTTACGATTAAGTATAAGCCGGTGGAATATCAGCCAGGTACAAAGAGCGCAGATCCCACGAGCGCGGTTGTATATCCGGACGAGATGGATGATGGTTATTATTTTGTGGACTATACTGCCAATCTTTCTGAGAGATATACTCTTAGCAGCCTGACATTTAACGATATTTTAAGCAAAAATCAGGAGCTTGTATCAGGCAGTGTGAAGGTTAATGGAATTTCTGTGCCTTCTGTGTCTGCGACTGGCAGTTACGATAGCGGCCAGCAATTTAGCTTTGATGTGTTGAATGCTCTTGGAATTACAAAACTTCCTGCAAATGAGGCTGTTATTGTAACGTATACAGTACGTGTCAAGAAGGAAACTATCGATGCATCGAAGGAGAATAACGAAAACGTCCAAATCACAAATGCTGCAAATTGGGATATTGGTGATACTAATGTACCAGGCGGAGATACCACGGTTACGATTGAGGAAAGAGATTATAATCCGCCGACTAAACTTATCAAGAGTGAATCTTCTTATGCATCTGGAGGAACGATTGTCAACCCGAATGGGGAGAAGAAGGATGGGGCGGTTCTTGCTAAGCAGGATTATCTTAATGCCGATGGAACCTACCATATTTCTTATTCAATCAGTCTTAATGAAGGTGCAGCTCCGAAGAACTCTAGGTTGACTGATTCATTTAGTACGAATCAGGCGTTATTGACTGACAGCTTTACAGTTATCTGGAATGGACAGAAATATTCTATACCTTCCAGCTATATTGTTTCCAGCAGTGGCTCTTTTACAATCTCAGATCTGAAGGCTGCAATTAAAGCAGCAACAGGTAGTGATTTTGTCCCAGGTGTGGATTATTCCATTAATTATGAAACTTCTGTAACTGCGGCTGGCTTTGATCAGTCGATCACGAATAACTCAAGCCTTCATATGGATAAGGAATATCCTTCCAATCCTACGACGATTGAGCTTACTGCTGAGGACTTCCAGCCTGGAACCAAGTCAAACATAACGGCAAAATGGATTTCTATGGCGAACGCTACGGATGAGCAGCGGACGACATGGCAGATTAAGATTGTGGAGCCGAAAAAAGCTAATACCAAGGCTATACTTACTGATACATATCCGGCTGGATATATGACTCTGGATCCGAGTTCCTTTAAGCTGCTTGTGAATGGAACAGAGTATACGGATGGATTGGCAAACTACATCAATACTTCAACATCTGGCCAATTCACATTTAACCTGAATCAGTATCTGCAGGATAAGAATATTGCGCCTGGATATTTAGAGGCTGGTGTTACGTATATTCTTCAGTATGATACTACAGCGAATACAACCCAAATTGCTGCTGACCTCTCAAGTGGCGGAAGTAAACAGCTGAAGAATGAGGCGGACTGGACGTTGTCTGACAGCAATGAAGATGTTCCGGTAGATGGTGGGGAGGATGTTGTTAACTACGCGATCCCTGAGTATAAGGAAACTTCTAAGACGGATACTTTATCTGGAAATGTCAGCAGGGTATACACCAGTTCTGACGGAACCACGTTCAATATTACCGGTGATGGACCGTACACAATAAACTATACAATTACAGTACCTGCGCAGGATCTTGATCTGACAACTGCTGTACTTACCGATACCTATACAACCAACCAGACGATTGACTGGAGCACTTTCGAGGTTAATGATAATGCTGTAAGTGTGGGTCTTGATCATTCAACGGATGGAAAATTTACACTTAATCTTCTTCAGGCACTGGGAGTTGAAAAGCTTGAAAAAGGTACTTCGGTAACGATTACCTATTCGGCTACGACTACTGCAATAGGAGATGACATTACCAATACATCTGTCTGGAATTTTGACAGTATCAAGGGAGAATATACTGATACTCACACCACTCGGGAAAAATTAGAAAAACCGGAGTATAAGCCGGGTTCGAAAACGGTCAATAATCCTAATGCTAATACGGAGGTAACAATTGGCGAGGATGATAAGTATGAGTTCACCTGGAACCTTACCATCACAGAGCCTGGAGAGCTGACTGAAGCTGTTCTTCATGATGATTTTTCAGCGTCAGAAGGACATAAGGCACATACTTTGAAATTCCCTATCACTGTAACAGCCAATGGTATAACCAAAACGATTACCAGCGCAGATGATTCCGCTTTCAGTTGGAAGAATTCAGCTGAGGATGCTAAATTTGACATCGATATGATTACATTGTTCGGTGTGACAAAATTCCCGGCAAATACGACATTTAAAGTTTCGTATAATACCGAAGCGACAGGTCCGAGCGTGATTGAGTCTGGTACTTATCATAATGAAGCTACTTGGGATTTCGACGGCATTTCAGGACCGATTGACGATTTGGACGGTGGAGAAGCAGATACCACTCTTAAGACCAAAGAGTATGATGACGGTACTAAGACTTCTTATTATGAAGGAAATCGTCTTTATGGCGGAACCTTTATTGCTGATGGAGAGACAAAAATCCATTATGTAGCAACAATTATGCAGGAGGAAGCCGCCGATAGTATTCAATATGTAGATGATTGGGGCAATAGTTCTGTTGTATTACTGTTCCCAATCACTGTAAAAGATAGTAATGGTAAGGTGATTAAGACCTATGCTTCTGCATCAGATCTGACAGAGACAACAGCCACTGGATTTACTTTTGATCTTGTTACAAATGGAAAATTACCGAATGGGGATGATTTCGAGCCAAATGTAACCTATACAATAGAGTATGACCTGGACTTCTCAGCACTTGCCGTGAATGGCGACTTTGATGGGAGTACCGTCATAAGAAATAAAGGCCATTGGTATACGAAGGGTGATCTTCCGGATCATGATGATGAACATGAGGTTCCGGATACTCCAAAGAGTCCGGAATGGAAAAACCCGACGAAGGATGTTACCGATGTAGAATATGAACACGAATCGGATGTCGAGCGTACCAGCATAGATAAGGCAGGCAATGATACTTGGTATGTAGATAATTACTCGACAGAAAACAATGACAATGGGACCTTCTATATCACCTACAGTATCGATATAACAGAACCTCGTCGACTTACCAGCTTTGTTATTCATGATGAGACGAATATTCCGTCTGCAAACAGTAATTTTGACGGCTCCGCCGTTCTGACAATTACAGATGCAA
Organism: Blautia sp.; assembly: GCA_017515325.1. Taxonomy (GTDB): domain Bacteria; phylum Bacillota; class Clostridia; order Lachnospirales; family Lachnospiraceae; genus Blautia_A. Next base: position 183,539 of record JAFWGA010000032.1, read on the forward strand.
ATGGAGATCCGGTTACATGGGGAGATCTTCTCGGAAATGAGGAGTATACGACAGTTGTCGAAAACCTGAATGATATAAAGTTGACAAAATCTAGTTCCGATAGTCTTGGATTTGATTGGGACGTAATTTCGTACCTGAATAGTAAGAAACCTACAGGAGCAACTGAAACAATTACGATTCCGAAGAACTATAAATTTAATCTTACCTTCACGGCTGCTCTTCAGAGCGGTCTGGAAACAAGCAGTTATTCCAGGCTTGAAACACTTTTGGAAAACAGTGTATATGCAACTGTAAATAATCACGATACAGAAACAGATGACGCGGATGTCACTATTAAAACACGTAAGCACATGGAAAAATCCGCAACACTTGCATCTTCCACGGAAGGAATTGATGGTGTTTCTGCTGGAGATTCTGTAGACGGGAAGAGTCTCGGTACTGCAGGCCAGGGATCAAAAGTTAAATATACGATTGTTGTAGGGACAACTGAAGATATTTTTGATAAGGAATACCAGATTAATGACACTCTGTCGAATCTTGATATTCAGACCTTTGATACAGCCAGCGGTCTTGAAGTAACTTATGGGAATGGGACATCGAAAACCTATACTGAAGAATCCGAAGAATATAACAATCTTTTCGGGTATAGTACTGATGGAAATAAAGTAAGTGGCTTCTGGTTTAAAATTCCTGCTAATACTTATGAACCTGTGACCTTTGAGTACTATGTAACGAATAGTACTCAGGAACAAGTAAACACCCTTAATGAGAATGGAAAGAGCATCTATGGTGTTCAGACGGAGACAAATACTGTCACAAACCCGGAGGATAAGACCATTACCACGACATATGACGTGGACTATGAATCTGATCATGAATTGACGAAAGATTTCACCAAGTGGGATAAAGAGACGGGTACTGCTACGTGGAAAGTAACTGTAATTGCTCCGAAAACCAGGTCATTCCCGAAGGGGTATAAGATTACTGAGGAGGCGTTTGTTTATAGTGCAAATGCACCGACAGGGACAGACGGTACCTGGACGGTTTCAGAGGTGGCTGCTGGAACGTCAATGAACCTTGACCTTAGTAAGATTATCATCCTTTGCCCGGATAATAATGGACAGAATGTATACAAACTTGGCGAGGATTATGCAATTGAAGGAAATAGCATCGTCTTCCTGAAGGATAAGAGCGCAGAAACTCTGAGAATCACCGGTATCAGGACAACGATTCCAAATTATAATCCAGAGGGAGATACTCTGTATTATTACAATGATGCATCTATCAGAAGTGATACAGATAAACTACTCGATGAGGATGATGATCAGAATAGTACGGATGCAATTGCTCTCGTACAAAAGAAATATGGAGAAACTCTTTTAGTTGATGATTCCAGTGAAACAGGCGGAAAACGTTTGTATTTTACATGGAATATTACTGTTACTCCACCAAAAGGGAAGAGTCTTAAGAATTATCGCATTACTGAAAATGCAAATGATGGAGCTGGATGCACCATTCATATTTTAAATCCTGATGGAACTAATAAATCAGAAATTGCTGCTAATTGGGATAGTACTGCTTTAGTGTCCGTACGAACTGCTAGCGGTGTAGAATTGATTTCTGGAACTGACTATGATAATAATGGACTTCAATATGGAAGTGGAATTACATTTAAAACAGACATTATTGAACCCGTTATTATTACTCTTAGAAATACCCTTAGGGATGGTGGGGCTTCATATACTTTGTTGAGCAGTGATGTATATAAAGTTGATAACACTGTTGTTTTGTTTACATCAGATGGAGATGTTGATAGATCCAGTGATAGCACTACAAATAATAATTCAGAATTGACTATCAATAAATCAGTATCAGGTACAGAAGGAACAATTGAAGCAGATGGAGTTGAATATCCAAAACTGAAAGATTTAGGGGATAACGTTTACGAGTATACTGTAATAATCAATTCAGGACAGAAAGATATCAACGGAGATATAACATTTACGGACTATCTGCCAAAAGGCTTTGAGTTTGTAGATTACAATTACCCAAGTTCTGCAGGCGCGTCAGCAAGCAGTGGAATTAACTATTATGATACTGAACTGGATGTGCAATTAACTGGCCCTGTATATGATGCTAGTACTAAACAAAAAATAGGTAACAATACTAGCGTAACGCTTCAGCAACCGGAATATACAATAGATCCTGTTACGGGGAAAAGAATTCTTCCGGTTGATGAAGCGACTGGCCGCTACAAAATAACTCTTGGACCATTAACAACTACTGGTTGGAATACTTCTCAGCAATTAGTAGTAAAATATAAGGTACGCTTGACTGAAGAGGAGCAAAACAGACTAAATACCCTTAAGACAGGCGCACTTCAATATTATGAAAATATCGCTACGGCATCTACTGAAACCCGCAGCGGAACAGCTACTACTACAGTTGTTTACCAGTATGATGAAGCACTGAAGAAAACCGACCTTACAGGAGAAGAAGCCAACAGTGGAGAGATAGCTTACGAGATTCTGGTTAACGCTGAAGGCAATACAGAGCCTCATACACATCGGGATCTGAATAATGGTGAACCACTTACGCTGACAGATACTATAGCGACTGATGTTGAACTTCTCCGGGATACATTGTTAGTATATAAGCAGGACGATTTAACTGGAGAGTGGAATGAGATTAATGCAGTATCGCCAACAGATACAGCATCAATTAAGGCAGGAGTTGCATATTCTGCTTCCTATAATGGAGACACCCGTAAACTAATCCTGAAACTCGCAGATGACACATCTTTCAAGGTAGTGTTTAATGTTGCTATGCATGATGTAACGCCTACTGATGAGAATGGCGATATTACTTTTGATCAAGCATATAATTATATTAACAATGTAGAATTAACAGGTGTTGGTAAGTTCACAGATTCTACAAATGAGAAGCATATTAATTATGGAGGTGAGGGACATTTTGCTGCTCTTGGCTTAAATGAGATGGTAATTGATAAATTTGACCAGGATAACATTAAAGCTGAGATTAATGGAGCAACGTTCAAGCTTTATAAAGTAAAAGAATACACCGAGGGAGATCCTCAGGCTGAAACAACCTTGTTAATTCCGCAGGAATCTGAATGGAAGATTGATGGTAATCTTTTAGCAACAGGAACAACTGGTGGATTGACTATACCTGCTGATGGAGGAGATCAAATCCAAAATTCCTCCAGTGAGGTTAAGTTTGATGGATTGACCTTTGCTGTACCAACAGGAACTGGGACATCTAATAATGGCTGGGATGAGAATACCACTGCACATGTGGTTTTGTATGCTTGGGTTGAAACCGGATTAGATACAACTCTAAATCCAGGGTACACAATTGGTGATAATGCAAAGCCACATTACTTTATCGTTTATTACGGAGCGCAGCCTTATAATGATGATCCAGATATCAACAAAGCACAGTGGGATTTAGTAGAGTCTAAAAAGAATGATTCCAGTTTTAGTATTTCCAATGCATATGATAAAGCGTTGGAAGCGGCTAATTCCATCACCATCAATCAGCAAACAACAGGATACCGTTGGCCGGTTCAGAACCATAATTTTGTAAGTAAAAAGGTAATCAAATTGTGGGATGACAATCAGAATGAGAAAAAACTCCGCCCAGATGCAGAAGATGTCTATGTACAGCTTTACCAGGATGGAGTAGCTTATGGCTCAAAGGTTCCACTGGTTGATACCACGATTTCTGCGAGCAATGCTCAGTACAGCTATACATGGGATGGCTTGCCGGCAATCAATTCGGTTACTGGTAAGGACTATGTCTATACAGTAGAAGAAGTTGACACAAACGAAAACTATGTCGCTACATATGATGAAGATACGTATGCTATTTACATCACCAACCATCTCAAGGATGATTCAACAGTCTCTGTTATTAAAAAATGGGAGGATGAAGATAACGCAGAGCGTAAGCGCCCGGTAGCGATCACTTATCAGCTGTATCAGGAAGATGATTTTGGAAACGTAAAAACATATGGGTCTCCTGTAATAGTTGTGGAAAACGAAACATATAAATCCCTGGCGACATCAGGTAAGACAAGTAATAACTTCTATAATGAATGGAAAGAGCTTCCGACAGTAGATGATCCCGATGAGCCGACTACAAAGTACAAATACTTTGTCATGGAGACAAAAGTCACAGGCAGTGATGGGACGACAGAATATGAGCTGGATGAAGATACGAATCAATTCGTGGATAGTTCAACTGGTGAAGCTATATACACAGTAGACATTACGAATGATGGAAACGTCTTTACAGCCACGAATACTGTAGTTTCGTCTAAAACAGGCTCTGTAAAACTTACCAAAACCTTAACAGGTCTTTCTGGAACTCATAGTATGATTCCAGTGGATGGAACCGGTACAACAATGGCTGACGAGAAAACATATAGTGTCAGCCTGATGGACAGCATGGGAACAGCAGTCGTAGCGGAAGAAGGAAATACTGTCGAGGGTATCAAACATTATAACTACATTGGAATGGTCTCATATGAGTACGACGCGATAGAGGAAGTACTTGTCAAAAAGGTGAAAAAGGCAACTCTTGAGGCAGGAGGAACAAATCCTGTTGAATTTGATAGCCAATGGAAGGATACCTTCCTGATTAGCGAAACAAGTCCAGTGCAGATTGATGGTCTTCCAATCGGATCATATAGCTACACTGCAAAAGAGAATACAGAAGAGGAAATGGATATCAAAGATTACACCTTTGATACCAGAGTAAACGGCGATTCAGTTACAACGGTTGAAGTAACACCTGGCGAGACTGATCCCGGGGTAGCTAATTTGATCAATAATTACATTCCGGATAAAGGTAATCTTGAACTGACTAAGCAGGTTACTGGCTTGCCGGAAGGGACAGATTTAACGAAGTATGGGTTCCCAGTTACAATCGAGCATCAGAATTTAGACTCTGATTCTGGAAAATATGTCTCAGATGATCCGAAACAATATGTAGACACGGATGGAAGCCTCACTGGGACAGCGGTTGTCCATTATATTACACCTGGTACACCGTACACCGTTTCAAATGTTCCGATTGGCAGGTATTTGGTTACAGAGCTTGCAGAAGATTCCCGTATGCCGGATGTGACCGAAGGGAAGACTAATGAGATAACAGAGGAATCTCTGGCACATTATGATCTGGATACGGATAGCAGCACATTATTTGTACAGGGACTTCTTGTAACAAAGAATGGTATTCGTAAGGGAACTATCATAAATAACTATGTTCCCCATGGTGACTTGACAGTTACCAAGGAATTGCTGCGAGGATCCAAGCCATTTGAAAATCTTGAGCTGAATGGAGAAGAGGATACACCGGTTGGGCGTGAGTTCAAAGTAGCTGTGTATTCTGATTCTGATGCTACTACTCAGGTTGGTGATGCCAGAACAATAACAATTTCAGAAGGTACAGGGGCTGATGAGGGCAAATATGTAGGAAGCACCACATTTACCGGACTTCCATATGGAAAATACTATGTGTTCGAGCTGGATAAAGATGATAATCCGATTAAAGAAGGCGAGAGCTTGATCGGTGGAATCATGTATATGATTTCTAACTCCGGCACAGAGGCAACTGTATCTGAAACACCTCAGGATGTAGTTATAAGTAATAATGAAGTAAGAGTGAAACTTAGAAAGAGGGACGGAGAGGAAGGAACAAACATCGAAGGCGGTGAGTTCTATCTTTATACTGCCGAAGAGTATGCTAAGTATCTGGCTCATAAAGAGGATGAAACACAGACAGATGGAGAACCTCTTGAACTCGATTCTGACTCCGAAATGATAATCCTGGATGAAATGGGGACACCTGAAGGAAAGAAATTGTGTGCAGATAGCCTGGGACGTTTCTACACAGGTTACCTCAATAAGGGTATTTATTTCATCGTAGAGGAAACGGCACCTGAAGGTTATAAGAAACTAGAGAACCCGATTAAAATAGTGATCTCGTCCGATGGAGTGTCGTATGATCTGACAGGTGGTAATAATCTGACAAGAAGAAACTCAGATAAGCATGGATATTACAATATTTATCTCGATAATGAGAAAATAAAGAATGGTTCCCTTAAACTGACCAAGGCAATTGCTGTAAATGGAGATACACCATCTGCTAATGATTACTCAACTGTTGATGGAACCTATACCTTCAGTATAGCAGATGCAGATACAACTACCATCTTGAAATATGTCCAGATTACGGTGACAGATGGTGTTGCGGCATCATATAAAATGGCAGACGAGAATACTACAGAAGCATGGACTACCACAACAGAATCAGGAAATACAGAAACTGTGGTGGTAACAGACCTGCCTGAAGGTGACTATGTGATTACAGAGATTGATCCTGGTGATTTGGTTCTTTCATCCCTCACAAGAGGCGATGTTAAGCAAGATGGCACTTATGATGAGACACCAAGTCCTGTTGATCTTGCAAACCGTTCTGTCACTGTCCATGTTACACCTGGAGATACGGAGGCAGCGCAGGCGACAGCCCAGGCATACTTCACAAATGAATTGTACCAGATCAACATCAAGATCGAGAAGGTAAAAGCAAACACAACGGAACCATTAAGCGGTGCAATTTTTGAATTGTATGAAAAAACAAGTGAAACTGGAGGCCGGATCAATTGGGGATTAGTTCAAAATAAATATGGAACAGATAGCAATGGACAATTCAGTGTGGATGGAAATAAAACATTGACCAGCCTCAGGGATGGTACATATCAAATTAAGGAGATAGTTTCCCCAACTGGCTATGTCATCACAGATGCGGCACCAGTGACATTTACCGTGGCAGAAGGTATTATTACAAGTACACAAGGAACAAACACAGCTATAGTAAGCTACACACCGGCTACTTCAGCCAGTAATGCAATTCCTGCGTCTGATGCAGTCTTCACCGTGGGAAATACTCCAGGCGCCGCCCTCCCATCAACAGGTGGAACTGGAGCAACCATTTTCTACACAATGGGTGTCATCATGACAATGGGAGCCGGTTTGCTCCTGATGAAGAAGAGACGGGTTGCTTAAGTATTTAAGCAGATTACTTTGTGTAATAAAAGGTACAAGTATGTTATTGAGGGGATCTGGCGATAAAGGCCAGATCTTCTCTTTAAAGCTTTACACTTTGTCGCAAATTGAAGCAGCAGTGCTTTATACAGCAGAAAAAACGTGGAGTCTCACGATATGTTTGAAGAATACAAAAGTAAGCGATTAATATGGAGGCGTATAGCATTATCCTGCCAGATGAGATATGATCAGGCCAGTAATCTAAAGATTATTCTTGTACAGACAAGGCTATGCACTCCATTCTTTCTGGTTTTGGATTATTTCACTCTAACTTG
>JAFWGA010000033.1 GCA_017515325.1 Blautia sp.
AACTTTCCAGAGAGGGAAGAATTCAAAGGATTGGATCCAACAAAACTGGTTACTGGGAGATTTTCTGATGTTCAGACCAACGTTTCCAGCAATACAGTAAAACCAGGGTGTGCATAATACTTACTTTGTAGGATACTCATGATCGCCTTCGACATAGTACTGGGGCACTTCACCGTGGTTTTTCAGGCGGTCCTTCGATAGAAAGTCAATGGAGTATGTTTTCTGAAGCAGTTTATCGCCCATGTACGTCTCGTTCGAGAGGACCCGCCTTATTGTGGTGTATGACCACTTTTTCTTCCCCGCAGGCGTGGGAACCCCCTCATCAGTCAGGGTTTTTGCTATCTGATAGGGGCTGTGCCCTTTCAGGAACATACCATATATCCGGCGGACCAGCTGGGCCTGCTCCTGATTGATGACAAGCTTGACCGGCTCCTTTGTGCCGTCCAGCGCCTTGATACAGGCGCTGTTTTTGCTGAGGCTCCGAATGTGCCTCTCTGTGGTCAGGTTGATGTTCGTCATGAAAATGCCCTCCTTTACAGCAGTCAGTTGTCTTCAGCGTAGCAGTAGATGGTATCCTGCTCCTCAAAGTCGAGGTCATTGAATTTGCAGCCGTGCCAGTCCTTTGCAATCTTGTTCAGAACCTTCATCTCTTCCTTGCTGTACATGCTTTTATCCTCCCTGGTATAGTCGTTTGCCTTTTGGTAGTGTGTACATTACCGTCTTTCAGGCATAAAGTCCACGCCTTCAGGGAAGGATCGGGGCCAGCCCCGCCTTTTCCAGCGCCTCAATGGTGCCGCAGGAATCTATTTCATGGTTTTTATTTTTTTAAACCCTCTTTCCAGCACGTATGTATTGCGCTGAATAATTAGTTGTACCTATCTATGGTTAGTAAAATATCATTCTCCTGAAAAATCTGAATTTCCTATAGAGTAAAAAACAGCCCGGGAAACTGTTTTTCGCAGTTTCCCGGGCTGTTTTTCCCCTTTTATCATTGACAGTCTCCGAATCATTCCTTGACGCTTAAGGAGCCAGGGACTGAGCCGTTACAGATCCCCCACATCTCCCTCAAAGAGCAGAGAAATCCGGTACGCCATACAGGTCGTAGGGTGTTGACTGATAGACATAATAATTCAGCCAGTTCGTATAAAGATTGTTGGCGTGGGCCCGCCACAACAAGAGCGGCTTCTTTTGCGGGTCATCGTCCGGATAATAGCCTTTCGGCAGAGCAATATCCAGCCCCTTGCCCTTATCCCGCCGGTATTCTCCATCCAGGGTAATGCGGTCGTATTCCGGATGCCCCATCACAAAGATCCGGCGGCCATTCTGAGCCATGACGAGAAAAACGCCGGCCTCATCCGACTCCGCCAGCACCGTCAGTTCCCTGCAGTTATGGATATCCTCGGCACTAACCTCGGTGTGCCGGGAATGCGGAGCCAGAAACTCATCGTCAAAGCCTCTGACCAAAGGTATCTTTCTGTTCCTCACCCGGTGTGGGAACAAGCCGAACATCTTGTGGTCCAGCCTGCGTTTTTTCAGGCCATAAAAATGATAGAGGCTCGCCTGGGCTGACCAGCAAAGGAAGATCGTTGAGGTCACATGGGATTGGGTCCAGTCCATGATCCTTACCAGCTCCTCCCAGTAATCCACCTCTTCAAATTCCAGGTGTTCCACAGGGGCTCCTGTGATGATCATCCCGTCGTACCGTTTATCCTTCAGTGCGGAAAAGGTCTCATAAAAATTGTTGAGATGGCTCTTCGACGTATGGGTAGCCTCATGACTTTCCACTGTCATAAAGCTGACGTTCACCTGCAGGGGCGTGTTGGACAAGGACCGAAGCAGCTGCAGCTCCGTATCCTCCTTCAAGGGCATCAGATTGAGGATGAGGATCTCAATCGGCCTGATATCCTGATGCAAGGCCCTGTTCTCATCCATGACGAAAATGTTTTCCTCCTCCAGAATCTCCCTCACAGGCAAATCGCTTTGTATTTTAATCGGCATATATAACCTCCTTCATCACTCTTACTCATGTTCTGTACCCTGAGCCAAAGCCAGAAATTCCTCCTCGGAAATCACCGGCACGCCCAGCTGTGCTGCTTTTTTATTCTTTGCAGAGCCGGAGGAAGTATCGTTGTTGATCAGAAAAGACGTCTTCCCCGTAACGGATCCCGTCACCTTTCCTCCCAGTCCCTCGATATAACTCTTCAGCTCCGAGCGGTTGGCAAAATGCTCCACACTACCGGTGATCACAAAGGTCTTTCCCGCCAGAGAAAGGACTCCGTCACGGCTCTCCCTCTCGATCTGCAGATGGGAAAGCAAATGGTCCAGCTGCAGGCATTTCCCGGGATCAGCAAAAAAAGCCGTCATACTCTGAGCGATCACCTCGCCGACCCCATCGATGGCCATATAATCCTCCTGGGTCGCCTGGCGAATGCGGTCTATGTCATCGTCAAAATAACGGCAGATCATCTTCGCGTTCGCCGCGCCCACATTCGCAATCCCAAGGCTGTAAATCACCCGGGACAAGGTCGTCTTTTTCGCCGTATCCAGGCTCTTTAACAGGTTCTCGAAGGATTTTTCCCCGAAGCCCTCCATAGCAGTGATCTCGTCCCTATGACGCTCTATCTCAAAGATATCCCCCCACTCGTGGATAAAGCCTCTGGCGATGAATTTCTCCAGTGTAGCCTCCGAGAGTCCGTCAATATTCATGGCATCCCTCCCTGCAAACAGGGCAAATGCCTTGATCCGCTTAGCCGGGCATTCCGGATTGGAGCAATAGAGCACCTCTGCCTCATTCTCCCTGCGCAGGCTGACCTGGCCGCCACAGGCAGGACATGTCCGGGGCAGGGGAAGGGTATCACTGCAGGTAAGGTTTTTGGCGATCTGAGGGATGATCATATTCGCCTTATAGACCAGCAGCTCATCCCCGATGCCCAGCTTCAGCCCCCTGAGGATGCTGACATTGTGGACACTGGCCCTGCTGACCGTTGTCCCCTCCAGCTGCACCGGCTCAAAGACCGCGATCGGGTTGATCAGACCGGTCCTGCTGGGACTCCATTCCACATTTTTCAGCTTTGTCTGCCCCAGCTCGTCGGCCCATTTAAAGGCGAAGGAATTCCTGGGAAATTTCGCCGTGCTTCCCAGCGAATTTCCATAGGCAATGCCATCATAGAGAGCCACCAGACCGTCAGAAGGAAAATCATTTTCTATAATCCTGGCGGAAAAGTAATCCATGGCCTCGTCCAGATTGGCAGCGGTTACCAGGCGATATTCCACGATATCAAAGCCCTGCCTTTTCAACCACAGGAGCTCCTCTTCATGAGAATCATGGAAATCCACGCCCCCAGCCTCAACCAGCATAAAGGCATAAAAATGGACACTCCTCTCGGCTGTTACCGCGTTATTCAACTGCCTGACAGAGCCGCTGCAAAGGTTTCGAGGATTTTTGTATTTTGCATCCACATCCTCAATTCCTTCATTGATGCGCTCAAATTCCGAATAGGTAATGACAGCCTCGCCCCGCAGAACCAGCCTCCCCGGATAGGAAATCTTCAGAGGAAGATTGCGAAAGACTCTTGCATTATTGGTGACTACCTCACCCACCAGACCGTTTCCTCTGGTAACCGCTTTGACCAGCTCCCCTCCTTCATAGGTCAGGACAATGGTCAGCCCATCCAATTTCCAGGATAAAAGAGTCTTTCTGTCACCGATAAAGCTGCGCAGGGCCTCCCTGTCCTTTGTCTTGTCCAGGGAGAGCATAGGACTGACATGCGCTTCCTTGGGAAGACTGTCCACTGCCTCATAGCCTACGCTCATGGTAGGAGAATGGGACAGCCTGATTCCCGTTTCTTCTTCCAGCTCCTCCAGCCTGGCGTACAGCTCATCGTATTCCAGGTTGGACATGATCTCCTTGTCCTCGGCGTAATATGCCCTGGATGCTTCCCTCAGCTGCTGCGAAAGAGCCTTCATCTCTTCAAGCTTCTGCGCCCTGTCCTTTTCCTCCATCTCATGCCTCCTCCAGCATCCGCTTAAGCTGATCCCATTCCTCCTCTGACACTTCCCTGTATTGCCCTTTTTTCAGCTTACCCAGTGTCAGGTTCATGATCCTGATTCTTTTCAGCCGGACAACCCGATAGCCCAAGGCTTCACACATCCTGCGGATCTGCCGGTTCAGTCCCTGGGTAAGAGTAATGGCAAAGCAATTATCGTCCTTTTTCTCCACCCGGCAAGGCCGGGTCACCGTGTCCAGAATAGGAACGCCGGTGCTCATTTTATGGACAAAGAAGCTGTCGATGGGATGATCCACCCATACCAGATATTCCTTCTCGTGACGGTTTCTGGCCCGTAGGATCCGGTCTGCCAGATCTCCCTGATTGGTCAGAAGAAGAAGGCCTTCCGAATCCTTGTCCAGCCTTCCCACCGGGAACAGACGTAAAGGATAACGGATGTATTCTATCACAGTAGTCTCGTGAAACTGTTTTTTCGTACTGCACACCAGTCCCCGGGGCTTATAAAAAAGAAGAAGAACCTTTCGCTCTTCCTTCCGAATGCTTTTCCCGTCGATCCGTATCTCATCACTTGGGAGGATCCGGCTTCCCGGCACTGCTGTGCTTCCGTTCACGCTGACACGTCCTTCCTGAATCAGACGGTCAGCCTCCCTGCGGGAGCATACCCCCACTTCACTCAAATATTTATTGATCCTTACTTCCATGATTCTCTGTCAGCTGCGCAGGGGGCATAGCCCTTTCCTGCCTGAACCCGTCCGCGGGAAACGCCGGTCACTGTCAGGTGACATATCTCCTTCCGGTGCCCCTGCCATCCAGGAAGAGGAAGGTGCCGAAAGCGACAGCTTCCGTCTGGTAGCCCCTGCCATAAAAAAGGGCAGAGATTTCTCCCCGCCCCTTTACTGTTTTCCATATCTTCTCACGTTTGCCTGAGCTTATGCCTCTTCGGCTTCCTCCTCAGCTCCGTTTTCTTCCGGCTCGTTCTGCCCGTCTTCATTGTCACCGATGATGGTTGCAGTGCCTACACCTGCCTCCTGAAGCAGGCTGCCGTGTACGTAGGCCGTCTCCCCGTCGTAAGAGATCTGGACCCACTCTCCGGCATCACCGGTCTTTCTCACAGAATCTCCCGCTGCAAGACCGCCAACGATATTGCTGCTGTCCTGCGTGGAAGGAGATGAACGCACATTGCAGTCAGAGGTAACCATCATGATGGTTCCTGTATCGGCTGTCTGTGATGCGGATCCCTCATCAACCGTCTCTCCAAGGCTGTTCAGATACTCGCTCAGGGCGGCATCTCCTGACAAGGCCGTCTGATATGCATTCCTGTTCTTATCCAGAAGGGCTGCCACATCGGAATCCTGACTGAGCTTTGCCACAAAGGCACTGATCCGCGAGTCCTCCTGTGCGTCGCCGTCGATCTTCCATGAACCGTCCTCACCCTGAATCAGGTACAGCCAGCTGACATCAGGAACGACCGTATCATAGCCATCCACCTTATACGTATAGGAAGCATAGACCACCTTTGCGTCCTCTGTCAGGCCGTTTTTCGTATAAATATCTCCGACGACATAATTGCCAAATGCGGAATTCTTGATCTGAGGTTCATCCGAAGGAAGCAGATCATCCACCAGGTTCTGCATTCGCTCCACATCCTTCTGGGACAGGGCTTCATAATAGTTGCGGATCAGAGATACAATGGCATTGTCTGCCGCAACCAGAGGATTCTGGGCCGCAGCGGCCGTCACTGTGGCAGATGTATTTTCCTGTCCTGAATCACCCGTGTCGGATGAAACCTGTGTCGATGATGTATCGCTTACAACGGTATCATTTGTCCCGGATGTACTTTTATCTTTCCTGCCATGGCAGGCACGTAGGCCAAAAATGATTGCCAGTACGACGATCAGAATGGCACCGCCCAGTATAAAATATCTCAAATAGTCGGACAACCACTCTCTGAAATCATCCATCTCATTACTCCTCTAAGAACTCAGCTCTATTTTCAAAAAGACCCGAAGCAGACATTCTGCTTCGGGAAAACACGCCTGAAGGGAATCGAACCCCCGCACATGGAACCGGAGTCCATTGCTCTATCCACTGAGCTACAGGCGCACATATCAAATATCAGGATAACCTCAAGCCATTTAGTATAATACCATGCCTCAGCGCTTTTGTAAAGCAAAGTTTTTCAATTCTTTCCACACTTTTCTTATCCCGGCTCTCCCTCTCCAAAGTAACTGTAATCCTGCCCCGCCTCCAGTGAAATTCCCTTTTTTTCCGCCAGCTCTGAAACCGTCACCAGAAGATATCCTCTGCGGATGAGTTCGGGTACTGCGAGTTCTACCGCATCTACTGTTTCCGAAAAGATATCATGAAGAAGGATGATCTGGCCATCCTGCGCCTGCCCGATCAAACTCCTGGCGATCAGATCAGGCTCCTGTGTCTCCCAGTCATCCGTATCGACAGACCACAGAATCAAGGGTCTTCCCGCTGTCTGCCGCACCGCGTCATTGATTGTCCCATAGGGCGGCCGCACCAATGCCGGATAAATCCCTGTCATCTGATAGATCAGCTCATCTGTTTTTCCCAGCTCCTCCTGAAGCTCTTCTGATGTCAGCTCCGTCAGGTCCACATGAGAATAGGAATGGTTGCCCAGCTCACAGCCTGCCTCCTGAATGATCCTGGCCAGTTCCGGAAAATTTTCCATCTCCTGACCCACAAGGAAAAAGGTTCCCCGGCTGTCATTCTCCTGCAGGCATGTCACCAGTCTCTGCGTGAAGGCATCCGGTCCGTCGTCAAAAGTCAGAGCCAGGAAACCCCTGCTTCCTGGCTCTGCCGACGCAACCATTTCCTGCTCTTCTGCCGCCGCTTTCGTAGATGCCGTCTTTTCCTCCCCGGTCTGCGACTGCTCTTCTCCGGAGCTTTCCCCTTCTGTCCCTGCTGTCTGAGCCGGTTCCTGCACGGAAGCATCCGCAACAATGAGCCGACCGTCAGCGCCAAATGTAAAGCTTTCTCCGTCGATCTGGACCTGTCCTGTCTGCATGATCCCATCCGCATCCAGGTAGTACCTTGCGCCGCCCTCATCCAGCCAGCCGGTCTGCATGATTCCGTCCAGGTCAAAATAGTACCGTTTTCCGTCTGTATCATTGAGCCAGCCTACATAGGCAACCCCATCAGAGAGGAACATCCAATTCGTTCCTACCGGAATCCATGTCCCCTCCTGTGCCTCAGCAGAAACCGTGTAGGGACTGCTTTCCCGCAAAGCATAGGGAACCTGTCCGTCCACCTCCATCGTCTGGACTTCTTCCGGGGTATTATCCCCGGCTGTTTCCGTGTCCTGCCTTTCTTCAATGGGCAGGGGATCCGGGAGAAGAGCATCCATATTTCCCAAAAGCTCTGCCGAAAGAGCCTGCATCGCCAGCTCAGAGGAAACATCCAGGGGAGTATAAGCCGATTCCTTCAGCCACAGGACACTGGAGCAGCAAAGCAGCAGGGTAACCATCAGCAAGGGCAAACTGGTTTTGACATCCTTTTTTTCACTGGTTCGTTTCAATTTTATCCTCCTTCCCGTATCATAATCCGCCTCACAGGTCAGGCCCTTTCTCCTGTCTTTCATAGATCCGATACTCCATCACCTGGCCTGTCTCCACATAACCCTTGGCATTCAAGCGCTCCACCCCCTTTGGCGTCGGTTCCTTGGTGACAATATAGTCCACTCCCAGAGCCAAGGCTTTTCTTGCGAGGATCTTATAATCTGTCTCCGGCCAGGCTTCCAGCATCTTGTAAACCCAGACCGCTTCCTTGATCTTGGTTCCATGTCTCACTCTTCCATAAGGCATCGTGATCGTAGGATCATAGATTCTGATATAGGCTGCCAGGTAATCATTCGCGGCAACCAGGACATCCTTCTCCCCACACCTGCTTCTGATGAGATTGCAGATCATCTGAACCTGGCCGGGAACCTGCTGCAGATTATCGGAATAAGCATACTGATCAGAAGAGAAAGCATTTTTCCCGGTCAGCGCAATGGCGGCGGAAAACAAAAGGACAAGCCCTGTCCGCAGCCATTTTTTCCCCGCCAGAAATGTCATTTTTACCAATGCATAAGCCGTCACGGGAACTACCGGCAAAAGCCATAGAAGACGCCAGTAAACCGATTCCCCTATCACCTTATGGATCAGTTTTGCTCCCAGTGGAAAAAAGAAGATCAGAATACTCACAAGGCAATAGCCCAAAAGCAGCCTGATCTTTTTTCCCCTGTTTTCCTTCACTAGCAGAAACAGGCAGCAGCCTGCAAATAGCAGCAGAAACAACCCGTTTCCCCAATAGCTTTTCCAGGCAGTCAGACATGCCTTGATCACTCCTGTCACCAAAGCTTCCCTCCCCTCTTTCTCTGAGGATCTTTGTACAGATAAACAGCCTGCGCTTTGATCCGTCTGCCATAAATGTTCCTATAATACGGCCAGCCTTATGATGGCCAGCAAAATACATGGCAGACAGCAGGCCAGAAAAGTCAGCGCCACAGCCGGTTTCCTTTTTCCCAGTAGGGCCATCAGGATCAGTCCCCCAGTCGCCAGAGGCGCAAGCAGGATTCCCATCGAGGACACAAAGCAACAGCTCAGGCAATTCAGGAAGAAAAAAAACCAGTCAGACTTTTCCTCTTGTCCGGCCATCAGGATTTCAAGTCCCTGGCAGATCAGAAGCGGCAGGAGACCACCAGCCAGCAGGGCCTTCCCCTGCCAGAGACGGATCATGGCAAAATTTCCGGCATTATAGATAGACCAGGAACTGAACTGCATCACCAAGGCCGAGAAAAAGAGAAACAGCCCCTGCTTTTTCCTGTCCCTGGGAAAGAGGAAATTCCCCCATCGCGCCAGGACGGTATAGATCAGCAGCAAAAAAACGGGCGGCAATACCCGATGGGCAAAGGCAGCAGGATTAATGCCCCCGCACAGGCGGCTCATGACGGCTGTAAAGGCGGGGAAGGGAGAAAGAACATAGCGCTTCGGCAAATGCTCATAGAGATATCCGGTATAGGGATTGTAACGGTAAATACTGTCAGTCGCCACATCGGTAACAGCCGTCCCCACATAGAAGGCATCGTCCGCATCCATATGGGCGAACAGACTGGAAAAAGCCATCTGAAAGACAATCAGCAAGCGCCCCAGCCACAAAGCCAGGCCTCCCTCCCGATTCAAGGCAGCCAGGCTGTGAAGATTTTCATGAATCCTTTGCCTGTTTCTGATCAGTCCCGCAAGGCCAAGAGCCCCCAAACAGATCCCATAAGCCAGAACCAGAATATGAAGAGGAGCCTGAAGAAAGATCATGGGAAGAGCCAGAAGCTCCATCAGGGTAAACAAGACCAGGTACCCCTTCTCAAGTGAAGCCCCGATCCCTGCCGGAAGCAGAACAAGCCACAGGCAGGAAAGTATGATAGGTAAAATCAGCTTCATAAAAGTCCTTTTCCGGAGAATCCTTTTTCCGGTGCTTTCTGTCAGGCCTTGGAAATGATGCCTTTCAGGAATCGGTAAACTTCCTCCTCGGTCGGGGGACACCCCTCCACATGTCTGTCAAAAAGGCTGGTGCAATGGCCTACGCCAAGGCTGCCTGTCTTTCCCCTGAACCCCTGGCCGATACAGATCGGAGAACCGAACAGTTCCAGGAGTGAAACATTTTCCTTCCCCTGGGCGGCCAATTCCTCCTTGATCCGCTGCAGGGCAGGGATGAGGCAGCCATAGCAGGCAGAACAAGAGTCCACCTCCTCCACCGCGTCAGATAACTCTACGACCTTTCTGGACAGAGGAATCTCTCCGCCGGTGTCCTGGCCGCAGACCCTGATATCCGCCCGGGAAAGATCCGCGCAGCCGACCCCCAGCTCCTCAGCCAACCTGACATAAGGCACCTCGTCCACCTCGTAATGCATCAGATGGCATACATAGGCATCAATCAGGACCGGATCCCGTCCGGTCAGGATGCGGTTCATCACCACCGGATTGCCCCCGTCCTCGAAATCCAGATCCCCGCAGATGTTGTCCACGACGATAAAATCCTGGTGTATGCCGGTGTTCAGGTGAGCAATGGGTTTGTGAAGCCCCAGGGAATGAAAGCGCCTTTTCTCCGCATTGGGAATCAGCCCCTTCATGTTTTTCAGGGCACAGGTGACCTTGGTCTGACAGTGTCCCTTCAGTACAGGCACATTAATCAGAAAATCCACCTCGTCTACCCGGTCACAGATGTTCAGCTTCATCCCCGCGCAGATCCGTGAGCTTCCCTTTTCCTTCTGCATGTCGATAAAGGGCACACCGTATTCAGAACACAGCCTGTCATAGCCCGCCAGGTCAAAGGCGTCCCTGGTTCTGGCTCCCACCCAGGAGCCTTCCATCAGCTGAAGGTCCAGAAAGCCTCTTTCCTGAAGGTATTCGATCAGGCCCGCGAGAATCTCGGCATGAGTCGTAGCGCCGTAAGACGGCTCCGAAGGGCTGACCAGATTGGGTTTGATCCCGATCTTCTTTTTCCTGTCCCCAATCAGGTCTGCCAGCCGGCTCTCTCTGAGGATATTCTTTGTCATCGATTTATAATCTTTTCCATATATGATGAAAATCTGGTTTTTTTCCATAACAACATTTCTCCGGACGATAATTCTTGAGATAATATTATAGCTTGATCATCCCGTCTATGTCAATGGGCTTGCCCTGGGGAAACAGATGTTATACAATGATAGCAAAGCAGCGAGGGAAAGGGAGGTTTAGATATGATCCAGGTCAGATACGAGCCGGAGCTGCTGGCTTATATGAAGGAAAAAGGCAGGAAAAACATATCCGTGGAGGTTGCCAGCAGCCATGCCTCGGATTTCGAAGTGACTGAGATCTTCCTGCGTTTCGTCAGGGATTCGCAGGCGGACTATCTGTGCCGGAAACAGCGTTACCGCAGCATACAGACCGAGATCGGCCGGGTGCTGCTTCCCCCCTACCGGCTGGAATATGATGATACGATCACCTTCGGCTTAAAAAAATATTGGATTTTCCGTCACGTCACCTTTGATGGGATCCGTTTATAAATTCCAGGTACCCATTCGGAAACAGATTCTTCACCGTTACGGCAAAAGGTGCTGCCTCGCGTCGCCATCGACGGCAATTATCATAACACGACTCCGGAAAAAAAAGGACGAGCCCGTTTCCTCCAAAGAGAGAAACGAGGCTCGTCTTTTCTTTTATTATTTTGCCTTGGCCTGTTTGCCGAAGGTAATCAGGCCTTCGATCACCAGGATAACCGCCAGCAGCACCATAGCTGCAGCAAAACAGAGCTGGAACCAGTCTCCCCACAGGGCTGTGCTGGCCTGAACCAGGGCCACCTTAGCTTTGATGGTAAGGACAAGGCTGGTGATGGTAGCGCAAAGCATAAAGATCATGGGGATGAAGAACATCTTGTTGTTCTTTCCTACCTGACCCAGCCATGCGCAGACAGCCATCAGGGCAATACCTGCCAGGAGCTGGTTTGCCGCGCCGAACAGTCCCCAGATCTGGGAGAGGCTGAGAGCACCCAGGATACAGCCGATCACGACCATAAACAAAGTGCCAACCAGCGGATGAGTCAGGGCCTTGCGGATGCCGGTGGCTTCCTTATAGGATTTCTCCTCCTCCTTCAGGAAAAGCTCAGAGAACATGAAACGGGAAAGCCTTGTTCCGGTATCCAGTGAGGTCAGGGCGAAAACAGAAACGGCAAGAGTAAGCAGAGCATAGATCGTGTTGTACTTCGCGGTTCCGGGCTCCCCGAACATGATGCCGATACCGCCGGCAAAGGCAGCGGAAGGAGAACCGAATTCCCCATTGAGATAGCGGGTATAAACCATACCGACGGCAATCAAAGAGATAACGCCAAGGGCGGATTCGATCAGCATGGAGCCATAGCCGATGGCCTTGGCATGGCTTTCATTGTCAAGCTGTTTGGATGAGGTACCGGTGGCAATCAGGGAATGGAAACCGGAACAGGCTCCACATGCCACAGTGATGAACAGAGCCGGGAAAAGATTGCCGATCTTGGTGGTCCAGCCGGTAAAGGCAGGAATCTCGAAGGTCGCGTTACCGTTGAAGGCTGACATCACGATACCTACGATAGCAACCAGCATCATGGCGTAAAGCAGGAAGCTGGAAAGGTAATCACGAGGCTGAAGCATGATCCATACCGGGATCAGGGACGCCACGGTGATATAGGCGCCGATCAGGACGATCCAGGCCGTGCGGCTCATGGCCAGTCCATAGTTCATGCCGAGATAGATGATGCCAACGATGCCGACGATGCCAAGGATGGTGGCGACAACGGTAGGAAGTCCTGCGCGATTGGTCAGAAGGCCATAGATAATGGCAAGGAGAATAAACAGCATGGAGATCATAGCCGTTGTCTGATTGCCGGTGGGATTTTTGACAATACCGAAGGTCACCTCTGCATCACCAGGGGTAAAGAAGGTTCCGGCCACGACATTGACAAAGGAAGCGATAACCAGGATCAGAACAAGAAGTCCAAAGATCAGGAATAGCTTCTTGGCACGGGGACCCATGGAAGACTTGATGATTTCGCCGACTGATTTGCCGTCATTGCGGACGGAAGCAAAGAGAGAACCGAAGTCCTGCAAACCGCCAAAGAAGATGCCTCCAACCACGCACCACAGGAATACAGGCAGCCATCCGAATACAGAAGCCTGGATGGGGCCATTGATCGGTCCGGCACCTGCGATGGATGAAAAATGATGTCCCATCAGAACGGCCGGAGGAGCAACAACATAGTCCACTCCGTCTTCCATGGTGACTGCGGGGGTCTTACGTGTGGGATCAATGCCCCACTGCTTTGCCAGCCAGCTGCCATAGGTAATGTAGCCAATGATCAGCAAAACAATCGCGGCAATGATGATAAGTAACGCTGTCATACCTTTTTCTCCTTCTCTTTTTCATATTGCGGGGAAGCCAGCCTGCATCCGGAGCTCAGTCTAAATCCGGTCAGCTTCCTGTCTGAGGGAATATATTGCGAAGAGTTTTCTCCAGCATCCGGCCTTGGCGGTTTGTGACCATCATTCCGGAGGAAAGCTCATAAGCAATCACACGAAAGTCGCTCCACCCCCGCAATCCCAGCCGATAGCTCTTATAGCGGCGCCGTTTACGGATGGTTTTTCCGGCTTCTTCAGATAAGTGGTTCGTCAGTATAATCAGAATAATGTCAGTATTTCTGTGGTTGGGTCCCGGGTCTACACAGGAAAGTCCCTCCTCCCAGGCTGCGGTATCCAGTTCCTCATAGACAGACTGGGTAAGCTCCTCCCTGATGGCAAAGAAAACCTGCTCCCGGGAATCCGCTTCCGAAATCTTGGCGCTTCTTACCAGCACATACTGCTCATCATGCAGCTGGAAGCTGGCACGTGCGTCAAACAGCGGCGAAGACGGCAAACGGTCGACATCATAATATCTATCATAGGCTCGAAGCACCTTTTCCAGTGCATGGGTTAAATCAGGCATCAATGATCTGCTGTCCCTTCTGTCAAATGGCAGCTGCGGAGGATCTGCCGACATAATGTAGGTTCTTCAGCGCGTTAGTATAGCACACCTCTAAAGTACATGCAAGAGCAAGTTGTCCTGATTCCCGGAACTGTACTGTCTGTATTCCTTCCCAGATAACTTTCTCTTGTTGTAGAATTATGGGTATGATATAATTCATATGATATCGGTCACCTTAGTGACCGCACAGGTCGCATTTTTTAGGGAGGCAGGGAGAATGTCTGATAAAAAGAAAAAATATGTGGCATATGTCGGATCCTATACTCATGGCTCCAGCAAAGGGATCCAGGTATTTGACGTTAACGTGGAAGAGGGAACCCTCACGCCCAGAAGTGAGATTCCTGTGAGCAACGCATCCTATGTAGCCTGTTCCAAAAACCGGAAATATCTGTATTCCATCGAGGATGAAGGCGTCGCCGTTTTCTCCCGGGATGAAAACGGCGATCTGTCACGGATCAACAGTGTAAATATCGATGGGATGCGCGGCTGTTTTCTCTCCACGGATGTAGACGGAAAATACCTTTACGTCGCCGGTTATCATGACGGAAAGGTCACTGTCGTCCATACCCATCATGACGGCCGGCTGGGCAGTCTTGTGGACGGTGTCTTTCACACCGGACTGGGCAGCGTAGCTGAGAGAAACTTTCGGCCTCATGTCAACTGCGTGCGTCCCACCCCTGACAATAAGTACCTGTGTGCCGTAGATAACGGCATTGACCAGGTTAAGCTTTACAGCATCAACAAAAGAACCTCCAAGCTGGAGCTGGCAGACATCCTGCGCTGCCCCAGGGAGAGCGGCCCCAGGATCATCCGCTTCAGCAAGGACGGGCGATTCGCCTACGTCATCTTCGAGCTCAGCAACGAGATCAAGGTCTACAGCTACGATGGTTCCGGGAAAAATCCCGAGTTTGAGCTGCTCCAGACTATCACCACCCTGACCAATGTCAAATCCCCGGATGCAGTTCACAATGCAGCCTCAGGCCTTGCGCTGTCTCCGGATGGTTCCCATCTTTTCTGTACCACCGCCGGGGAGGATACCATCAGCATGTATGAGGTAGATACCCAGACAGGTCTTCTGACCAAAAAGTTCTCCCTCCCTGTCAGCGGGGATTACCCCAAGGATCTGGTTATCTTCCCGGACGGAAAGCATGTGGCGACAGTCAATCAGGCCAGCAATACCGTCACCACCTATACCGTAGACTACGAGAAAAACACCCTGATTATGAAGGGCAGGCCGCACAAGGTCGATATGCCCAACTGTATCAATATCTGGTCGGTGCCTCAGGGCGCGGACGATGTAGGAGACAAGGAGCATAATTAATCCCTGTTTTTCTGAAACCGTTATAGTCAACGACAAATGTCATTTATCGTTGACTATAAGCCTCTGGCTGAATGCATGTGAAAAGCCATAACTACATAGCTCCAAATGCTGCGTCATTACGAAAAAGCAGGGATAAAAAAGCAAAACGGGAGGCGGCAGATGGGAACATATCTGAATCCAGGCAAGAATGCTTTCGAAGAAGCAATGAATTCAGAAATATTCGTTGATAAGACCGAAATGATCTGCCACATTAACAGTGTCATCAAGACTGAGCAAAAATATGTTTGTGTTTCCCGGCCACGCCGTTTTGGGAAATCCATGGCTGTAAAAATGCTTTGTGCCTATTATAGCCGAGGAACAGAAAGCAGATCCCTTTTTGAAGGATGCAGAGTAAGCCAAAAAGAATCTGACTGGGATAAATATCTGGGGAAATTCGATGTCATCCGGCTCGTCATGACCGATTTCTTTAAAAAGGGACTTTCTGTCAACCAGGCCTTAACCAGGATGCAGACCCTGGTGGTAAGAGATTTGGCCAAAGCATATCCTGAGGTGGACTTCTTTGACAAAAATGACCTGGTTCAATCCATGCAGGACGTATATGAGGAGATGCAAACCCAATTCGTGATTATCATCGATGAATGGGATGCCATATTCCGGGAGTATAAGGAAGATAAGGTCGGGCAGAAGAAATATCTGGATACTCTTAGGGAATTGCTGAAGGATAAAGATTATGTGGCTTTGGCCTATATGACGGGCATTCTCCCGATCAAAAAATACGGAAAGCATTCTGCCTTGAATATGTTTGATGAGTATTCTATGAACGCTCAGATGCAATTAGCACAGTATACAGGCTTTACAGAAGATGAAGTAAAACAGCTGTGCCTGAAATATGAAATGGAATTTGATTCTGTATCGGATTGGTATGACGGCTATCTTCTGACTGATGCCATCCCTGTTTCTATGAGAGAACGGTTCCGCAAGGGAATCTATCATGGACATGCTATCTCCGTTTACAGCCCTCTATCTGTAGTCAAAGCGATGCGAAGCGGAACCGTCGATAATTACTGGAATAAAACCGAAACTTATGAAGCGCTGGCAGATTATATCAGGATGGACTTCGATGGTCTGAAGGATACCGTTGCTCTTATGATGGACGGAGGGCGTGTTCCAATCAGCATGAAGACTTACCAGAATGATATGTCCACTTTCCATAGCAGGGATGACATCCTTTCTTTGTTGATTCATCTTGGCTATCTGGGATTTGAAGGCAATATCTCAGAGCGCGGAATTGATTCCGAGCACGGGGATGTCTTTATTCCCAACAAAGAAATCCTGGATGAATTCAAAACCTCTACAGGGACAGAAGAATGGATTTCAACCTTTGCCGCTTTTCAGATGTCTCAGGAGCTGTTAAAAGCGACATGGGCTATGGATGAAAACAAAGTGGCTGAATTACTGGAAAAGGCCCACAACGATGTGGAGAGTAAATCCTACAACGATGAAAAAGCGTTAAGTTATTCTGTGCAATTAGCCTATTATGCTGCCCAGAAGTATTATACAAAGATCCTTGAACTGGCGACAGGAAAAGGGTATGCCGATATTGCCTACCTTCCTTCACCCCAATACCCGGATATCCCAGCGCTTCTTATTGAGTTGAAATTCGATGAAAAAGAATCCGTGGCCCTGGAGCAGATCTATCGCCAGAAATATGCGGATCGATTAAAGCATTACGAAAGGAATCTGTTCCTCATTGCCATCTCATATAAAAAAGGCGAAAAGAATACAAGCCCAGAATTCAAAAGACATCGGTGCCGGATTGTCAAAGCGTGAAACATTATCAATAGGGGTAGAGGGAGGCGCAGCCGACTCTCTACCCCTCGGCGGGGCGCTGGTCACCGTCAGGTGACATCTTCCTCTCAGCGCCCCTGCCGGCATCATGATTTTGCAGTCAATTCTTATGCGTCCCATTTCTATAAAAATCTCTGACATATTCCATGCGTGAACCCATATTCTGCAGCACAGCGTCTGCCAGCACCAGGGCAGCCATCGCCTCCACCACGACAACCGCCCGGGGAACAATGACAGGATCATGCCGTCCCTTTATCTCAAGCCGGATATTTTCCCCCTTTGCATTCACCGTCTCCTGGGGCTGCGCAATAGACGGCGTCGGCTTAACGGACGCCCGCAGGATAATCTCCCCACCGTCACTGATGCCGCCCAGGATTCCTCCTGCATGATTCGTTTTCTTTTTGATGCCAGCTTCGGCATAAAAGCTGTCGTTATTTTCAGAGCCCTTCCGGCCTGCCACTGCCATACCGTCCCCGATTTCCACTGCCTTCACGGCGCCGATACTCATCAGTGCCTGGGCAAGGACGGCGTCCAGCTTCCCGAAAACAGGATTTCCCAGACCTGCAGGAACTCCCGTGATCCGGCATTCGACAATGCCTCCGGTGCTGTCCTTCCGGCTCATGCATTGTTCCAGATAAACCGCGGCTTCGGCGGCTGCAGCTTCATCCGGCATATAAAATGGATTACTGTTGATCTTTGCCGGATCAAAGGCCTCTGCCCTTACCGGTCCTATGGCCTTGGCATAAGTGCAGAAGGAGATTCCCAGCTCCTTCAGAAGCAGAATGGCAATCGCTCCTCCCGCCACTCTCGCCACCGTCTCCCTGGCAGAGGACCTTCCCCCTCCCCGATAGTCCCGGAAGCCATATTTGGCGTCATAACCGTAATCCGCATGACCCGGACGATAGGAAGAGGCCAGATTCCCGTAATCCCGGGATCTCTGATCTGTATTTCGGATCATCAGAGAGATCGGAGTGCCCGTCGTCTTCCCTTCAAAAACCCCGGAGAGGATCTCCACCCGGTCATCCTCCCGCCTGGCCGTCACGTACTGACTCTGTCCGGGCCTGCGCCGTTCCAGATACTTCTGAATATCCTCCTCCTGCACAGACAGGCCCGCCGGACAGCCATCCACCACGGCTCCTATCGCTTTTCCATGGGATTCCCCCCACGTCGATATGACAAAACAATTCCCGAATGACGATCCCCCCATGCTTTTCTCCTTATTTACCAAATGATAAAAGAAACGTAACGGTATCATAGTATATCCGATCGCATATTGCAAACGAAAAAATTGACAAACGAAGACCCCACCCCTATAATAATGAAATCCGAAAACAAATGCCCTCTGCCAGAAGGGCCGCACCCTGGGAAAGGAGTTCCCCATGAGATGGATAGATAAACTGGAACGAAAATACGGACGCTACGGCATCCCTAACCTCACTCTCTACATGGTTTCCTGCTATGTCATCGGCTACATGCTCCAGATGTTCATGCCTTCCCTGATGAGTTACCTCAGCCTGGATATGCGTATGATCTTCCGTGGCCAGATCTGGAGACTGGTGACCTGGATTCTCTTCCCGCCGAACTCCTCCAATGTTTTCCTGTTCGCCCTGATGATCATGTTTTTTTATTACCCCCTCGGCACTTCCCTGGAGCGTACCTGGGGAAGCTTCCGCTATACTCTCTACATTTTTTCCGGCCTGTTTTTTACGGTGCTTGCCGCCCTGCTCCTCTTCCTGTTCACAGGGAATATCGTTTCATACGGTGGCTTTCCCTACCCTATTACCGGAAGGATGTTTACCACCTATTATATTTCCCTGTCCATTTTCCTGGCCTATGCCGTATCCTACCCGGATATGCGCATTCTCCTCTGGTTTGTCATCCCTATCAAGATGAGTTGGATGGCCATTGTGTACGGCCTGATCATTCTCTATGAGATCTACTCTTACATCCGGCAGGGAGCGTGGTTCATGGCAATCCCTATCGTTGCCTCTTTGCTCAATTTCGCCATTTTTTATCTGGGAACCAAGGATCTGCATCGCTATAACCCCAAGGAGGTCAGGCGCAGACAGGAATTCCGCAGGGAAATGCAGCCCCGGCATCACAATCCCGCTTCCGGCAGTGAAAAGATGGTGCCAAGGCACCGCTGTGCCATCTGCGGACGCACGGAGCTCGACAACCCCAATCTGGAATTTCGCTATTGCTCCAAATGCAAAGGAAATTTCGAATACTGCCAGGATCATCTCTTTACCCACCAGCATGTCCAGTAATCCTGTCAGACAGCCTTTATCACAAAACCGTCATCCAAAAACGGTATGTCTGTACAGGACATACTGATCCTGGAGGCATGACAACAAATCCTGTTTTCCCTTTCATTATGGGAACGGGTATCGTAACTGTAACTGAACAGTTACCTGATCATGAAGAGGAGGCAGTTAGCAATGGAGAAAAAGACCTTCGTTACCCTTGAAAAGCTGAAGGAGATCAATGCCCTATATCCTACCCCCTATCATCTTTATGATGAAAAGGGGATCAGGAAGAATATCCAATCATTACAGCAGGCCTTCTCCTGGAATCCTGGCTTTCGGGAATTCTTTGCCGTCAAGGCTGAGCCCAACCCCAGGATCCTTCAGATCCTGTCTGAATATGGTTGCGGCTGCGACTGCTCCTCTCTGACTGAGCTGATGCTGGCCAAAGCCATAGGCTGTGGTGCCGGCGATGTGATGTTTTCCTCCAACGACACCCCGGCAGAAGAATTCCGCTACGCCCATGAGATGGGCGGCATCATCAACCTGGATGATATTACCCATATTGAATACCTGGAAAAGGCCATCGGATGCATTCCCAAGACCATCTCCTGCCGCTTCAATCCCGGCGGAGTTATCACCATGAGCAATGGCATCATGGACAATCCCGGGGATGCCAAGTACGGCATGACGCGGGAGCAGATTTTTGAAGCCTTCCGCATCCTGAAGGAAAAAGGAGCCGAGCGTTTCGGCATTCACGCCTTCCTCGCCAGCAATACCATCTCCAATGAATATTATCCCAAGCTGGCAGGAATCCTCTTCTCTCTTGCGGTTCAGCTGCAGAAGGAAACCGGGGCAAAGATCGGCTTCATCAATCTTTCCGGCGGGATCGGCATTCCCTACAAGCCCGAGGACCAGGCCAACGATATCTTTGTCATCGGGGAAGGCGTCCGCAAAGCCTATGAAGAAATCCTTGTCCCTGCAGGGATGGGGGACGTGGCCATCTATACGGAGCTTGGCCGCTACATGACCGGTCCCTTCGGCTGCCTTGTCACCACCGCCATCCATGAAAAACACACCCACAAGGAATACATCGGTGTGGATGCCTGTGCCTGCAACCTGATGCGTCCTGCCATGTACGGGGCCTATCACCATATCACCGTCATGGGAAAGGAAGAGCTTCCCTGCGACCATGTCTATGATGTGACCGGTTCCCTGTGCGAAAACAATGACAAATTTGCCATCGACCGCCACCTTCCCCGGATCGACAAGGGCGATATCCTGGTCATCCACGATACCGGCGCCCACGGCTTTTCTATGGGATACAATTATAACGGAAAGCTCCGCTCCGCTGAAATCCTCCTGAAGGAGGACGGCAGCTTCGAGCTCATCCGCCGGGCAGAGACACCCAAGGATTATTTCGCCACCTTCGATTTCCTGCCCATATATGAAAAACTGGTGTAACACGACCTGCTCGGTCACTGAAGTGACCGATACCAACGGGATTCGCTCAGGTCGAAAAAAGGGACCGGGATGTCTCGAAAAGAATTCGAGGCATCCCAGTCCCTTTTATTATCCCATGGCAGAAGCGCAGAAAGGAAGATGTCACCTGATCCTCATGTTATTTGACAACCATGCCGGTATTCCTGTCACTGAAGAGAGCGACCTCTCCCAGGAAGACGATGCCCAGGATCAGCTGCTGCAGCTGGGTGGGAATCATGAGCATGACCAGACCTCCGGAAAGGATTTTGTAGGTCATGACACCAAGAATGATATTGTAGAAGCGTACCTTCGCGCCGCCGGAGATGGGCATACCCCCCAGAACCAGGGAGATCATGATCTGCGTCTCCAGCTGGCTGCCGGCTGTGGAGGTCACGGAGCCGACCTTTACGGAATTGACGAAGGCTGCCAGTCCTGTGATGCATCCCGCCGCCATATAGACCAGCATCTTGGTGCGCTCGACGCGGATACCGGCAAACCGGGCAGCCGTCTCGCCGGCCCCGATAGCCTTCAGGCGGGAGCCAAGGCCGGTAAAGGTGAATACCAGCCAGGCGATGACAAAGATCACCACCGTGAAGGTCATCATAAAGGGCAGATTGTTGTACTTGGAAATATCGCTGACGCCGTAAACCGGAGATTTGGTGGTCAGGTAAGCGCAGACGCCGCGGAAAAGGTACATGTTACAGATGGTTACGATAAAGCTGGAGATCTTGCGTTTTACGTTAAAAAAGCCATTGATCAGACCGATCAGGCCGCCCGTCACCACGCCGCCGATAATGGCCAGCACAATATTATAGTGGGACAGGTAGCAGACCACGATAGAGGATACACCCAGCATAGAGCCCTGGGAGAAATCCAGTCCGCCCATGGTCATGATAAAGAAGACGCCGATCGAAGAGATCAGGAGCATGTAGGACTGGCTCATGAGAAGTCCCAGGCTCTTGGAAGAAAACAGACGCCCATTGGTCAGGTAGTAAAACAGGCCGCAGATGATCGCGAATCCCGCAATGGGAAGGATCGTGCGGACGATAGGCCGGTCCAGGAAGGGAACCTTCGCTGCCGCCTCTTTTTTCACAGTCGTATCCATTACAATCCTCCTTTTCTCAGATCATCTTCTCGATCAGATCCATATCGCTCAGAGACTCCGAGCGCTGGAATTCGCCGTTGATCTTCCCGTCCTTCATGATCAGGATCCTGTCCGCCATACCGATCAGCTCCATGATCTCCTCGGATATCATAATAATGGACTTGCCGTTTTTGCGCATATTGTCCATCATGGCATAGATATCGGCCTTGACCTTGACATCGATACCACGGGTCGGAGAATCCAGGATAATCAGGTCAGAATCCTTCCCGATCCAGCGGGCCAGGACAACCTTCTGCTTATTCCCGCCGGAAAGGGCAGAAACAAACTGATCCACACCTGTCATCTTGGTACTCATCTGCCGGGCAAACTTGTTGGCAAAAGCCTTCATGGCACTGCCGAAGAGGAAGCCGCCTTTTTTCAGCTCCTCCAGGGAGGGCAGGCAGATATTTTCGCAGATGGTGTCATTGATAACCAGCGATTCATTGTCCCTGTCCTTGGAGGCATAAGCCATACTGTGGGAAATCGCGTCCGGGATGGAATCGATACTGGTTCCGTCCGCAAGCGTCACACTTCCCTTGCGGAAATAAGAGGCACCGAAAAGCGCTTTGCCGATCTCATGCATACCGCACTCGGACAGACCGCCGATACCCAGGATCTCCCCCTTATGAAGCTCCAGGGATACATCGTCAAGCTGTCCCGGAACAGAAATATTCTTCGCAGAGATGACCACCTCGTCAGAGATCGCTTCTCCGTAGTCTGTACGGTAATAGTTGTCCCCGATCTCACGGCCCACCATCATCTTTTTCAGGATATCCACAGTGGCATCCGCTTTATCGATGGAGCCGATGTAGACACCGTCGCGCAGCACGCTGATCGAATCTGACAGCTCAATCACCTCGTCCAGGTCATGGGAAATGAAGATCACACAGCTCCCCATCCCCTTCATCCGGTGCATGACCTTGAACAGCTCTTCACGGCCCTTCTGGCCAAGAGCCGTAGTCGTCTCATCCACCACCAGGACCTTGGGGTTGAAGTAGGTAGCCTTTACGATCTCCACCAGCTTACGGTCTTCAAAATTGTAATCATCGATGGAACGGGCAGCATCGATATGATCAAAGCCATACTCGTTCAGATACTGCTGCGCCTTCCTGTTCATGGCTGAGGCATTCTTGATCCCGTGGCTGATGAACATATCCTCGTTTCCCAGGAAAATATTCTCCGCCACTGTCAGCCCGGAAAGGGTACCGATCTCCTGCACAATAATAGCCGCCCCAAGATGGTTGGCATCCACCTGGTTCTTTGGCTCAATCACCGTCCCGTCGAGGGTGAAGGTACCCGAATCCTTTTTATAGATACCGGTCAGGCAGTTGGTGATGGTTGACTTCCCGGAACCGTTTTCTCCGATCAGGGCATGGATTTCGCCCTTGTTGAAGGTCAGGGAAACATGGTCCAGCGCATGGGTAATCCCAAAGTGTTTATCGATACTGTCCGCTTTCAGCAATAATTCTCCCATATCCTGCCTCCTTACTTCACGACAACGCCCTTGACTGGTTTTGTCGTCAGGGTCACGATGATGAGCAGCGCGGCGCCGGTAACCACATTCTGGATAGTTGTCGGTGCGCCCAAAGCTACAAAGCCGTTAAACATCAGCTGAATGATCATCTCACCAATGACAATGGCAATGACCGGATGACCGTACTTCTTGAAGGCCAGGCCAAAGAAGGTTCCCATCAGGGGGGTAAAGTTCCGGCTCATGGATGACAGATTGGAGGCCGATGTCATGGAAGTACCAAAGCTGATGGTCAGGATGGACTGGATGCCAAAGAAGAAACCGGCCAGGGCAAAAGCGATGACCTTATACTTCGGAACATTCACGCCCATGTTCTTTGCCACAACCTCATTGGAGCCGATGGCATAGGTGTAGGTTCCGATCTTGGTATATTTCAGGATAAAACCACACAGACAGTAGGCAAAAAGAGCCAGGATCAGGTTTGCCGGATAATCCCCGAAGGCACGGTAGCTGGTGCTGAGGATAACGTTTTTGCCATTGGTGGCGTACACACTCAAGGCCTCATAGATGAGGGACAAGCCTACCGTAACGATCAGGGAGGAAATGTGAAGCTTGATATAGACCAGACCATTGCAAAGACCGATCAGAGCGCCGCAGATCAGGGGAGCCACCACCAGGCCGACATAGCCAAAGCGCATGCTGAAATTACAGGCGATGATGGAGGAAAGCACGATATTTGCGCCGACACTGAAGTCAAAGGGTCCCATAACACAGATGAAATACAGACCGCAGCCGCCCACTGCATAGATCAGGGCGGACTTGGCATAAGTAAGCAGCTTATCCGGAGAGCCAAAGGTGGCAGGGGCAAGGAACTTGAAAATACCCCAGAAGGCAACCACCAGAAGCAGCAGAATTCCAATTCCATAGAACTGGCTCTGTTTTATTTTTTTCATATCTGAACTCCTTCTGGTTTCCGGCACCAGGAATCCATGACAGAGCATGCGGGCCGAAAACGGATACGATCGAATCAAAACGAACAGCAGCATTTGCGTCAAAAAGGCAGGTTATCTTAGATGAAACAGATCTCTAAGCCACCTGCCTTTCTTTACCTTATAAAATACTCACGAATTACTTTCAACCTGTGCGGTCACTACAGTAGATCAGGCACTGTGACGTGCGATAACGTCCTCGATGGACAGGGAGGTGGCAGCAGCATTCAGCTCGTCAAAGGTATAGCCGGCCATCTCAACCAGTTCCTCATCCGTATACGGATCATCATTGACAAAATACTGCTCATAGTTAGCATAGTCTTCCGGAGAGGAGACATACAGATAGGGGAAGAGGATCTCATAGCCAAAGCTTCCTTCTTCTTTCATATAGGTCTCGCTGCCGACTACCGCATTGTAGGTCATCAGGAAGGCAAACAGAGGATCGCAGAAATGTCCGCCGGACTCTGCAAACATACCGCCGATCTCAAGCTGCTCAGCCAGGTCATCCAGGAAGTCTGTGGAGACAACATCGATCTTACCGGTCAGGCCTTCGTTGGCCAGAGCGCCGATGGAACCGACAAGGGGATCTCCGCCGCCGCCGGCAACGATCAGAGCGTCGGTATCAGGATTGGAGTTGATCAGGGAAAGAGCTGCTGCCGCGCCTTCCTCGGAAGAGGTGTTTGCGTAAACCGGCTCGGTGATGGTGGCCGGATCATCCGGATTGGCCTCGTTCCACTCGTCTACAGCCTGCTGATAGCCTTTCCATCTCTGCTGGAAGGTAGCATCGCCAACGGTCCAGGCTTCCAGAGCGATATGTCTGTCGCCGTTCTCCAGAAGGAGGTTGACCAGGGTATAGCCATTGGTTACTTCGTCTTCGTGGACAGCGCCAAGATAATACTTGGAATTGCAGGCTGTCTGATATACCTCAGGGCTGTTCTCCTCAGAGATAATGCGGAAGAACTGGGTCAGATACACTTCATTGGCTTCGCAGGTCTGGATGGCGCTGGTCATCTCGGAGTCAGCGGAGTTACAGATCACGATACCATCGCAGCCTGCTGCGCAAAGCTGCTCAACAGAAGCGGTAACCTGCTCAGAGATATGTCCCTGATCTACATACATAACATTGACGCCAAGCGCCTTGGCGGCCTTGTCGATGATCTTCTTGCACTGGCTGCCCAGAACATCGGTGGAGCTCCAGATGGATACGCCGATGGTGACATCCTCTGCTGCGGAAGCCGTAACTGTGCTGAAGCCTGCCATGGAAACTACCATAGCTGCCGCTGTCGCAATGGCAATGACTTTTTTCTTGAGATTCTTCATGTCCAATCCTCCTGTGATTTTTGTGAAGTTTTAGAAACTGTGAATCGGGGTTTTTGTCTTCTTTGCTATTTAATCATAGAATTTTCTTCAGGTGTTAGGACAAATCCGTAAAAAAAGTTGCACTATTTTGTAAAGTTGTCAAAGGTATTCATTGAAGAAATCATGGACATCGGTTAGAATAGAAGACAGGAAACGCATGAATTTACCGCAAAATCATGCCGCTTGCAGCGGCATCAATGAGGTATCCTGTTATGGCTAAGAAAAAAACGAAGCGAATGGCGAAGGCAGAGCTGGCCTATATCGTGGGTGGACTCCTGATCGTTGTGGGCTTTATCCTCGCTTTCCTGATCCGCTATGCAGGGATTTTGGTACTCTGCATCGGAGCGGCTCTTCTGTATTATGGCAATCGGCATGGCGGGGGGGATAAATCTTGAACCAGCGTTGGACCATGCGCAGTGCCATTTTTGCCCTGTGCATCGGAAGCGTAGTGGTCTCCCTCTTTCTTCAGACCGCCCTTTTCCAGGCTTCCCTCCGCCGCCAGATCCGGACGGAGAGCATTGCGGAAAACACCTCCTCCCTTGAGCGGATGAAGTCCGATATCAACTCCTTTTTCCATGATCTGACATCGGAAATGCTGACCACCTATACGGAGTCAGACCTGATCGGTGACCTGCGCCTTCATAGCCAGGGGGATGGCCTTCTGAAGAAATATTACTGGCGGGCCTGGTACCTTGGCCGCAAACGGTATGCCCGGAAAAATCGTCTTCTCGCCCTGTATCTCTATGATAACTATGACCGGATCATCAGCAGCTACCGCTATAACTGCCAGAGCTTTCCCCGGGATATGTATTCCTCAGCCTACAAGGCCAACACCCAAAAGGTGCTGGACTACGTCCATGGAGAGGACAGCCAGCTCCTCGTTTCCGGCTACTACAACCCCCTGGAAAAAAAGGATATCCTTCGCCTGGTGCTCAGACTGCACAATTACGATGCAGACCGTCGCCAACTGGGCTACCTGGTCTGCGAGTATGACAGCCAGGTCCTGGCGGAAATCATGAAAAAGTACATCTCCTCTGACAATGTATTTCTCTGGCTGCAGCCCGTGGACGACAGAAGCATTGCCCATATCGGTACTGCCGAAGGGAGCTTTTCCACAGCCTATCGCCAGATCTCCAAAATTGTCCAGAACTATTATCCTTACAATACTCTGGAGGAGGAATACGATGGCTACTACCTGATTCACGTCAGCCTGGAAAATTATCATCTCGAAGCCTTCGCCATAGTCCCTCAGTCTCTTTTGACAGCAGCCCAGCAGTCCCAGACCCGCACTCTCCTGATCCTGGCTCTGGTCATGATTCTGATTGCCTCCGTCCTTGCCTTTTTACTGTCGCGATGGATCTCGCGGCCCATTGAGGATATGAAGGATACTATCCTGCGGATCCGATCCGGTGAATCCCACCTGAGGATCAACCCTGACGGCTGGGCGGAGGAGCTGACCGTGCTGGGCAGCCAGTTTAATGAGATGCTGGACCGCATCCAGCAGATGATGACAGAGGAATATGAATACAAGCTTCTGGCTGAGCGGACCGAATACAAAATGCTGCAGGCACAGATCAATCCTCATTTCCTCTACAATACCCTGAATACCATGAGCGCTATCGCCAACGTACAGAATTGTCCCCTGGTGAGCGGGATGTGCATCTGTCTCTCAGCCATCTTCCGCTACTGCCTGGATATGACGGATGAGCTGTCTACGGTGCAGAAGGAGATCGAGCATACCAGAAATTATCTTTACGTCATGGATGTCCGCAACGGAGGCAGCATCCGCTATGAATACGAGATTGCGGATGAGGTTCTTGACTGCCGGCTCCCCCGCATCACCCTGCAGCCCATCGTGGAAAACGCTGTGACCCACGGCCTCAGAAATGTCAGAAGGAAAGACAAATACCTGCGGATCCGGGCCTTTCGGGACGATAAAGAACTGTTGCTGATCGTAGAGGATAATGGGATCGGCATGGACGCCCGTCATATGAACCGGGAGCTTGAGGAAAATGATCCCAAAAGGGTGGAATCCGGTATATCCATAGGCATTCTGAATGTAAACGCCCGTCTGAAAAAAGTCTTTGGCAAGGAATACGGCATCACGATTGAAAGTGTTAGCGGAGAGGGTACCAGCGTAAAGATATGTGTACCCGCCCAAACCGATACAGAAAGGAAAGACGATGAATGAGTCCAGGCTTTTTCGTGTTATGGCAGCAGACGATGAATACTGGAGCAGAGAAATATTGAAAAGCCTGATCCCCTGGAAGGACTACGGCATGGAAATGCTGGAACCGGCCTGTGACGGAGAAGAAGTGTTGGAGCGCATTCCCACAGAAGAGCCGGATATCGTACTGACCGACATTGACATGCCTTTCCTTGACGGTCTGGCCTTGATGGAACGCCTGAAGAAGGAATATCCCCGGATTATTGCCATCGCCATCAGCGGCTATGATGATTTTCCAAAGGTTAAGGGATTTTTTGTTTCCGGCGGATATGATTACCTGCTCAAACCGGTAGACCCTTCCGAGCTTCGCAGAGCCATCCTGAAAGCCAAGGGTATTCTGGCCGAACGCGAGTCGCCTTCCCAAAGCCTGGCTCAGGCGACTCCCGCTTCCGATCAGACCGCCCTCGTCCGGCAATACATTGAACAAGCCTATGCCCAGCCCATCACCCTCAGCAGTCTGGGAGAGCTCTTTCATATGGATGGAAATTACCTGTCAAGGCTTTACAGCCAAAGGTACGGGGAAACCGTTACCGCCAGCATTGCCCGGCTCCGGATCGAGCATGCGGTTGAGCTGATGCGGACCACGGACCGTAAGCTGGAGGACATCTCTTTCCAGGTAGGCTATGACGATTATCACTACTTCAACCGGGTTTTCCGCAAAAGAATAGGAAAAAGCCCCAGCGAATACCGCCGGGGCCTGTCGGAATGAGCAAAATGCATATGCGCAGCAGCGTGCAGCGCGGATTGAGAACAGATTAATAGGTAACCGTATAAACTTTGCCGCCCTGGTCTTTCAGCTGATAGCTGACGTGATCGTTGCAGACCGTCACCTGATAGATCTCGCCGGGAAGATTCAGGGAAAGCAGCACTCTTTTCCCGCTTCCGTCCGCCTTGCTCTGTACGATCTGCAGCTTGTTCTCTTTACCCTGAGCCGAAGCCTTGGCATAATACAGCAGATTCCCATAAAGCCGGGGCGAATAAATCTGCCCCAGGTCGATGGCTCTGCTGGTAGACAGATTGAAGATACAGCAATAATCCGGCTGGGGAGCCTCCGAATAGCGATAGACCCCAATGATGTAGCGCCCCCGCTTCAGGGAAAAGTCAAGATTCACCCCTCTGGCAAAAAGCCGGAAGCCTTCCGTACCAATGGTGTAGGACATCACATTCAGCGATCCTGAATCCTTCAGGTTGAAGAAAAGGGTGTCCCCACAGGCGCCGACATAAGACATCTTGCAGGACTCTTTTCCTTCAAAGACCGCAAGATCTCCAGCCTGGTTTCTGCCCAAGGCCGTCAGGGTGTAAGTCATTTTGCCTTTTCCGGAGATAGAAGTCTCCTGATACATCATGTTATTTACCGTGAAACGCCTGACTGTCGCTTCTGCTCTTACTCCCTTTACCGGAAGCAGGACAAAAGCAGCCAATGCGATCAGGAATGTCAGTTTTCTCTCCCAGGTTTTCATCGTCTCCTTCCCCCTTTCCCTTCTCCTCATCAATCCCTTTTACAGATATTGGCTGAACTCCACCTTTTCCTTGTTAGGACCCTCGATGGTAAAGTAGCGGACCCCCTTCTCCCAGTAGGGCAGAAAATGGATCACATCCTCCAGGCTATTCATTCCCCTCTTGCAGATGGTATCATACACGGCCTCCACATCTGTAACATTGATGGCTATGTGCTCGATCGATCCCCGGCAGGAAGGCGCATCCTCTGCCTCATAGGTTTCCAGAAGGAGATTTCCCAGCTTCAAAAACAGCACACGCCCGCCAGTGTTGGGGTCACTGGTGGAATGGGCCACCTCAAAGCCAAGCTCTGTATAAAACAGAACCGTCTCATCGATATCCTTTGTCGGAATCCCGATATGCTGCAACCCGGTTGCGTAATCTGCAATTTTCATAGTTCGTCCTGATCCTCTCTATTGGTGGATACTTTTCGATAATGGTAGTATTATAGTATAAGACATTGTGAAGGAAAATTCAAGATTTTTGAAAGAAAGAAAATTGCAGTCATTCTCCATTTGTATTATAATCATTTTATCGTATCAATGGTCTGGGTTATGAAAAAGAAAAGAGAGGAAAACGACAATGAAGGCAATAGGAATTGATATTGGTACGACATCCATCAGCATAGTTGTGCTGGATTTAGTGAAAAAAAAGGTCCTGGCCTCTCGGTGCATGGACAATGATTCCTTTTTGCGCGCAGAACAAGAAGGTCAGGGCATCCAGGATCCCACCCTCATCTTTAAACGCACGATGGACGCGCTCGATGAAATCATCGGGAACTACCCTGATTTTTCCGCGATCGGCATTACCGGCCAGATGCACGGGATCGTCTATATCGATGGCATGAGGCGTTTCGCCAGCCCTCTCTATACCTGGCAGGATGAAAGCGGAAACCGTCCGGATGCCCAGGGAAACACAATGGTGGAACTGGTCAGGCAGCGCTATGGTATTCCTGTGGCCTCAGGCTATGGACTGATCACCTACCTCTGCCATAAAAGGGAGGGGAAGGTTCCTGCCAATGCCCGGTATATGTGCACCATTATGGATTACATTGCGATGCGGCTGTCAGGAAGGCCGAAGCCCCTCATGCACGTGAGCAACGCAGCCAGCCTTGGTTTTTACGATGTAAAAGAAGGCTTGTTTCAGACAAAGATACTTTCAGAGCTGGGTGTGGATCTCTCCCTGATCCCTGAGGTGACCTCCCACTTCGAAGTACTGGGAAGCTTCAGGGGCATCCCCGTATACACAGCCATCGGGGATAACCAGGCCAGCTTTCTGGGTGCTGTGGGAACACAAGAAAATTCGGTCCTGGTCAATATGGGAACGGGGGGGCAGATTTCTGTTCTTTCCGATACCTTTTTTGAGGCTCCGGGCATCGAAGCCCGCCCTATTTACGATGGACACTATCTGCTGGCCGGCTCCTCTCTGTGCGGAGGGAGGGCTTATGCCGTTGTCGAGCATTTTTTCCGTACCTTTGCTGTCTATGCCGGTCTGCCGGATATCCCCCAGTATGACCTGATGGCCCGCATTCTCAGCTCCGAAAAGGAAAGCAGTCCCCTGAAGATAGAAACAACCTTTAAAGGAACCCGCTTCGATCCGGACAAAAAAGGTTCCATCATAGGGATCACAGAGGAAAATCTGACTCCGGTCCACCTGATCCGGGGTACCCTGGAGGGTATGGCCCAGGAGCTGTATGATATGTATCACCAGATCTGTGAGGGAACCAATCTCCATTGCGACAGACTTTATGCCTCCGGAAACGGTCTGCGCAAAAATCCTGCCCTCATGGAGATTTTCCAGAAGAAATTTCAGATGCCTCTCCTGCTGGCGCCCTTTGAAGAGGAGGCTGCCTGCGGGGCCGCCATCAGCACAATCCTGAAGGGATAATGATATCGTTGAACATTACACCAGGACAAAATATGGCAGAAAATAAAACAACAAAGAAAAGCAGCAAAAAGAAAAATTACTATGCCGTCCGCAAGGGCCACACAACCGGTTTATTTACCTCCTGGCCGGAATGCCAGGAAGCGGTTCGCGGTTTCTCCGGCGCAGAATTTAAGGGATTTTATACCAAAGAGGAGGCTATGGCTTATCTTACCGGTGAAAGCCTCTTCCTGCAGGAGGAGACAGGTCCGGACGAGAACGATCTGATCGTCTATGTGGACGGAAGCTTTGATGCCTCCCTGAAGCGCTATGCCTACGGTTGTATCTTCCTGCTTCCGGAGGGCGAGGAAGCCCTAAGCGGCTGCGGAAATGACCCGGGGCTCCTCCCCTTACGCAACGTGGCGGGGGAAATGCTCGGAGCCATGAAAGCGGTCCAGTGGGCCATCCGCCACCAATTCGGGTCTGTCCAGCTTCGCTATGACTACAGCGGGATAGAAATGTGGGTTACCGGCGTGTGGGAAACCAAAAACGAGTATACCCAAAAGTATGCCGCCTATATGAGGGGCTGCCAGGAAAAGATCGCCATTTCCTTCAAGAAGGTGGAGGCCCATTCCGGCAACCCTCTCAATGACGCCGTCGACCAGCTGGCCAAGGATGCTCTGCGCGCCGAACCCGGGAGCCACTGACTCCCGGCGCTGTCGTTGGTCTTTGTCACCCCTTGCGGAACACCTTCTCCATACCGGCTACGCAATGGCGGAATTCCTCCTCCGGCAGATAATCCTGCAGATCATAGATCAGCTTATTCACTACCTTCCCCACCGCCGTATCGATCTGCCCCAGCAGAATCTCTTTTTCCTTCTCCTCCACCGGGAGCTTACGCACTGCCTTACCCAGCCTGAGATTTACGCTGGCCACGGCGTCCTCCTGAATACACTGGATACGAGGCCGAAGATCCCGCGTCCCTTCCCAGAGATGATATTCCCGGATATATTTGTCCATGATTTTCTCTGCCTGTAGATACGCTTTGGCATTTTCCTCCGAATCTGAGGTGGAGAAGTCATCAATATCATAGAGGGTATAAGGAGGAAGCTCCCGGATTCCGGGTTCGATATCCCGGGGGACAGCCAGATCCAGGAGGAAGGTCTTATGGACTGCCTGACATGCCCTGAGTTTCTCCAGGCGAATGGTATAATGGGGACTGGCAGTCGCGCTTACCACCACCTGGCACTGGGGAATGTACTGGTAGCGGTCATCATAGGCAATGGGACGGCATCCCTGAGGCAAAGCGACATTTCCGCTGTGATACTGCCGAAGGGTCATCATCACATCCGCACCGTACTGCAGGAGAGTAGTGGCAGCCAGGCGGCCGTATTCTCCGTTTCCGATCACCATACATGTCTTGCCCGCAACAGGAAACCCCTGATCCTCCAGCCGCTGAACCGCCTGCTCGATAGCGGAAGCATTAGCCCTGCTAAAGACGACTTCTGTCTTGATCTTTTTGGCGGCTGTGACGGCTGTCCGGAAAAGTACCTCCATACAGCTGCCTGCCATTTTCTTGTCCCGGGAAAAATCCAACGCCTGTTTGACCTGGGTCAACACCTGATCCTCCGCCAGGATGGCGGAACGCAGGCCGCAGGCCAGATAAAAAAGATGCGAAACTGCTCTCTCACCCGAGCGGAAGGCAAAATAAGGCGCATACTCCTCCGGTGTCAGGCCCGCATAGGAACAGAAAAGTCCAAGCAAGGGGTCTTCCGGGTATACCTTTCCTTGTTCTGCCTCCTTGAGCCAGATTTCCGGCAGCATCTCGTCATCGCTCGTATTCACCCATATCTCCAGGCGGTTGCAGGTCGACAGGATTACCACACCCTCCACTGCAAGCCTTTCCCTGATCTCTCCCATCAACTCTGTCAGTCTTTGCTGCGTCAAAAACAGAGAAGACCTGACAGATACCGGTGCCCGGCTATGGTCTGTCCCGATCATTGTTACCATTTTCTTTCCCCTCCCTAATATATCGACCTGTGCGGTCACCAAAGCCAATACCACACAGGTAGAAGCTGTTTACGAACGCCTTTTTGCCAGTTGGTTGACGACCCCGCCTACTGCCATGATGGCCATTGCGATAAACAGAACCCGCTTTGCCGCTTCCTGCGGAATACTACCTTTTCCGCCTATCCTGTCTGAATAGAAGGTCAGGGTATATTCGATCTCCAATGGATCTCCCATTGCTGTCGTATCCGCAATCACATACATAGGTTCATCCATCACTGTGATGGGTATGGTAAAGGAAGAATTCCCTCCATCTGTCGTCTCATTGTCGTATCTGATTCCGTCAACCAGCATATAATCATAATAGGGGCTGCTCCACAGTAGCCTGGCGTAGGCTCTCCCCTCCGAAACAATCAGCCAGGTGGGTGAGGTCACCCCAGCCCGTCCGCTGCCTCCGGTAAGGGATAGCTCGATCGCGTATTCCCCGTCAGGCCGATCCAACCGGACTGCCTCGGCCTGGGCGGACACCGTCACGGGAACCGCCTCTTCCGCCTTTGTCTCCTCTTCCGGATGATTCCGGCTGTACTCTCTCATTGCCTTCTCGATCTTTTTATAGTCCGGAAGGGGAAAGGCCAGTGCATCTGCCGGAATACCTGCGGCATCAAAAAGGAGCAGCCTGTCATACCATTTACTGCGGTTTTTGCTGTAGGCAGCGCATTCCAGTCCGACATTGAGCGCAGCAACAGGAACCGTAAAGGTATAATACCCTTCTCTCTCCACAAAGGGGATATAGTCCTCAAGAGGAGCCGCCGCTGCTGCTTCCCCGGAGCCCATATAGACAAAGAGATAGCTCTTGCTGTACATATGAAGCTCTGCCTCCATCCTCTGGTCCTTCACCGTGAGCACGGCCTCCAGTACACGGAAAAAAGGAGAGCTGCACTCTACACTCAATGTATAAATCCCGTCCCGGATGTCCCGGCCATAGATCGGTACCATCCCATAGCTTCCTATGGCTTCGCCCGGCGCCCTTTCCGTGGCAAAGGCAACGGCACTGTGCTCGGCATCCGCCAGAATCCTTTCCGGCGATACAGCCATCGCCAAAAAAGCGAAAAGCGATAGCCATGTCAGTCTTTTTATCATTCGCATCATTCTCTTTCTTTCCATGCTAAAGGGTCTTTTTTCTGTAAATAAATCCAACCGCAATCAGGGAAAAGACCAGCAGATACGCCAGAAGCAGCATACAGCCCGGCAGAATTCCCTCTGGTACGCCCATGGCAATGCTCCGGATCATCCCGCTGGCCTGGGACAAAGGAAGCAGGGCCACTGCCTGCCGGAAGCCTCCCGGGATCTGGTCCGTTGAGAAAAAGGTATTGCAAAGAAAGGACATGGGCATAATAATATAGGAGGTATAGCGAGGGGCATCCGTATAACTCTTGGCCAGGAAAGAGAGCACCAGGGCGATGGTGGAAAAAACGGTTCCGTTCAGAAACATGATAAAAAAAGACAGTCCGTTAAAGACAAGGCCGGTACGAATGGGCATAGTCAGTAGAAGAATGATTCCCCCGGCATACATGCCACGAAGGCTGCCCCCGATGATCTGGCCAAGAATAAACTGCCACAGCGGCGTGGGGGAAACCATGATCTGATCCAATGCCTTCTCATACAGCCTCTGAACGCTCA
The DNA here is from genome assembly GCA_017515325.1 of Blautia sp. Taxonomy (GTDB): domain Bacteria; phylum Bacillota; class Clostridia; order Lachnospirales; family Lachnospiraceae; genus Blautia_A. The sequence goes on from JAFWGA010000033.1 coordinate 34,669, forward strand.
TATTCTGGGCAACGGCACTGAAGCTGCCGGTCATCGTCGACATGGCCACAAGCCCCGGGATCAGGAAATTCAGATAAGGCTCTCCGTGGGAAGTCGTCTGGATCCCCAGGCCAAAGATCACAAGATACATCAGGGGAGATACCATGGCTGCCATGGTAATCTTATAAAAATCCCGCTTGAATTCCGTCCACTTTTCCCATAAAACTGTGATAATCCCCATGGTCATCCTATCCCCCGGCCAATCCGCTCTACAAAAACATCCTCCAGATTGGTATTGCGCAAAACCGCCTCCTTCCCTGCCTGGGAAAGAAAGGCGATGGCAGCGTCCCTGTCCGCGAAATACCTGCTTTGCAGGGTATCCTCTGCCGGAATATCCACGGCAAAGCTGCCCAGTTCTTCGATCAGATGTCCGGGAGTGTCAACGATATCCAGCTTTCCTTTTTCCATCAGGGCAACACGGTCGCACAGATACTGGGCCTCCTCCATATAGTGGGTGGTCAGAAGAATGGTGAGCTTTTGGCTATGCAGCCGGCGCAGCAGATTCCACATCTGCCGGCGGGATATGGCGTCCATTCCCGCTGTGGGCTCATCCAGCAAAAGGATCTCCGGCTCTGTCATCAGGGCACGACAGATCATCAGCTTGCGCTTCATCCCTCCGGAAAGATGCCTCACCGTCCGATGCTTAAAGTCTGTCAGGCCGGTGAAGGCAAAGAGCTCCTGGGTTTTCTGCCGGATCTCCTTGCGGGAAAGATAATACAACCGGCCCTGATATTCCATGGCCTCACTCATGGTCATATCCTGGCGCATGGAATATTCCTGTGTAATCACACTAAGCCTGCGCTTTTCCCTGGATGCCTTCCGGGTCAGAGGGACTCCGTCCATCAGGATCCTTCCCTCGCTGGGCAGCAGCACCGTGGACATCATACTGATGGTGGTGGTCTTGCCGGCACCGTTTTGGCCTAAAAGCCCCAGGAATTCTCCTGTCCGGATCGTAAGATTCAGATGATCCACCGCCGTAAAATCCCCAAAGCGTTTGGTCAGGTCTTTTAGCTCTATCATGACTGGAACTTAGCCTTCTTGGCGATAATCAGAGAAAAGTAGCCGGCTTCATCCGGGATCTCATCTGTACTGCGGTACACTTTTTCCGTATCCATACCGCAGTTCTCCACTGCCTGGACGGTCTTTCCGCTTTTGCGCAGCTGATCCTTTACCTCCTTCATATGGCTGCCGGATTTCATCAAAACGTAGGTTCCGGGAAGGTCCAGGGAATCCTCGGTATCATGAAGCGCCGGCATGACATGTAAGGGTTCATTCCACTCTGTCAGCGGAATATTCAGACGGGCGGCAGCAGCGCAGAAGGAGGTAATCCCACTGACCAGGGCCGTTGCATAGCCATCCCTCTCCAGGATCTCCTGCAGATAACTGAAGGTACAATACACGGTAGGATCTCCCAGGGTAAGATAGATGACGTTTCTCCCCTGGTCCAGATATTCTTCTATCCGTCTGGCTCCTCTTTCATGGCTTCGGCGGATCAGCTCCCGGTCCTTGACCATAGGCATTTCCACTGCTACCAGTTCCTTATCCGCCAATTCCGGAACTGCCTGCACGGCGATTTTGTAAGCCACTGTCTCCCTGGCCTGCTTTCCCGGAACCATGATCACTTCATTTTCCCGGATGAGCCGTACCGCCTTCAATGTCATCAGCTCCGGATCTCCAGGGCCTACCCCCAGACAATATGCCGTTCCCTTCATTTTACCTCCTCGTCGATGTCGGTTTCCGCCGCCGGTACTCGACTGTCCCGGTGCTGTAAGCCGGGAAATGTCCTTTGGTTGCCGGTGCGATAAAAAAGCAGATCCTTTTCGTTCATACAGAAAAGAATCCGCCCACACCTGGTACAGACTGCCCAGGCGCTTTTCCTTGCCTCAAAGTGTCGCGTCAGTTTACCATGTTATCCAGGCACTGTCAAGTTTCACATATAATCGTCATTGTCCGTTCATATATAGATACAAATGGGGCGTTCGTGGTTTCTGCCATACCTACGAAGCGCAATTGCCAGGCGCCCCATCATCCGACCTGAACCAGATTCCCAGGTTTCACGATAGCAGGGATAAGGAAGAATCTGCCATGAAGATAGAAAAACAGGATGCGTTTATTTCTGAATTGCTCTGCGAGCAGGAGCTTGCCGCATTGATTGACCGGACCGGCTGCGGCCTGGAGCTGATCCAGTTCAGTGTCTCCGAAAATCTCGACCACTTTGATCAGACTCTCCGCCAGGTCAGAGACTGCCTTGCCAGACTGGGGAATCCTTCCGTGACCATCCATGGCCCCTTCCTGGATCTTAACCCCATGTCCTACGACAGCCTGGTGCAAAAGGCAGCTCTCTATCGGTTTGAGCAGGCCTACAGCGCAGCCCAGGCGCTTGACGCAAAACGGCTCGTCTTTCACAGCGGCATGATTCCCTCTGTCTATTTTCTGGATGGCTGGGCTGATCGCATGGTTCAGTTCTGGCATTCTTTTTTGCGTGACAAGTCAGGCGTGATTGTGTGCATGGAAAATGTTCTGGACCGGGAATACCTGCCCTTCCGGGATGTCGTTCAAAAGCTGGGACATCCGGATTTTGGCATCTGCCTTGACCTGGGTCATGCCCATTGCTATTCCCCTTATTCTGTCCTGAAATGGGCTGAAGCCCTGGGTCCCTATATCCGACATGTCCATCTGCATGACAATGATGGATCCCGGGATCAGCATAAGGCGCTGGGGGAGGGATCCGTACCCTGGCGTCAGGCTCTTTCCCTCCTGCAGGAATATTCCTCATCCCTGACCTATACCATAGAATGTGCCGTTAAGGAAGATGTATGGAAAAGCTGGACACAGCTATAATTTTATGGAAGCATGGAAAAATATGCCATAAAAAAACTCCCTGTCTGAAGAATTGTCATTCCTCAGACAAGGAGTTGTTGAACAGGAAAACTGCTGGGCTGCCCCTATATGGGGTCAGGTGATCGAACCGAATTTATCCATCGGCCAGATCCGGAAGGTCAGCTTTCCGACGATCTGTTCCTGGGCGACGCAGCCTACGGTAGAGCTTCGGCTGTCCACGGAGACACTGCGGTGATCGCCCATAACGAATATTCTCCCGTCAGGTACCTGGTAAGGATAGGTAATGTCTGTATCTCCCAAATCTTTATCGATCAGATAGGGCTCGTTGAGAGGAACGCCGTCAACCGTCACATTGCCATCCTTATCGATATCCACCCATTCGCCTGCATTTGCGATGACGCGTTTTACAAGAATCTTATTGTTATAATAAAATGCAACAATATCCTGCCTGTTGAATTCCGCGTTTTTCAGGGAAACAACAATATCCCCGTCAGCCAACGTAGGCTGCATGCTGGTCCCGTAAATCTGAAGCACCGGCAGCAACAGGGTAGCAACCAGAATAGCAATCGCTGCTACCGCCAGCAGGGTAGTGATCGTACTTTTCAAAACCATACGGTAATCCCTGCGTTCCCGCTCTTTCTTACGCGCTTTCTTCAGTTCCTCTTCATACTCCTTCAGAGTAGTTGGAAGCGTCCTGGTCTTTGCCATTCAGATCTCACCTCGTTCTTTCGTGCATTTTTTGGAGTATTCTTTCTGTAAAGCGTTTGCCAGTCCACCGCTCTGCCTGGATTTTTTGTAGGGGCAAGGCTTTCATGGACAGGCGTCAGATTTTATTATACGACAAAAGGTTCAAAAATACTACGGGAAGATAAAAAAAACGCGTCATAGAGTTCCGTTTATTTTTTGAAGCCATTCTCAAAATCGAAGAGAGAGGGTTGGCTGAATTGACAAGAAAGAGGCCAGTCGATATACTATGCCCATATTGAAATGAAAGGGTTTGCTATGTTCCCGCACAACCATTGCTTCAATCCATGGATGTACCGGAACATTGGCATCGGTTTTGAATATGAAATTTCGTCCTTGTATCGATATACACAACGGAAGGGTTAAACAGATCATCGGAGGAAGTCTGAGAGATGCGGGTGATCAGGCTTTGGAGAATTTTGTCTCCGAACAGGACGCGGCCTTTTATGCCAGGCTTTATCAGAAGCATGGCCTCTCGGGAGGACATGTCATTCTTCTGAACGGCGAGGATTCCCCCTTCTATCCTGCCACAAGACAGCAGGCTCTATCGGCTCTGGCCGCCTTTCCCGGAGGGCTTCAGGTCGGCGGAGGCATCCGTCCGGACAAGGCCTGGGATTATCTGAATGCCGGGGCCAGCCACGTGATCGTAACCTCCTACGTTTTCCGGGACGGGAGGATAGATTTTGACCGCCTTCTTGAGATGGAAGCAACCGTGGGGCGAGAACGCCTGGTTCTGGATATGAGCTGCGTCAGGCGTGAGGGGCAGTATATCATCGTGACTGACCGCTGGCAGAAATTTACCGACCTTGCTCTCACCCCGGAGCTTCTTACCGGGTTAGGAGACCATTGCAGCGAATTTCTGGTTCACGCCGTGGACGTGGAGGGAAAGGCTCGTGGGGTTGAACAGACTCTTGCCGGGATCTTGGGAGAATATGCCAGGCGAAAAGGCTCCCGACCCGTAACCTATGCCGGTGGGATCGGAAGCCTTGACGATATGAGGATTCTTTCCTCCTGTACCCAGGGCAGTGTCGATTTCACCATCGGCAGCGCCCTGAGCCTGTTTGGGGGAAAAATACCCTTTGAAGATCTGCTTGTTATTTCAGGAAGCCATTGATGATCTGCTCTTCTGCTTCCTGCTCTGTAAGGCCAAGCGTCATCAGCTTAATGATCTGATCCCCGGCGATCTTTCCGATTGCCGCCTCATGAACCAGGGCGGCATCGACATTGTTTGCCTCAAGTCCGGGCACAGCCAGAATCCTGCCCTCGTCCATGATGATGGAATCACACTCTGTATGGCCGGAACAGGCCGCATTGCCCACCAGCTTAGCATCAAACTTCTGATAGGATGTATCACGGGCGACGGAACGGGATACCACATCCGCCGTTGCCCCTTCCCCATTCATACTGACAAGGTAGGTGCTGACGGCGTTCTGGCAGCCGTGGGTCATGAGTCTCTCCCTTACCACCAGTCTGGCTCCGGCCGCCAGCTCTGCCGTGGTGACGCGGTTGGTATCGTCCACTCCCTTGATCTGCACCATCTCCATTTCCATGGAGCTTCCCTCTTCCATGTAAACCTCGGTTCCCGGATTGAGGATACGCTTGCCCTTTCCGTCCCCGGAGCCATAATGCTTTTCCACATAACGGATTTTTGCGTTTTTCCCCACATAGAAACGATGGATGCCATCGTGCTCACTGTCGTCGGGACCGCAGTTGTCAATGCCGCAGCCGGCTACGATGACAACGTCAGCGTCCTCCCCGATGTGGAAGTCATTGTATACCACCTCAGTCAGACCACTCTGGGTCATGACCACAGGGATATGAACGCTCTCATTCTTCGTTCCCGGTTTAATATAGATATCCAAGCCGCTTCCGTTCTCCTTTGGCTCAATCTCGATATTGGCCGTGGAAACCCTTCCTGCGGACTTGCCATTGGAGCGAATGTTGTAGGCCCCCTCCGGCACCTTGTGAAGATCAGCAACCTCCATCAGCAGTCTTTTCTGAATCTCATCAAGCTTTAGCATTCCGTCTCCTCCGTCTGACTTACACCGCTCTTCCTGCATCCTCTGACGGCGGAAGCCGTCCCGATCAGATCTGGTAAAATCTCCCCTCTTGTTCCCTGTTCCGCCAGCTCTCCCTCCCGGATGACGATAACCTCGTCCGCAATATTCAGGATCCTTTCCTGATGGGATATGACAAGAATGGAGCTGTCCTTAATATCCCTTCTCATCTGCTCAAAGACCTCGATCAGGTTCTGAAAGCTCCACAGGTCAATGCCGGCCTCCGGCTCGTCAAAGATCGACAAGCGGGTGGCCCGGGCCAGAACCGTAGCGATCTCGATACGCTTCAGCTCGCCTCCGGACAGACTGGCATTTATTTCACGGTCGATATAATCATGGGCACAAAGCCCTACCCGGGACAGGTATTCACAGGCATCTGACACGGGCAGGTTTTTCCCTGTGGCAAGCTTCAGAAGATCAAACACCTGAATTCCCTTAAAACGTACCGGCTGCTGAAAGGCAAAGCCAATCCCCAGCTTTGCCCTTTCTGTGATAGACAAGGACGTGATATCTGTCCCATCCAGAAAAATCCGGCCGGAGGTAGGCTTCTGAATGCCTGCGATCACCTTGGCCATAGTGGATTTTCCTCCGCCGTTTGGCCCAGTCACCACTACCAGCTTATTGTCCGGTATTGTCAGACTGATATCCCGGAGAATTTCCTTATCCTCCCCCTCTTCTGCCACTCCAAAAGAGATATTCCTGAGCTCCAGCATAAAACCCCATCCTTTCTATATCTCATCCCGCACTCTGCCGGGGCAGGCAGCCCTGCCTTCCGATTCAGAGGGCGGCTCTGTCCGCACTCTGCCGGGGCGGGCTGCCGGTCACCGCCAGGTGACATCATTCCTTACGGCAGCCCTGCCAAAAAAAGGGCAGGAATTCATCCCACCTCAGGTGAAACGCAAACCTGTCCTTACCTGTTCCGACTGCCATTCTGCAGCCACAATTATCCAATCACATCTGCCATATCGTACTTACCCGCCGGTTTACCTGCCAGGAACTTTGCCGCTTCCACGGCTCCCTTTCCAAAAACGGAGCGGGAAAAAGCTGCATGATGAAATTCCACCACCTCATCCTGCCCGGCAAAGATGACGACGTGATCCCCTGTGATATTTCCGCCCCTCACTGCAGAAATGCCGATCTCCATCGGATCCCGCTGAGCGCGCACCTGGCTGCGGTCATATACGTAATGATATTTTCCGTCCATGGCTTCGTTTATGCTGTCGGCCAAGGCCATGGCTGTCCCACTGGGCGCATCCACCTTGCGGTTATGATGACGCTCCACAATCTCCATATCAAAGCCTGCCGGAGCCAGTGTACGGGCCGCATCCTTCAGAAGCTTAAGAAGAAGGTTGACTCCCAGGGACATATTGGCAGATTTCAGAACCGCCACTTTTTTTGCCGTCTCCTCGACGCGTGCCAGCTGTGCCTCATCCAGGCCTGTCGTACACAGAACAACGGGAAGACCCTTAGCCACACAGTCATCCAGCAGGGCATCCACTGCCTTCGCGTTGGAAAAATCCACCACAACGTCCGCTTCCACCGCACAGGCGGACAATCTGTCAAATACCGGAAAATCAGCCTTGCCGTCATCAAAAATGTCCACCCCCGCCACGATCCGGACTTCGGGGTCCTGCTCGACAATGCCGGCAATTACCTTTCCCATACGGCCGCTGCAGCCGTGCATGATGATTCGAACCATTTATCTTCTCCTTATACTAAGGTCCACAATCCCATGGAAACCGAATTTGCTGCCACATGTTCTCCCGATAAATCGATGAATTATTTTAACAGACCATAATTCACCAGGGAATTGCGAAGGCGCTCAAGATTTTTGGGCTCCATACTGCAAAGCGGCATACGAAGCGGTCCAACCTCCCAGCCCATCAGATTCAGGGCTTCCTTGACCGGGATCGGATTGACCTCACAGAATAAGGATTCAATCATATCGATGGCTTCCAGCTGAATCCTGGCGGCTGTCTTTACGTCCCCCTCAAGGAACTTCGCCACCATGTCATGGGTCCGGCGGGGAGCAACATTGGACAGGACAGAGATCACGCCCAGGCCTCCCAGAGAAAGAATCGGGACGACCTGATCATCATTTCCGGAGTAGAGCTCCAGCTCATCCCCGCAAAGGGACATTGTCTTTGCAATCTGGGAGAGACTGCCGCTGGCTGCCTTCAGGCCTACGATGTTCGGCACATTCTTTACCAAAGCAGCTACTGTTTCCGGAAGAATGTTCGTCCCCGTCCGGCTTGGCACATTGTAGAGAATGACCGGGGTCTTGGGAATCGCGTTGGCAATCTGTGTATAATGCCCGATCAATCCTTTCTGGGTTGCTTTATTGTAATATGGGCTGACCAGAAGAACCGCATCTGCTCCGTAGGAGGCTGCCTCCTCGGACATCATGATTGCCGTATCTGTAGCATTGGAGCCTGTACCCGCAATGACCGGCAGTCTGCCCTTAACCTGGTCAATCGCAAATTTTATGGTCTTCAGGTGCTCTCCATGGGTCAATGTGGATGACTCACCTGTGGTTCCGCAGATAATGATCGCATCGGTACCGTTTGCGATCTGAAATTCAAGAAGCTCATCCAGCTTATCGTAATTAACAGAATAGTCTTCCTTCATCGGTGTGACAATGGCAACACCAGCGCCCTTGAAAATAGCCATGAACAAACCTCCTCTTTATAAGGCAAAAGCTTTGCAGCAATCGGGCAGATGACGGAATCCTTTCCGCCTCCTGTCTGCCCCGCGAAATATACGAACGAATCAAGCCTCCGTCAGTACCTCGGTTGTCACCCTGGTCACCTGATCTACCAGTTCCGTCATCCAACCCGGCATGTTCGTGCCTGTCATAATAATCTCCATGGAACCATCTCTGGCAGAAAGAACATCCATTATGGTCTCCTTGAGCGCGATTCCCATATCAATCACCCCCAGCAGCTCGTCCAGCACCAGGAAATCGCACTCTCTCGTGGCAATCACCTTGCGGGCAAAATTTAGGCCATTCTGGATATTGACGCGTTCCTCCTCCTTTTCCTGATCACTCAGCTCCTGATAGAAGGCTTCCTGCTTTTCAAAACGGAAGGTCTTGATATCAAAATCCTTAAGCTCCTCCAGGATATCTGTTTCGCCTCTCTCGCTTCCCTTCAGAAAATGGATCACAATCACGCTTTTTCCCTGGAGGGAGGCTCGTAAACATTTTCCTACTGCCATGGCAGTCTTACCACTGCCGGAACCATATATGACTTCTGTCAGATTTCTTTCCATAGTGTTGTGTAACCTTTCTGAACCGGACGATCAGCTTTTGCGGAAAGCAGCTCTCTTGCGATCCCGGGAATCCAGGATCCTCTTGCGGATGCGAAGGCTTTTCGGCGTCACCTCCAGAAGTTCATCCTGGTCAATAAATTCAATGCATTGCTCCAGGCTGAGAATCCGGGGCGGTGTCAGCTTGAGGGCTTCATCCGCATTGGAAGACCGGGTATTGGTCAGATGCTTGGTCTTGCATACATTCAGCTCGATATCCTCCGATTTGCCATTCTGCCCAATCACCATCCCCGCATATACTTTTGCGCCGGGACCAATGAAGAGGGTTCCCCTCTCCTGTGCAACGAAGAGGCCGTAGGTGACTGCTTCACCTGGCTCAAAGGCAATCAGAGAGCCCTGTTTACGATACTGAAAATCCCCTTTATAGGGAGCATATCCGTCAAACAGGGTATTGATCACGCCGGTTCCTCTGGTATTTGTCAGAAAATCACCTCTGAATCCGATCAAGCCCCTCGACGGAATGCGGAATTCCAGGCGGACAGAACCATCAGAGCCTGTGTCCATGCTGGTAAGCTCACCCTTTCGTTCGCTGAGCATCTGAATCACTGTCCCGGAAAACTCCTCTGCCACATCCACCAGGGCTATTTCCATCGGTTCAAGCTTCGCTCCGTTTTCATCCTGACGATACAGAACCTCCGGCTTACTTACCGCAAACTCATACCCCTCGCGGCGCATATTCTCAATCAGAACCGAAAGATGGAGCTCCCCTCTTCCGGAAACCTTGAAGCACTCGGTGCTGTCTGTATCCTCCACCCGCAGACTGACATCCGTATTCAGCTCGCGGTACAGTCTGTCTCTGAGATGGCGGGAGGTAACATATTTCCCCTCAGTCCCTGCCATGGGACTGTCATTGACAAGAAAGTTCATGGCGATGGTAGGCTCAGAGATCCGCTGAAAAGGAATGGCCTGAGGATGATCGCCGCTGGCCAGAGTATCTCCGATATGAATATCCGGTATGCCGGAAATGGCAACGATAGACCCTACCGTCGCTTCCCTGACATCAATCTTGTTCAGGCCATCAAACTCGTAGAGCTTACTGATCTTTACCTTCTGGAATTTATCCGGATCATGGTGATTGATCAGGGCAACCTCCTGATTGACACGGATGGTTCCGTTTTCCACCTTGCCCACGCCGATCCTGCCGACATATTCATTGTAATCGATGGTGCTGATCAGCACCTGGGTATCTGCTTCAGGATCTCCTTCGGGAGCAGGAATGTATTTCAGGATGGCTTCAAACAGGGGAACCATGCTCTGGGAGCTGTCCTCCAGCTCCATGACAGCCTGCCCGGTTTTTGCCGAAGCATAGAGGAAGGGGCAGTCCAGCTGCTCGTCTGAAGCGCCAAGATCCATCAGCAGCTCGAGCACCTCGTCGACAACCTCCTGCGGACGGGCTTCCGGCCGGTCGATCTTATTGATGCAAACGATAACGTGCAGATTCAGCTCCAAGGCCTTTTTCAGAACAAATTTGGTCTGAGGCATTGCGCCTTCGAAGGCATCCACCAGAAGGATCACGCCGTCGACCATCTTGAGAACACGCTCCACCTCACCACCGAAATCTGCATGGCCTGGGGTATCTACAATATTGATTTTTACTCCGTTATAATGGACTGCGGTATTCTTGGAAAGAATGGTAATGCCTCTCTCCCGCTCAATATCGTTGGAGTCCATAACACGCTCCGCGACCTCCTGATTGGCGCGGAACACGCCGCTCTGCTTCAGGAGCTGATCGACCAGCGTCGTCTTGCCATGATCTACATGGGCGATAATAGCTACGTTGCGAATATCCTCTCGCTTCGTTCTCATAAACCTTTCATATCCTTTCCTGAAGGGCCGGGATTCCTTTCGCGGCCTCTGATCATTTCTGCAGACCGGCAGACCTGACGTTGTCCATTGATACGGACATCCAAATAGTAGGGTTCAGTCAATGCCTTGAGACAGGCATCAAGCGGTATGTGACAAAAGACGGACTGTCATGGGCAAAGGCGCTTCCAACCGTAGGATATGCGCCAGCCTGCTCCGTATGGATAAAGTGATCCGTGACTGACCGGTTACGTCCGTTTTACCTGCAGAAGCAAAATACAGGAAAATGAGACAGTCTGCGGCATTTTGAAATAGTAGTTTAACATAAAACGGAAAGAATACAAGATACAAATATCATAAACTTTTATGCCGGTTTCTTTTTCCCGGCTGTGATTTGTGCCCGGAAATCCAGACTTTTATCCTCTGTATTCCTCAGCCAGCTTTGCAAACTGGGGAAGGGAATGGATAATGGTATCGTAGGATACGCAGTAAGCCAGGCGGACATAGCCGGGACAGGCAAAGGACGAGCCGGGAACCATCAGGATATTGTATTTCTTACCTGCTTCACAAAAAGCCTTCTCGTCCGGAACAGGTGATTTCACGAAGAGATAGAAGGCTCCCTGCGGTTTTACGCATTCGAATCCCAGCTCTGTCAGACCATTGTAGAGAGCCTGGCGGTTTTTGTCGTAGGCTTCCACGTCACAGGCTGCGTCTACACACCTGGCGATCACTCTCTGAATCAGAGAAGGGGCGTTGACGGCACCGCTGATCCGATTGGCGATGGTCGCCGCCTCGATCATCTCTTTACTGCCATCCGCCTCATCGGGAATCACCACATAGCCAATCCGTTCTCCGGGAAGAGAGAGGGATTTGCTGTAAGAATAGCCTACCACGGTATTGGGGTAATATTTCGTCAGGTAGGGAACCTCGGCCCCGTCATAGGCCAACTCACGGTAGGGCTCGTCGGAAATCAGATAGATCACGGAGCCGTATTCCTTCTGTTTTTTCTGCAGAATGGCTGCTATCTCTTTTATCGTTTCTTCCGAATAGATCACACCTGTAGGGTTGTGGGGAGTGTTGACTATGACAGCCCGGGTTTTGGGACTGATCTTTTCCTCAAATTCCCTCAGATTGGGCTGGAAGGTCTCTGTATTGGGAGTGATCTCTACCAGAATGCCATCGTAGTTGCGTACATAGGAACCGTATTCCAGGAAATAGGGAGCAAATACAATGACCTCCTCACCGGGATTTACGATCGTTTTCAGAATGATATTGAGGCCGCTGGCGGCGCCGACGGTCATGATAAGATTTTTGGCGGAAAAGGCTGTTCCGAAGCGACGATTCAGAGAGCTGGCGATAGCTGCCCTTACATCTTCAAAGCCGGCATTGCTCATATAGCCATGGACAACAAGGGGATCTTCATGATTCACAATGTCAAGGATTGCCTCTTTAACGCATTCCGGTGCCGGGACGGAAGGATTGCCCAGGCTGAAATCAAAGACGTTTTCCGCTCCGTGGATGGCTTTCAGCCGGTTGCCTTCTTCAAACATCATGCGGATGGCGGAATTGTTCCTGACATATGGTTTCATTTTTTCTGAGATCATGGCTATCTTTTCCTCCTGGTTTTACTCTGCTTCTTTTTCTATCTCTTATGTCTGTTGATCAGCGCTTTATCCGGGCTATCATATCATATTCACTGACGATAAGCAAGAGATTGTATTTACGGGAACGCCCGTCTTGACAAGGGTCTCTTCCCATAATATCATGATCCCGACAGTGTTTTTCCTTTTGTTCGTTCCCTGATCAGGATGGAGGTATGGATATGGATAAGAAAGAATTGGTTCTTCCGGTACAGGAGATGACACCGGAGCTGATGCAGATGATGGAAGACGAGGGATTGATCGTAAGACTCTCGCCTCGGCATCATGAGATCTCCGATGCTCCCTTTGGCGAGACCAGCTGGATGACGCTTTATGATGGGGTGGATGGGTATGGTCCTCACAAGATTATTGCGATTACGGTTAACCGGCTTGGCTTTCCTGGCTTCGGAACCCATCCGGATCAGGAAGAGTTTTTGCTGATCGGAACCAATGCTTCTGTCCCTATGTATATCCTTGTCGCCCGGATGCAGAGGGAGGAGTTTGAAAAGAAACGGGATGCCGGAGCGCTTACGGCTGATGATTTTTATTTTCTGAAGGCGAAATTCAATGACCCCGAGGTCAGCTTTTTTGTGATGAATAAGGGAGTTCCCCACGGGGAGGGAATCCTGGAAACAGGCGACCTGCTGCCCTCCTTCTATGTGACGGAAAGCCGGGATCTGCCGCTGGATCTGTGCGAGATCGGCTATGAAATAGAGGCCGCCAGGTGACATCTTCTTTTCGGCTCCCCTGCCAATAGGGTAGAGAGAGGCGCAGCCGACTCTCTACCCCCTCGCTTTACAGCTGCAAGCTATACATCCTGCTCAAATACCCCCGCATACCTGGCGTATATCCCGCCCTGCCGGATCAGCTCTTCATGGCTTCCTCTTTCCGCGATACCCTGCTGGTCTATGACAAGGATTTCCTGGGCATTGCGGATGGTGGACAGGCGATGGGCGATGGTAATGGTGGTACGACCCTTTGAGAGGAGATCCAGGCTTTTCTGGATATGGGCTTCGCTTTCGTTGTCCAGGGCGGAGGTTGCTTCGTCGAGAATGAGGATGGGCGGGTTTTTCAGGAAAATCCGGGCTATGGAAATCCTCTGCTTCTGGCCTCCGGACAGGCGCGTGCCCCGCTCTCCTACATAGGTGTCGTAGCCATCCGGCAGGGTTTCGATGAATTCGTGAATATCCGCCTTTTTTGCGGCTTCAACGATCTCCTCAAAGGATGCGTCCGGTTTTCCGTAGGCAATGTTTTCCCGGACGGTCCCGCCGAAAAGATAGACATCCTGCTGGACGATACCGATATTGCCGCGCAGACTGGACAAGAGGATATTTCTGATGTCCTGTCCGCCTATGGTGATACGTCCGCCGGAGGTATCGTAAAAGCGCGGAATCAGGGAACAGATCGTGGTTTTTCCCCCGCCCGAGGGACCTACCAGGGCGACAGAGGAACCGGCCGGAACGGTAAAGGTCATATGATCGAGAACCGTGCTGCTGGTTTCATAGTGAAAGCTGACATCGTCAAATACGATGTCCCCCTTCGGATTGACGAATTCCCTTGCCCCCGGCAGATCCACGATCTCCAGAGGTGTTTCCACCACCTCCAGAAAACGCTGAAAGCCTGACAGGCCCTTTTGGAGCATCTCCGTCAGTTCCACCAGGATCTGAATCGGGCTGACGAAAAGTCCGATATAAAGGACATACATGGAGATATCCTCCACCGTCATCTCCTTCTTTGCCACAAAATAGCCACCGGCGATCAAGGTGGTAAGATACATCATTCCCTGGAAAAAAGTATTGATGCTCTGGAAGGTTCCCATAGCCTGATAATTGACCTTTTTGGAAGCCAGAAAGGCTTCATTGCCACGATGGAATTTCTCATCCTCGATCTGCTCATTGGAGAAAGCCTGGACGATCCGGATTCCGGAAAGAGAATCCTGCAGCGTCGCATTGATGTCCCCTATCCGTCGCCGGTTTTCCCGGAAGGTCTCTCTCATCCGCTTATTCTGGGCAAAGGAGACTACAGCCATGAGAATCACAAGACAGAAAAGCATCAGGGCCAGCTTCTTCTGGATCATGAAGAGGAAGACAAAGGAACCGGCTATTTTTACGACGGAGATAAAAAAATTCTCCGGCCCATGGTGTGCCATCTCCGAGATATCAAAAAGATCCGAAACCAGTTTGCTCATCATCTGGCCGGTATTGTTCCTGTCATAATAGGAGAAGGAGAGCTGTTCATAATGTTCAAAAAGCTCGCGCCTCATATCCCTCTCCATCTTTGCCCCCATGATATGGCCCTGGCAGGATACATAGTATTTGCACAAGGCCTGAAGGAGATAGCCCAGCAAAAGAACCGCCCCCAGGAGCGGGAGGCTGGACAGGATAACGTCCGCATCTCTTGTAAATAAAGTCCGCGCTGTACCTCGCAGGATCTGAGGATAAGCCAGATCCACCAGACTGATGATCGCCGCGCACAGCAGATCGATATAGAAGGTCCGGCGATAAGGATAATAATAATGAATAAATTTTCGGATGACATGCATAAAATATCGCCTCCGTATGTTATTTCCAGAAATCCAGCTCCTGTTCATCCAGGTCGATCGCCTTTGCCCGGAACACAGGATTGATTCCCTGTTTCCTTTGCCTCTCGTAATCCGTCAAAGCATCGATGGCTCTCTTGCCCAGCAGCATACAGGCCGGAAGGTTGATCAGTGTCATTCCACCCATGGTGATATCTGCCGCCGCCCAGGCTGCATTCATCGGAATAACAGCGCCAAAAAATACGACAGCGGCACAGCCCACATGGAAAACCCGCATAAAGGTCTTTGTCGGCTGCTTTTTGTGATTGAGATAAATCAGGGCATTATCCACATAGTAAAGATTACCCAGCAGCGTCGTAAAAGCAAACAGGATCATGGCGATGGTAATAAAGGTCGGACCGGCCGCTCCAAATACGGTAGATATCGCATTCTGGACATAGGGTGCGCCGGAAACCGCCTCGCTTCTTTCTACTCCGCTGGACAGGCACATCAGAGCGGTGGCCGTGCAAAGCAGCAGGGTATCAATGTAAACGGAAAGGGTCTGTACCAGGCCTTGCTTGACGGGATGGGATACCTTAGCCGAAGCAGAGGCGTTGGGAGCGGAGCCGACACCGGCTTCATTGGAGTATAGTCCTCGCTTGATCCCGTAGATCAGGCACGAGCCTGCCATGCCGCCAAAGATTGCCTTAAAGTTAAAGGCGTCCTGGAAGATGGCAGCTAACATGGAGGGAATCTGGGAGAAATGACAGAGGATCACAATCAGAGAGATCGCCACATAGGCAACGCCCATAATCGGTACAATCACACTGGTCAGCCTCACAATTCTCCTGCCTCCCCCGAGGAGACAGTATCCGGTCAGCAGTGCAAGGATACCACCGATGATCGCCGGAGTAATCATCGGACGGTAGAAGGAATAGGTTTCGAAGGTGGACTGAAGGTTGTAAGAGCACAACAGATTGAAGCCCACCGCATAGGTCGCAATCAGAAAGATACAAAAGGCGCCGGCCAGCACAGGAGCATGGAGGGCTTTTTCGATATAATAAGCCGGGCCGCCATAGCATTCCCCCTGTGCGTTCTTCTGCTTATAGATCTGTGCCAGAGTACTCTCAACAAAAGCAGAAGAAGCTCCCACGATACACATGACCCACATCCAGAAGCAGGCTCCTGGCCCTCCCAGACATATGGCTGTGGAAACCCCGACGATATTTCCCGTCCCCACACGAGATGCCGTGGAAACCAGCATAGCCTGCAGAGAAGATACATGTTTCTTATCCTCCGGCTGTTCCCTCAGCAAACGGATGGATTCCGGAAAAAGGCGGATCTGCACTCCCCTGGTCAGAGTCGTAAAATACAAGCCTGCAATCGACATCACGATAATCAGAATCGGGTAATACATCACACTATCGATTCTGTCAAGAATTTGTCCTATCATTCCCTTTTCCTCCTCCCTGAAAGCAATTATCAGATGCCCGGACTTACTGGCATTCTTCGGAACACCATACTTTGTCTCCAAAACTGTAGTATGTGTACGAACTTACTGCGGTAATCTCTCATCTGACATCAAAGAATTGATTTTATGGTCAATGAAAAGAGAAATTCTGTCAATGAAAGAGACCATTCGAATTTCGATCAGGTATTTTCTCATCAATTCTATGATAGTGCATCCGACAAAAACAGTGACAATCGCCATCACAGAATAGGGAATCAGCAAATGGCTTTCAGCATATGCCGCACTGGGGAAAAGTGTCTTCCATAGAAATTGGCGGACATATTCGTTTTCATGAATGAGATACACCCCAAAAGTAGCCGATGCCATGGTGTTAATCCATTTGCTGTATCCTGCCTTTATCTTTGTGAAGCCAAGAAGCATCAATACCGCTATCACCAGAGCAGGAAGCTTTTGCATAGGATCATAAAAGAAGGTCGCACGGACTCCAAAGAAAGGGATTTTTGTACCCAAAACATCCAATATTACTGTGGATAAAAAGGTCAGGAGAAAGCAAGCAAGGGAAAGCCCGATCCATTTACCGCCTGTTAAATCAATTTTGCATCCAAAAATCCTGATGTACCCCGCTATGGCATATAGGGTCATAAACCAGAGCAAGGAATTGCACTGAAAGTATTCCCCTGTTAAGGTAGGTATCACGCTCCACAGCAGTACCAATAAGGTAAGAAATCGCATGTACTGTTTTTTATCAAAGGAAACTAACAATCGATTGATATAGGGGAATAACAGATACAGAACAAAATATGTACTGGCAAACCACCATCGGGAAAAGGTAACAGGGGCAAGAGCCCATATCAGTTTGATCATGCCAAAGGGCTCTTTTCCAAAGAGGATAAAAATCAGAAAAAAGATTACAGAATAAAAGAAAATCTGTCCCCACAGCTTCATCAATCTGGAGGTTTTCATTGTCTGTTGGGAAACCAGAAAATACCCTGTTATAAGCACAAAGACATTCACGCCGATTTTTCCGCCAACTACGGCAAATTGAACCCATAATCTGTTAACCGAAATTTGCTCCAGCGGATAATCGAACCCACTATGTGACGCAAAATGGTGGGCTACAATCAACAGCATCGCGATCATGCGCAGCAGCTCAATATTGGATTGACGCTGCTCCTGTTTGCCTGTCATAATTTGTGATTTAGATTGCATCTTGTTAATCCCCTATTCTGAATTATTATGTTACTCATTGGTTCGGTTACTTCCATTCCGGACTCTTGGTAGATGTTTTGAATTCATCCAATATCTCTTTGTTTGGTATAAAGACCTCGCAAGCAGTATCGTCATAGCCAAGATATCCAAGATGAATCAGGAGAGAAAGTACATCGTCCCTGCCATGGAAAGTGGTCATATCATTCTGGTATGTTGAAGCATCCATTTTTATTTTCCCTCCGTCCATCAGGAGCGCGACAGCATCCTTCAAGCCATCAAAATCTTTTCTGATATATTCGGCAAGTGCTTCATAGGTCTCTGTGTTATTCCAGTAGTCCTTTATCACGCCTGTGATCATAGCTTCCACCACTGACAAAGGACTATAAAGGGCATACCTTATCGCCTTAGGCGATTGGCCAGCCTCCTTCAGCTCCTTGTGGTTCGGATCCGGTGGAATAATGTCACTGACCTCGTAGCCGTCATACCAGTTCCTTATCCCGTCATAGTTTCTTCCGTAACGCTTGCACAAAGCCTGTACTTCACTCTCGGTAAATCCGGTAAACCGAGCCAGCTGCCTGGGAAACATCATGGAATACTCCGTAAACATATTCAAAGCCGAATGCTTCCCGTATTTCTTAATAGGCAAAATCCCGGTGATATAAGCTAATGCAATATATGGCTTATCTTTCATCCAGTCGCGAAGAAAATCGAGATATTCAGTATGCCCGCTTTTGTCTTCTTTACGGATCCGGAATACAGCATCCCATTCATCAATAACAATAACCATCTGGATTCTCGTCGCTCTGTAGAATCTGTCCATGCTGTAAAATAAATCGGTGGAATCATATTTTACTTCCGGATAGGCTTCGTTCATTTCATTCAGAATTCTCGCCTTTAGGATAGACAAGCTTTCCGTGACTGTCCTGGTCACATTTATGAAATCCGTCATCACCAGCCGGATCACATCAAACCTTCCAAGATACTCATCCCAATGGATTCCCTTTTCTCCCAACCGCTCAGACGGGCATCCGGCCAGCTTCCTCCTCGCAAATAAGCTTCTGCTGTCTGCTTCTCTATCATAATAGGCACAGATCATATCTGCTGCCATCGTTTTTCCGAATCTTCTGGGACGGGAAACACTGACATATCGCTGCTGTGTATTAACAACAGTATTCAAATACTGTATCATATCTGTCTTGTCAATAAAGATTCTTGAATTAACAGCCATTTGATAACTGTCTTTTCCCGGATTCAAATATGTTCCCACTGCAGCCTCTCCCTCCCCATAAACCCATTCTTATGTTGACCCATTATTCTATATAGATACCATAGCATGGATTCTGCAGACATCCGCTTTAACTATTTTCAGTTTTCCATAAGCATCATAGAATGTCAATCCCCCAATCATTGAAAGCTCTTGGAATCCTTTTCCCCAACCAAAGTCTTCTCGTCTCCGCCTCGCCATCCTCCTATCATTCTATACCTGTAAAAGCCACAGCCCCTGCCAAATATTTGTAGCAGGGGCTGCAGGGATTGGATTACATTATTTTGTATAATTGAGAACGAACACTTCCGGTGCAGGCCAATCACCGTAGTGGGTATAAACAAAAAGATCTGACCAAGAAGCCACATTTGGCGGGAGTTCCTCCGATGGATTCAGCTCTCTCACTGTCTCCAAACTATATTTTCCTTTGTAATACTCCACCAGAGAAGCATCATATGCCCTGGCTGGGTACCAACTATCCTCTGCTTCTACAAAACTATTGTAAGTATCCGTATTAAGGTCTATCGGTATAATCTGACTTTTATTTTCATCCAGCTTATACCCATCCATTGGCAGCAATTGCCCTATCCCCCCTTCGGTTTCAGGGCTTTCATTGATCATACTGAAATAATAGTTACCAGTAAGTGACGACGGTGACCCACTTCCAAGAAAAGCAAAAACCGCAGCATCCTCTTTCGTCTGATCAATCAACCCAGTCGCGTAGCAGTTTTTGATACTTCCACTGGCACTCCCCACAAAACCTCCAACTTTAGCTCCCGACACTGAGCAAGTCGAATAGCTATTTTTTATTTCTGAACCTGTGTATTTACCAACCAAACCTCCTGCTGTACCTCCCGTCACATCATAGGAGTGACCAGCTATCGAAATCCATTCTGGATATGACCCGTTCTTTGTATGCCCTGCGGCGTAACAGCCCGTAATCGTGCCACTTGCCTCTCCAATCAGGCCACCGGCAGTTGTGTTCCCAGCTACAATTACTACTGCAGCACTATACTGAGCAGAACCACCGATCATATTACCAATCAAACCACCGGCAGTGGGCGCTATAATATTCTTGGCTGCCGAATTTGTACTGTTCCTTGCCAGAACATTGGTTAAGGTGCAGTCTCCTATTGTCCCCGCCAAGCTGCCAGCGCTGGTTGTTCCCGTAATAGAGAAATCGATCAGCTCGAGATTTTTAATCTCCTTAACCGAGTTTGTAGAACCAAACAGGCCAGCATTATCGATGTCATTCACAGCAACATCGGAAATACTATGATTCTTTCCATCATAGGAAAGCGAATAGTCAGGCTCAATCGGCATATAATAACCTGGTGCTGTACTTTTTGAACCGTCACAATCAAAAATAGTGACGGGTTCATAGTCCTCCCTATCCGGCGCTTCTCCGCTTATGCTCTTTGACTCGATCTTTCTAATTCCTTTTTGAAACTCAATCCAGCTGAAGCTATCCGTCTGCTCAGCCGCTTTTATCTTTATCGTATCCGATGAGTCATTCGCTTTCAGATTCGATATACTCTCGTCCAAATTCTCTAAATGACGGATGTTTCCAATATATGCAGTTTCCTTTGAGCCGTCTATACTGTCAAATAAGCTATTCGTGACGCTTTTCGGACTATAGGCTATATTTGTTAAAAACTTCGTACTGTAAGCCACAGCCTGAATTTCAATATCCTCTCCAGGAATAAAGCTTCCCTTGTCAGCTGAGATATTGCCAAAGTGCATAGCTGATGACGTAACATCATCCAAGATTACGGTATAATTGTTATCATAAAATATTATATGAGCTGCATCCTCCGATACAGCCTTCAATTCATAGGCCTTTTGCGCTTTACTGTCCAGCCCTGTGATAATCAGCTTCAGCTGAGCATCCGAAATTCCACTATTGGGATTTGTCACCTCGACATAGAGCTTCTCAGCATTTACAACCTTAATTGACGGAGCCTGAAGGGTTGTCGATGGGAGAAGTGCCGCATCTGCGCCACCATACCATCCAAGAATATGACTATTCCAGTTTTTCCGATCATTCTTATGGCTCACTGAATCAGTATCTCTTAATGCAAGAACAGCATCATAATCGCTATCTGCAAGCGCATAATTGAATTGTGTCGGCGAACCATTTCGTGTGCAATAGAACACATCCAATACAAGCCCGGTGTTCTTCTGGTATCTGACAATATAGCTTCCACCACCACGCACTGTTTCGTCCAAAGAACCAAAGGGAAGTATTTGCCCCAAGATAGAGGAATCCGAAATATTCCCATTAACCGTAAAGTAATATACTTCCTTCCCTGAATCCTCAGTAGCCGTTTCTTGTGTGCCAAAGCCTGAGCTTGTCATTCCTAAATATCCAGCGCCATAAGCAATCGTGAGATGATTCTGTGCCGCAACGTAGATTTCTTTCGCGATAGCATCGCGTTCCAATTGGCCTAGCGTTCTCTGATAATTCCAGACAGAAACAAACGCAACGCCACTAAGGACAGCAATAATGGCGACAACAATAAGCATTTCTGCCATAGTCATTCCGAGTTTATTATTTAGCTTCTTCATATACAAAATCCTCTCTGGCCGCTGTCCTCAATTCGATATCACCCGAATTGACAGGTTACCTCTCGAAGAAAGACCTTTGCTTCCCGATTCTCGATCTATCGATAATCCTTTGAATGAGATAATACCATTTATATATTCAACTGAGTCGTAGGTGACATACAGGTCTTGCGTTGAAGCCTTGGATGAAATCAATGGAACCGGAGCATAGTCTGCACTCAGTCCCTCTATACTATAATAGCGTTGGAACATGATCTCCTGTTTATTACCGAGATCGGAGTCCACATATATTTTTGATGAGGTTCCCCTGGTCGGATTATAATAGGTGATAATTGTTCCGGCCTTCGCGTTCTCTCCTGGTTGTGGATCTTGCACCTCCACATTCTGTGCAGTTCCTAATTCATTCCTCAGAGTGGATATGGTAGTAGACAGCAGCACCTCTGCATTGGATGCAAGTACAACCTTCTCATAGGCATTCTTCGCCACAGGAATTCCGGTTGCAACGATGGTAGATACCATGAGTAAGATTAAAACTGCCAATAAGGTCTCTGCCAAGGTAAACCCTTCGTTGGATTGCAGTTTCCTTTTCATTTTCTCATCCATATTCCTCACTTCACTCATTCTTCATTTCATATGCAATGACTGGTTTTTTGCTGAACTGATCATTCTTGAAATATGTAATCGGGTAGTTTTGCTCTTTGATAACACTGGAAGAATCAGTAACAATGATATCCCCAGTTCCAATACCTGCTCCTATTTTCTTTATAACTACACCGGAATCCTCTTCGTTTGCAGAATAATATTCATCCAGTTTCTCTCGACTCCTGACAATAATGCCTGAAGATGTAGACATCGCTGCTGCCAGCATGACAAGCGCAAGAGCGGCAATAAGAAGAGAAATAAGAGTCTCAGCTATAGTCTCGCCAGCCTGGCTGTTCAGTTTCTTCTTCAACTTTTCATCATCCCCCTTCTCTTCAGGAGCCCGTCTTAATCCCGATCAAAGTCCACGTCAATGTTGTAATTGAGATTTCAGTCGTTTCCGTGTTTACCTTATAGGAATTCCCACTTACTGCTGTTGAAGATACATTCTCCGTTTTTGTACTCGTCGTAAACCCCTTGTCTGCCCCCAATTGCATTACCAAAGTATAGCGGCTTCCTGGGTTACTGGGGATATCCTTTTCTTTATATTTATTATACATCGTCAGTATAATATTTCCATCTGCATCCAAGTCTTCCAAAATCGTCACAGCAATGGCGTCGTAGTCCAACCCGATTTCTGGTTTGGAAAAAAATGACGATGTAACCGTAAGTTCTCTTTTGTTGATATTTGATGTTGTCCCATCATAAATATTTTTAGCGGCATCCTTCTGAATGCTATCAATTGGACTTACGCCACCTACTTTATTACCGTCAACCAGATCTTCATCCGTAATCTCTGAAGCCTTCTTATCAGCCACAATATATACTGTTTTTTTCGCCTCTCCCTTTACTGGTGCACCAGCCACTCCATCTGTGTAAGTCGTTGAATATGGAGTCTTAACCATCTCCACAATTGATACCGTTGGATTCTTTTTAAATACATTCTTCAGCAACTCAGCCGCACTTGTCACGGCATAATATCTCTGGTCTGCCTCAGCTATCCCACTCATCCGCCCGGACGCTGCTGTGGCTGCTGTAAGTATCACTGAACACAGAACGGCACAGACAAGAAACAAAAGCAGAGCAAAGGTAATCGAAGCCCCCGCCTGGGAGCTAAGCTTGTTTTTTATCCCATTCAATCTGACCACGCCCCCTTCTGAATAGTCGGGTTTCTTTTGCATCTATACCAACAAGGACTTTTCATCAAATATAGAATTGACAGAAAAGAAGAGAGAATTCCCTTTACTGATATTCGAATTATACCAAATATCTGCCTGCTTTTTCAAGTACAATGACCCGGAGCAGATTTTTATTTTGAGTCTTTTCATAGCTTTTTTACCAAAGCGCTTTTCCTATAAAAAGCAATTCCATAGCAATAGACCTGATAATCCTCCAGTCCTCTGGCATACTGCTGATCTACGATCTGCTTCAGAGCCTCCTCGCAGTCATGTTCCATCCTGGCTGCACTATCCGATTTCTTTGCTTCTATGATAAGGATACGCCGGTTATCATCATCCGTCAGTCTGATGTCCGGGCGGCCAAGTCCGTGCTCTTTGTTGCTTTCCACTTCATACCCTCTGCCAGCGAATATTCCTGACAGAAATGCATGATAATAGTCTTCATGATAGTCCATATAGCTTATGGTCTGCCAGAGAAGATCAGAAATTGTTTCTGAAGCTGTCTTCTCATCGCCATCCCACAGCGCCTTCATCACAGACTTCTGTTTTGCATCTTCTACGTGGTCACAAAAATACTTCACCACCGTATCCTGAAATATACCGGCAATTTCCCGATTCGGAATCTTCAGCGAAACCGTAGCCCCTTCTTCCTCCGGGTTTGCTTTTGTGAGATATCCTGTCATCAGAAGGACGCTCCATAGATTGTCCTCTGTTTCGAAGAGACTGTCATAGGTAAGCTCATCGGAAATGGTCTGTGTAATTGTCCCTCCATTCATCAAGGTTTCGAATTTGACCTTGACACGAAATTCTGTTCGTTCCACAAAATCCCGAATGATACCATTTCCACTGGTATTCTTCCAGTAATTCTTGGGAAGTGAATTATTGCGCTTCAAAAGGGCGGAGACATAGTTCACGACGTCCCAAGGGCAATAGACGGCTTCATTTCCGAAGATATATCCATCATACCACGCTTTCAATACCCCGGCTTTCTCTCGTCGATCAGCAGCTTCGAGAAGCTCGTCTATTTCCTCCTGGGTAAAGCCGAAATATCCGGAAAAATCCTCATCCAGCACGGAATATGCTGTAAAATTATTCACTCCGGTAAAAAGACTTTCTTTTGCAATCCGCAGGCATCCGGTGACTACGCCGAATTTCAGATAATCATTGGATTTAAATGCCATACTCATCATACTGCGGATCACTTCAAGCATCTGGGGATAATACCCTTCCCCGTCTTTTTTCTCTTCATTCGCCTTTGCCAGAGGAACATCATATTCATCGATTAAAAGGATGGCCGGTCTGCCATAATGTGCCGCCATCATACGGGTCAGCGTTTTCAGAGAATTCTGCACATCAGCATCTGAAGCGGTTTGCCCGCGCAGACGCTCGAACAATTCTCTGTCGTAAAGGTCAACCTTATCACTTGCTGCAAGAAATGCATGTTTTTTACACGTGTCCGCGATAACCGTTTTCAGCTTTCCAAATGCTCCGGAAAAGGTCAGACCTTCCACATCTTTAAATGAAAGGAACAGTACCGGATACTGATTCATCCATTGTTTGCAGAAGTCCTGATGTTTTGATATCCTCAGCCCTGCAAACAGCTCTCTGCTGTCACAACTGATATCAAAGAAATTCTCGATCATGCTCATCATGAGTGTTTTGCCAAAACGCCTGGGACGGGTAAACAGCGTAACCTTGCTTTTCCTGTCATGAATCAGTTCATATACCAGATCTGTCTTGTCTACATAATAGCTGCCATCCCTTCGAAGTTCACTGAAATTTTTATCATTGAGTCCGGTACTCAGACAAGAATATACCCTCTGAATCCGCGCACAGAATAGTAGGAATCCGCGCCGTTGTGAAAAGTGAACACGGTATCATAGCGGCGTTCGCAGAACAGCGCGCCGCCCTTACTGCGGATATCATCTGGTGTAGCGATCCAACTTGACGTTTTCAGATCAAATGAGTCGAGACTTTGCAGTCGACGATAGAGTTCCTCCGTCATCATCGAAACGCCAATCTCTTTCGCTTTCCGTTCGGCGCTGCCTGACGGTGGGTTTTTAGTGCGCCCATGCAATGCCTTTTCGTCATAGCACAGGCTTCTGCGCCCGACGGGCGATTCCTTTGCGCAGTCGCAGAAAATGAGTTTTCCCGTCTTTACGTCATAACCCATGGTGTCCGGCTCACCGCCGCTTTCCTCCATCTTTTGCAAAACCGCGATGGCAGCGGGAGCCTCACGCAGCCTATGCTCCACCTCGGACCATTCCAGACCCGGATGAAGATTCCTGTGTTCTAAAAACCTCGTTTTCAGTATTTCCAACATCATGCTCACCTCTATAAATCCCGATTTACAATCTTGCCAACAGTTCCCGCCTGACTTTTCCCAAATCGCTACTGGTCAAGATGGGAATCAGCCTATCGATTTCTTCGATGCTCTTATCCCACCATTTGAATTTGAGCATCAAATCAATCAATTCATCATCAAAGCGTTTTCGCAGTTCCCTCGCGGGATTTCCAACCGAAATGGTATACGGCGCAACATCACTGCCCACAACACTGTTCGCGCCGATGATGGCTCCGTCACCAATATGAACACCGGGAAGAATAACAGCATTCTGTCCAATCCACACATCGTTGCCGATTATGGTATCTCCCTTGAGCGGAAGATCAGACAATGCGGGCGGATTCATATCCCAGCCTTCCAGAGTGTAAAACGGAAAGGTCGATACGGCATTCATCTGATGATTTGCGCCGTTCATCACAAATTCTACACCTGCCGCTATCTGGCAGAACTTCCCGATGATGAGCTTATCGCCATTCCACTCATATAGATGCGTGACATGACTCTCAAATTCGGAGTCCGCGATGTATGTGAAATCGCCAACGACAATATTTGGATTATTGATCGTCGGTTTCACATAGATTTCCTTGTCATATCCGGCTATCGGATGGATCACATTCGGATCTGGCATTTTTCCGTTTTTCATAATTCGCACACCATAATGAATTCTTCAGCGTTTTCATCGACCGTCTTGAATCCGACATTCCTGTACATCTTTACGGCGTAATTTGCTTTCTGCACCGCCAGGGATGCCCGCTCGTATCCCTGCCATTTTAGCAATTCGAGCATCTTCACCATCAGCTGAGAACCGATGCCCTGACCGCGATATTCGTTATAAAGCGAAATGGCCAAAGACGGCGTTTCATCATCCACATGACCGTAATCGTCCATGATCCTCGTCCAGACAGCTCCGACTACCTTGCCGCCAAAATCAGCCACCAGGCAGTTGTCGCCTTTCCGGGTTCCAAAGTCATCTGTGTACACCCGCAGTTCCGGTTTCTCAATAATGTCCCGCGCTGGCCGCTCCATTCCATCCGGCACGAATATCGCTTCATACAGGAAGTCCTTCAGCAGATTAGTTTCACCCTTGCGAAGGCTGCGGATGATATACCTTCTGCGCTTATCGCTGGTCATGTGGGAAATATGCTCATTCTTAAGCCTGCCGGCCATTTCGAGTATCTGCCTGCCTATCCGCTCCGGGTCATTATCATTCCCGCCGCAGATCAGTACCAGCGTTTCCGGCGTCCAGATATACCCATGCGTCTTATTATAAAGGTACTGCTGGAATTCTTCGTATTCTTTATCCTTTAGCTGCTTCATGGCTCTTCCTTTTTCACGTAGGTCAGTTGGATGTCATAGCCCAGCTTGTCGAGCATATCCACGAAGACCTTATTGACGATGCCTTCTTTTTTGTTTATGAG
>JAFWGA010000034.1 GCA_017515325.1 Blautia sp.
ATCTCCACTGCCAGAATAATCTCCATACCAAGTATGGATATCTACATGATCTATGCCTATATTGTCTGTTGCCGTCACTGTAAAACGACATAATGTATCAGATAGAATTTCGAGGTTTCCTCCGGTAATAATAGGTGGCTCTTCATCTGATATTTTCCATATCGCATAAAGTGTTACATCCGCATCTGCTGTATAATTTCCACCTGCCGCATAGTTTGTTCCAGTACCATCAGCTTTTGTGTTCCATGACTGGAACGTGTAACCTGTAAGAGTAGGTTTTGTACTACTAAGGGTCAAATTGTTATTGTAGTATTTAGTCTGATTGCTCGGTGCTCCGGATCCACCGTTTGCATTATACGATATTGTATACTCTGCCCTGACAAAACTCCAGCTCTCTGCGGCAGAGCCATTATAGTAATACTGCCGTATCGGTGAACCGTTATCGGTATTCGCATTGGTCAGATCCATTGCATAGCCACTTGATCGTACCTTTAGTGTATAACCACCTGTCCCGTCATTCATGATCGCCCACTGCTGAGTGATGCTTCCATTATCCGTGTATAAAGTAACAGGAGATGTGGGATCAGAACCGCCTCTGGTTATTTCCATTGCTTTACCAGAAGCATGATGAACAAGCTTGTAATAACCATTCGAAAGCTTTGTCACATCAAAGGAATTATACTGGCTTAACGCATCGTTACTCCATATTTGTAGATTTGTTGCATTTTCTATATCCCCTGTATTTCCTGGGACATCCAGTTCTTTTGTATTATCAACAGCACTTAAGATCATGTACCGACCATTTGATATTGGCTGAGATGGTTTGTATGGTATAAACAGCCAAGATTCACCAGATATATCCATATTAATATATTGATGAATATTTGTACCCCCCACAGCCCTATTGTCTTCAACAACAATAGATAAACCGCTACATTTCCCCTGTATGCGATAACCATCTTTATCATTTTTTGTAATTGCCCACTTCTGGGCAATAGTGCCATTTGTAATGTGAGCTTGTATATTAGCTCCAGATCCCACGCTTGCATTCGCAACATCCAAAGCAACATCAGAGCCTTTTTGTTTTATTGTATAAAAATCCATCACTTCCATATGTAAGTGTCCATATATCATAAGCGGGAGGATCTTCTGTTTTAGAAATCGGCCCGGCAAGAGCCACATTAGCCCCATTACTTGCAGAAAGATCTGTCCCTACAATATCTAGATAATATAGTTCTGCTTTGTTTTCAGAACACGCTGTTGCAATGATATAGTCTCCATCTGGAATTACCTGATCATATCCAGAAGTCAGTACTGAACCGTTATAAGCAAACTGATAAATGGGATAGAAACCTTCATTTCCTGAAGTATCGTAACAATAAATATGAGTAGCATATGTGCAGTTCAACTCGTTGTTATGATCACTGTAGTTTACACGATAGTCCAGTTCCCATCCAGTACCGGAAACCGCTCCTGCGCTTCCCCATATAATATCGTCCT
This sequence comes from Blautia sp., assembly GCA_017515325.1. Taxonomy (GTDB): domain Bacteria; phylum Bacillota; class Clostridia; order Lachnospirales; family Lachnospiraceae; genus Blautia_A. The sequence continues at coordinate 1,501 of JAFWGA010000034.1, forward strand.
GGTCATCTCCAGAAGCATTTGTGTTTTCAACTGTCCAAGTCGGAAATTCTACTTCTCGTAATCCAACATTGTCCCGAACAATACAGTGGATGTAGTATCCATTTGTATCTATGTCATGGATATAAACGTCTTCTATGGTTGGAGGTGTCATTTCTGCACTTATAACGACTTGCCCTCGCTCTTTCCAAGTCGCTCCTGCTCCACCGGTTTCAGAATCAAGTGCAGCAATCATTGGGGTACAAGTACCAAAAAAACCATTGGTATTCAATACACCACCAAAACCATGGTACAAACCACAACCGTAGGCTTCATGGACATCCGGTCTCTCTTGATTCGCCTCTAACGAACCAGCCCAGTGTATCTCTCCAGCCTCATCCTGCAAATAGACATGTATTCCAAGCGATTGTGATGGATTATCGGGGTCAAACGCCCAGCCGGCTACACTTACCGTCCCCTCACCACCCTCAACGAAGTCCAGGGCGGCTATAGGTTGATTTGAATAATTATCACCTAAATGATTATTATATACGACCTCAGCCAATCTTATTCTTCCCGCTATCCTACTGGCGTCATCAGCAGATCCCTCATATCTATTGTGAAACTCAACACAAGCGTCTGAATAATCTGTAGAATGTATCATGTAATCTTTCAAAGAATTACTCATTTCCTGCCACATATAATCTAATTGCATATATAAATCGCCGATACTACAACCTCTTGCATTAGCAAAATCATACAAACCAGCTTTTCGAGTTGAATAGGTCCATTGAGCCAGTCCATATCCATACGATCCATTCGAATAAACACCAAATCTGCTCGAAGTAATGAATTCGCTTCTGCTAATAGTTCCATTATCAACAGCTATTGTAAATGCATCATCAGACATCCCTGATTTTGTATTCGCTGCCCCTTCAAGGTTATTGGGCAAACAAGATGATTCCCATTCAAGATTTCCAATAATCCCTGCGGCTCCAGCCTTAGACATTCCTTTGCTTATCAAATAGTTCCAGATTATTTCCTTATTTATTTCAGACTGGGCAGAAGCCGCATGAACTTCGTCAAAAAACCAATCAGGTAAATCAACATCATCTGCAAGATATTCCCCATTTTTCAACCTTTCCGCAATAGTTTCTGGCGTCATTTGTTCTACATCGTCTCTGCTAATATCAGCATAAGCTGAAGAAGAGAGTATATATATACAAAGGATAAACATCGCTACAGGTATTAATGTTCTCTTTATCATTCTTTCCCTCATCTGTATGATAAATCATACGAGTCAGTGAATTATCTTCACTGATCGTAAGCGTCAAATAGCACCTGCCTTACATACTGGCTCATGATGTGCTATACTTTTCCAAATAGGATTTGCAGGTATATATACGCGGTTTGAAAAATGAACCAAAAGAATGGACTCATTTTCTGTGGCTATGCTGTCGATCTTCTGAAACCACGACCGATACGCCAGATACCGCTGGCAGTCGGTACCTGGCTTTCCAATTTATCGGCATAGATTCACTTCTGCTCAGGCACATTTGTCCTTCTGGTGCCGGATCTGTGCCTTGATCTCGGAAGTCTTTGGCGGGGTTGCGGCATCTTCCGGGTATAACCGCAGCGCCTTCCGGATCTCCCTCTCTTCGTAGGTCTTGTATTCTTCAGACCAGGGGAACAGTCGTTCCTTTATCGATCCGGTACGGGTTTGGTTGACAAACTCCGGCATGATTTCCAGTAGATACTTCAGATAGTAATACGGATGTGCCCCGTTTGCCTTTGCTGTCTCCACCAGGCTCAGAATGATCGTAAAGGCCTCTGCACCATTGGTGGAATAGGAAAACAGGCTGTTGCGCCTGATCGTGGAGACAGGACGGATCCTGCGCTCCACGTTGAGGTTGTCAATAGGGATGAAGGGGTCGTCCAGGAACTTCAGGAGTTTTTCCTTCTGGTTCCTGGCATAGTTTATCGCCTGGACAAGTTTTGCACTATACCCTGGGTTCTCAACGTCCAAAGAATCGATGAAGTCAAAGAAAGCGTTCACTTTCTTACGGACAGTCTTATCCCGTGCTTCCTTACGTTCCTGCGCAGAAACCTCTTTCAGTGGTTCATCTGCCGCATAGATTTCGCTTATCAGGGAAAGGGCACGCACTTCCGGAAGGGTGTAAATATGTTCCTGGCTGCAGCCCGTCACGTTCAGGATGAGCAGGGCATACCAAAAATATCTCCTGCAATGGGCAAGACACCCGGAGACCGTCACTTCGTCTTCATGTTCAGATGCATATACAGGGTAGGACACGTAACCGTCACTGGTAATGTTCCCTTTGAACTGGTCCCCATAGAAATTGCGCAGGTGGTCAGTCCCGCGTGTGAGTTCAAAGCAGTAAACAACGACGGGAGGGACTTCCATCAGCTCGCTGGTTGTGTGTGCCCAGATATAACTGACCGAGCCTGCCCGGCGGCCGTCGTCAATGACGGTCCAGCGCGTTTCATCCACCTGGTTGTAGCTGTACCTGCACACCTGCCCACACAGCATATCGTATACCGGGCGCAGATAGATGTCGCTGAGGTTAAGCGCCCAGTTTGTCATATCCTGCCTGGAAATGGTGACCCCATCCCAGGCGAGGTTCTGGGACTGCCTGTAAAACGGCAGCCCAAGGGCAGCAAGGTCATACATAACTTTTGCACCCATGGAAGCGGAAACGAGGGAGCCCCTGAGGAGTGGGTTCCCGTTAGGGATCCACACGATCTGGTGCTCGGCCCCAACGGCAAGAACCGGACGGTATGTTTCCTTGATGATCACAGGGACTTTGATCACCTCATAGGAACGGGCCACTGACCATTTCTTGATATACCAGTCAAGGCCATACAGGCGCTCCAGTTCCTCTGGGTCATAGAGGAATTCCTTAACAACGCGCAAACCTCCAATGTCTTTTGCCCGTTTGTCTTTCGGGCGTTTCCCCGTCCCTGGTTTTCTGCCTTTTCCGCCAGTCCTTTTCCTGCCGCCAATGGTGATGAGCCCACCGGCGCTGATAAAAGTTTCTGCTTCTTTATCCCTGTCTTCCGTGGGTTCCGCAGCGTCTTCCGCGACAGGATCCTGTGACTGGGCACACCTGCCCATGGCAGAATCAAGCGCATCCCCCATCCCCTCGGAGCTCCGGCAAAAGCGGTCATGTTTATTGATGTGGAGCTGGTCGGAGAGTTTTTCAATCAGCTTGATCTTGCTGGCGAGGTCACGCTTTACCCCTTCCAGTTCGTCCTTCATCTGGCCATACTGGAGGGTCATTTCCTTATATATCCCTTCCTGTTCCTTGAAGGAAGAAAAAAGGTCAGAATACTCCCCGGCGATCATAAAGACCGTGCTGATGAGTTCTTCGCGTGACATCTCCTTTGCTGATTCGCAAAGCTTGACCATCCTGTCCACCATTTTGCCTGTCCCTCCGGCTTATTCTACAACATCTATGGAGTCAACGCAGGCCGAAAGCTGCCTGCGGATTTTAGAAAGCTGTGTGGCATACTGGCTGTTCTGCCGTTCCAACGCGTGGATCTGCTCCTCCTTCTGGCTAAGGGAGAGCCTGAGTTCACGTATTGTCTGGTCCTTGTCCTGTGCAACAGCCGGTACGCTGCCTGGATCATCCGGCAGGGAAGAGTCAGCCTGGCCCGGATCCTTTTGTACTTCTTTCCCAGGGCGCCGCCCTCTTTTCCCCGTAGGGACAACCTCCCCAGTTTCCGGATCAATTTTTCCAATGACACGCCGTTTGGATCGCGACTGCTTTTTCACTGGATCCCAAAAATATTCCGAAGAATAAACATATGTTGTATCCGTGTCAGCATGGTACTGTTTGATAATAGCCATCTTCCCACCTCGTTACATTCATTACTTTTATTATATCACACACTATGTGACATGTCAATAGGGTATGTGATATATTAATTTTTTATGTCACACACCCTATTGACCGGGATCCTTATAGTATAGCAGGAAATGGCCGGTATTTCTCAGAAAAAATATTTATTTGTCAAGGTTCAGTTTGGGGAAGACTTCATGAATGGTTCCTTCCACGGTAAAGCCTTCCATCAGACGCCTGAACTGTTCCGATGTAAGCTGCTTTGCCTCGTCTGCAGTTTTGGGCCATTGGAAATGATTGCCAGGAGCCAGCCGTTTTGTAAGGACCACGTAGCCATCACCTTCAAATATTAATCCGCGGCACCGGTCTGTCCGCGTCCCGCGGAAGAGAAATAGAGTCCCTTTCTCCAACGTATTCAATCCATAATTCAAACGGATGTATGTGGACAGACCGTCAATCCCCTTCCGCAAGTCAACACGGCTGCAGCATATGATGACTTTGCTGAATCCGATGCCATCCCTAAGCATGGGAAACCACCTTCATTACCGTTTCCAGGGTTCTGGCCTGGATATTTCCGCACACATAAACCTGCAGGCCATTAGCGTGGATCATTAATTCCGGGGAAAATGGTTCCGGGCTTCTGACTGGAGTAAATTCATCCAGAGGATTACGAGGGGTGTAAAGCTTTTCTGTCAAGTCAACAAAAATGGCTCTGGTATTTGTGCCGGATAAACCTGCACCTGTCTCCTTACAAGTTGTTTCCGGAAGAGAAGACGAATCCCGGGCGACAGTTGGTTCATCCCGGAATTTACGTTGCCAGTAATAGAAGTTTTTTATACTGATCCCATTTTGGCGGCACCAGGCCGTCTTGCAAATACCACTGCTATTGCATTCTGCAATAACACGCCGCCAATGATCCTGGCGATCCTCAAACGCTGATCTATCCATAAATGACCTCCTGATATTAGTGTGATCATTGTAACATACAGATCAGCGAAATATAAGGCAGGTGCTATTTGACGCTTACCACTGATCCGTAGTCTCAAATTATCTAATTCCGTATAATAGTATCAATAAGGATCTCCAAATTCTCCCAAAAAAATGGGGCACGAAGATACCGTGACTTTTTGAGATACTTTTTCTGATGTTATTTAAGATTATCCACTTCATTTTATCCATATGATCAGGAAATCAGTCAGAAAATCTATAAATGCAGTTTTGATGCATACGCAAACTGCCCATCAGTTTCCTTTAGTCTTCGTCCGTTTCCGTCGGGTTACTTTTTTATTCCTTCGGTCTCATTCGGCCTCAAACCGGTATCCATATTTATCTGCGTAAAACTTTGCATAGCTATCATCTACTCCATGTATGGTTATGCTTTTATCTACACCATCAAAAGCATCTTTTGATATTGAAGAAGTAGCTTCTGGAATGTAAATATGTCTAAGATTCTGGCAGTTTGAAAATGCCTTAGATCCAATACTTGTAGTATTTTCCGATAATTTCACATAAATGAAGGAACAGTTTTTGAATGCTTCTTCCTCGATAGTGGTAAGAGCAGCTGGAAGGATGAAGTCAGGTTCGATTTTATTCCAATGCGCATAAAGTGTGTAGCTTTCGTTTCTGGTAACAGGTGTTGATTCTTCTACTTTAGTTCCTCCCGTTTGCTCAGTATACCACCCAGTAAAGGAATACCCTCTACGCTCAGGAATCGGCAACTGACCATAATTTG
>JAFWGA010000035.1 GCA_017515325.1 Blautia sp.
ATAAACCCAAAACGACACCGGTTGGACTCGAACCAACATCTTCAGTCTATGAAACCTATGCCATTCCTGCGGCCACGGCGTCAGATCTGTAGATTTGCCTTTCATATTCACCGGATCTTTATCTGGATCCGCCATTTCACCCGTTTTAGAAAAACCTTTTACATATTATTTGTAACCCGGCTTAAAAGATGGATGGTCACCTCTGCTCTCTATAACATGATAACCGACTTTACTTACACGCGTCCGCATACATCTGATACATTCTGCTGCTTCATCTCCGGTACAGATTTTATTATCGTACAACAGATATTTCCCACGAACCTCAGTTGGTGAAAGATTCGGCATCACAACATTTGCACCAGCCAGCAGGCCCTTTTCCCTTCCAAATGCATCGACTGTTCCCAACGCTGTAGTTGCCGGTAAGAGCACTTCGGGGAGAACAAAAGCCGGGTAGAGTTTCCCATTATCAGCCATCACCGGATCTACAAAAATGAGAGTACCGTCTTTTTTAAACAGTCTGAATATATCCTTAACCTGATTAATCTGCTCAGTTGTACCAAGATATCCGGGATAAACAGCATCAAACTGTACGTTTTCGCTTTTCCAATGGTTGATGATCGGTTCGATCTGATCCGTCAGGTCTTTGCAGGTGAAGTTCTTAAACATGGTATGGGTTGAAAGAACCGCTGTTGGCAGAATCACTGTTTCAGCCCCGAGAGCTGATATTATCGGTAAAGCGGTTGTTAAAGAGCATTTTCCAAGGCATGAAATATCCTGGATTGTCAAAACCCGTTTCATAAAGACCTCTCTCTAATGTAAAGCGGGCATTCGCCCTAACTTCGTGTCGCCGCTTCGCTACTTGCTCATGAGCCGAAACCTGAATCGTAAGTTTTCGGTTCAAATCATATACATGTCCCAATCCTCTGAGAGCATACTGCGGCACTGCCCTGCAAATTCAGCAAGTGTTATTCCTTCCGCAAACTTCTTTAAACTGCTGTTGATCTTCCCCCACAGGCAGATATTAATAATTGAATCAAGCGTGCCCCCTGAGCTGTCAGGTATCTCCATCTCTTCCAGAACGCTGATGTCCAATGCATTCAAAATATCCGCAAGGGTTACATACCCCGGCGAACACGCCAGGGTATATCCTCCCCTTATGCCCTTCTGTGCCTTGATAAATCCTCCGGTTCTAAGCTGCGGCAAAATCTGTTCCAAGTATTTCTTCGATATGTTCTGTCTCCGGGCTATCTCCCATGTCGCTACGCAGCTGCCGTTCTCACTATGAAGGGCAATGTCCATAAGTGCGATCAACCCATATTCTACTCTGGTTGAAACCCTCATCGAAGCCTATTTCCTTTCCTTTATTGTTCCGTAAATAACGCTGTCGAATAATACCTGTCCCCGCTGTCCGGAAGAAGCGCAACAATGACCTTCCCCTTATTTTCCGGTCTCTTTGCAAGTTCAATTGCACCATAGAGGGCCGCTCCTGAAGATATGCCCACGGAAATGCCTTCTTTTTTTGCAAGAAGCTTTGCTGTTTCAAATGCTTCCTTATTTGGTGCCTTGAATACTTCATCATAGATGGCCGTATTCAGAACCTCAGGAACAAAACCTGCCCCAATACCCTGGATTTTATGCGCCCCTGCTCTGCCTTCGGACAAAACAGGTGAATCCTCCGGCTCGAGCGCTACTATTTTTATATTTGGATTCTGTTCCTTTAAATATTCGCCGGTTCCGGTCACTGTCCCGCCGGTTCCGACTCCCGCAATAAACAGATCCACTTTCCCGTCTGTATCCTTCCAGATCTCAGGACCTGTGGTAGCCTTATGGATGGCCGGATTCGCAGGGTTCACAAACTGTCCCGGAATGAAACTGTCCGGAATCTCCTTTGACAGTTCTTCAGCCTTCGCGATCGCTCCCTTCATTCCCTTCGGGCCTTCCGTAAGAACAATCTCCGCTCCATAGCTTTTCAGTATACTCCTTCTCTCCACACTCATAGTTTCCGGCATGGTCAGGATAATACGGTACCCTTTTGATGCAGCAATGGCTGCAAGTCCGATGCCTGTATTCCCTGAGGTAGGCTCAATGATAACAGATCCTTTCCTTAACAGGCCTTTTTCCTCCGCATCTTCGATCATAGCTTTTGCGATACGGTCCTTTACGCTCCCTGCCGGATTAAAATATTCCAGCTTGACCAGTATTGTTGCCTCAAGCCCAAGATCCTTCTCTATGTTTATCACCTCAACAAGCGGCGTATTTCCTACAAGGCCAAGCGTACCCTTATAAATATTAGCCATGATTTATCTCCTTCCATTGAAAACTCCACCTGCATTATTTGCGAAATAATCCCGATTCTGTATGCATTCATCTTTTTTATACAGTCGGTTCTCCGCCTTCCACGACAAGACTCTCTTCATAGTCAAGGCCGTATGTATCCGCCAGGGTTTCTTCATAATCTTTATGGAAGAACTCTTCCCCGGCAAGTGATTTGATTTCCTCATTGATCCAGTTCAAAAGTGTCTCATTTCCCTTTGAAACAGCCGGTGCAATGGTATCTTGGCTTCCCAGGGAAGGTATGCCTACCGTGTATCCGGGGTTCTGCAGGGCATAGGCGATCACTTCCGTGTTGTCGTTGGCCCACGCGACGGCATTCCCGTTTTCCAGTGCATTCTTGGCATTGGCGTATGTGTCATATTTCTGTAATTTGATCTCCGGGTTATTCTCAATCAGATAAGTTTCCGCAGTTGTTCCGGAAATGACAATCACTTCATCATCTTCACCAATTTCCGACAGATCCGTGATCACCCTGCTAGCGGGCGAAACAACCCCAAGCGCCACATTCATGTACGGCAGCGCAAAATCAACCTTCTCCGCCCTCTCTTCCGTAACCGTAAAATTGGCCAGAATGATGTCAACCTTCCCGGTTTCCAGGTACTCCACACGGTTCGCTGCTTCTGTGGAAACGAACTCTATGTCCACGCCAAGATCTTCACCGATCCGGTTTGCGAAATACACATCATACCCCTGGTAATCCCCGTTTTCGTCTACATATCCAAAGGGGTTCTTGTCGGAGAACACTCCGATATTGATGGTGCCGCTCTCCTTGATCTCATCCAGTGTCCTGTATACATTATCCTCTGCAAAGGCTGAGACAGCGGAAAAGGATACAGCAAGAAGGGTTGCAAGACCAATATTCGCAAGATTACGTAATTTCCTCATATTTTCCTCCCGGGCGCTATGCCCTTTTCATCTTTTTTATTCTTTATGTTTACGTTCAAATGTAAAGGTTTTCAAAAACTCCTTTGCCCTTTCTGTCTGCGGCGCATCAAAGAACTGTTCAGGCTTCCCCTCTTCTTTGATCACTCCGTCCTCCAGAAAGATCACTCTGTCAGCGACTGCCCTGGCAAACTGCATTTCATGTGTGACGATCAGCATCGTCTTTCCTTGGTCTGCCAGTCTCAAAATCACGTCCAGTACTTCTCTGACCATCTCCGGATCCAAAGCCGCCGTCACTTCGTCAAACAGCAGAATTTCCGGCTTCATGCACAGCGCCCTCACAATCGCGACACGCTGCTTCTGTCCCCCGGACAGCTGTCTTGGGAAACTCTCCGCCTTGTCACTAAGCCCCACACGGGACAGCAGTGCGAGTGCTTCCTCCCTGACCTCTTCCTTTGGCCGTTTCTGTACCTTTACAGGGGCAAGCGTTATATTGTCCAGCACATTCAGGTGCGGAAACAGCTCATAACTCTGGAACACCATCCCGATCTTCTGCCGGATAACTGCCAGATTTTTGCTTTCTTTTGATACCAGTTCTCCGTTCAGCCTGATTTCCCCGCCCTGAATATCCTCCAGGGCGTTGATACATCGAAGGAATGTACTCTTTCCGCATCCGCTTGGCCCGACGATCACGATTACTTCCCCTTCGTGCACCGTAAGGTTGATATCCTTCAGCACCATCAGGTCATCAAACTGCTTCATCAGATGTCGGACTTCCAATATTGTGTCTGCCAAAAGCTCACCTCCACCGTTTCTCAAGATACCTGGCCAGCAGACTGAAGGGCCAGCAAGCCAGAAAATAAAGCAAAAATACGGTTAAATATAAACCGAACGCAGCATTTGGACTGCTCATCCTGTTTGCCTCTATGATCTGCTGGGCCACTTTCAGAACCTCCACGACACCAATCATCAGGATCAGGCTCGTTGTCTTGATCATCCGGGTGATCAGGTTGATTGACAGAGGGATCAGCCTTCGTACAGTCTGTGGCAGCACGACATACTGATATGTCTGTATTCCTGTCAGGCCCAGGGCGTATGCGCTCTCATACTGGTGCTGCGGAATACTGATGAGTGCCCCGCGGACCAGATCCCCCATCTCTGCCGTTCCCCAGAAGGAGAAAACAATCACCGCAGATATCTCGCCCGACAGGTTCCATCCAAAAACTCTGGTTGTTCCGAAAAATACGATAAAGAGCAGAACCATCTGCGGCATGATCCGCACAATTTCAAGATAACATCGGGTGATTGCCCTGCTGATCGGGTTTTTCCATGTCATCAGCATTCCCACACCAATGCCTGCAACAATACTGATCACAACAGAGATCAGGCTGATCCTCAGAGCCACCCCCAGGCCTTCCAGGAGCCTTGCAAAGTTCTTTCCCTTGAAAAGAACCTCAAGTCCCAAATCCGGCATAGCGCAGCCTCCTTTCCAGTAATCTCCCTGCCAATGATACCGGCAGCAGGATCAACAGGTAAAACACAACCAATAAGAACAGGCACTCCGTCGTCTGATAATACAGACCGATCAGGTCTTTCGCAGTAAACATCAGGTCCATCAGGCTGACCGCTGAAAAGACACTGGTTTCCTTAAGCAGGAATATAACGTTCGCCACCAAAGCCGGCATGCTGATGGAAACAGCCTGTGGAAGAACTACATACATAAGTGTCTGCCTCCTGGTAAGTCCCAGGCTGTACGCACTTTCAAACTGGATCAGGTCAATCGCTTCTATCCCGCTGCGGAAGGCTTCCGCCATATAACTCCCGCCCAGGAATGCGAGCCCGGCTATGCCGCAGGCTTCGGGATCAGTCCGGATCCCGATTTTCGGAAGTCCGTAGTAGATAAAAAACAGCTGGATCAGAAGCGGTGTATTCCGGCTGATCTCGATATATACCACGACAATCTGCCTGAGGATCGGAATCCGGTAATTCTGCACAGCCACACAGAAAAGGCCGATCAGAAAGGAAAGAATAATCCCTGCTATTCCGATTTTCAGTGTCAGCACTGCCGCTTTCTGGTACAGCGGCAGATATTTCACGATAAACTCCCAGTTCAAAACAGTTCCTTCTTTCCCTTGCCTTTCAGGCTGCCCTATTTCAAAGCCTCAAAGCCTTTTGTGAGGTCAGCCAGGATATCATCGATATGTTCTGTTCCGATAGAAAGTCGGATCGTATTCGGCCTGATCCCCTGGTCTAAAAGCTCTTCTTCGGAGAGCTGGGAATGCGTTGTGGAAGCCGGGTGGATCACAAGGCTCTTGACATCGGCTACATTGGCAAGAAGCGAGAAAATATCCAGATTATCAATAAACTTCCATGCTTCTTCCTGGCCGCCCTTGATATCAAAGGTAAAGATCGATCCGCCGCCGTTCGGGAAATACTTTTCATAAAGCGCATGGTCCGGGTGATCTATGAGGGAGGGATGGTTCACCTTTTCTACCTGCGGGTGATCTGCCAGGAATTCCACAACCTTCTTTGTGTTTTCAGCATGCCTTTCAAGCCTGAGGGACAGGGTTTCCACGCCCTGCAGAAGAAGGAATGCATTAAACGGGGAAATGGCTGCTCCCGTGTCGCGGAGCAGGATCGCGCGGATGTAAGTAACAAAGGCAGCCGGTCCTACCACATCATAGAAAGATACGCCATGATAGCTGGGATTCGGTGTGGCAATGTTCGGATACTTGCCGGAAGCTGCCCAGTTGAACTTTCCTGATTCTACAATAATGCCTCCAAGGGTCGTCCCGTGGCCGCCGATGAATTTCGTGGCGGAATGGACGACAATATCGGCGCCATGCTCGATCGGCCTGATCAGGTAAGGTGTACCGAAGGTATTGTCAATCACAACGGGAACCCCATGCCTGTGTGCGATTTCCGCAACCGCGTCGATGTCCGGGATATCACTGTTCGGATTGCCCAGGGTTTCCAGGAAGACCGCCCTGGTGTCATCCGTAATCGCCGCTTCCACCTCTTCGAGATTATGAATATTCACAAAGGTAGTGCGGATGCCGTACTGGGGAAGCGTATGCCCCAGCAGATTAAATGTGCCGCCGTAAATAGTCTTCTGTGCTACGATATGGCCGCCGTTTGCCGCAAGAGCCTCGATTGTATAAGAAATCGCCGCCGCTCCCGATGCTACGGCCAGGGCTGCACTGCCGCCTTCCAGGGCTGCAAGCCTTTTCTCAAGCACTTCCTGGGTGGAATTTGTCAGCCTTCCATAGATGTTCCCCGCATCTGCCAGGCCAAAACGGTCAGCGGCATGTTTGCTGTTATGGAACACATAGGAAGTGGTCTGGTAAATTGGCACGGCCCGGGAATCGGTCGCGGGATCCGCCTGCTCCTGTCCAACATGTAACTGCAGCGTTTCAAACTTATATGTACTCATGGTTAAATCTCCTTTTTTAATTTGTTGGGCTAATGTTTTCAATAACAGTTTCCGGTCTGAAAAAAAAAAGACCCGGTGCTTATAGAAGCTCCCGGGCACATGGCATACAAATCTGCTTACGCATCACTTTTGTAGTATTTTGAGGCGCATGGACATACAGCCGAACGCCCCAGCCATATAATATGCCCGGGAGTAAAGCATTCGACAACACATGCTGCTGTTCTGTCTGCTATGTGATACTCTGAACATTCCCTGCGTCTCCTTTCTGTCAGAGGAAGTGCCACTCTCTTCGTTCGATGGCATTTCGTCGGAACCATTCCGGATGATACTCCGCATCATGGTTCCTCCTCCTGTGAATTGAACGTACTATACAACTATTTCCCTACTATGTCAATAGGTTTTATAAGATTATTTTTATTAAAGTAGCGAATTCGCAGTATTTACAAGGCTTCTCAGGCTTTCGCGCCAGTACATCGCGCCATAATCTCGCGCCAATCTTAAGCGCCGTTACAAATGAAAAGAGCCCTGCATATGGCATCAGATGTTGATGCTTATGCAAGGCTCGTTTTTTATGTGGCTATAGATTGGAGCAGTTTGCCTTTTTCAGGCTGATAAGACTGGCCCCAAAATAACGTTTTCTTATTCGTACTCGATCGTTCCGGTAGGCTTGCTGGTCAGGTCGTAAAGCACACGATTGATCCCGGGTACTTCTTTGGTGATCCTGGAGCTGATCTTTTCGAGCAGGTCCCAGTCTACCCTTTCGATGGTCGCCGTCATGGCATCCCTGGTATTGACGGCGCGAATGATGGCCGGCCATTCAAAGGAACGCCTGGAGTCCTTGATTCCAGTAGATTTAAAATCAGGAACCACAGTGAAATACTGCCAGACCTTGCCGGCCAGACCGGCCTTCTCGAATTCCTCTCTGAGGATGGCATCCGATTCCCGCACCGCTTCCAGACGATCGCGGGTAATGGCTCCAGGACAACGCACCCCAAGTCCAGGGCCAGGGAAGGGCTGTCGATATACCATGAAATCCGGAAGGCCAAGAGCTTTTCCTACCACGCGGACCTCATCTTTAAAGAGAAACTCCAAGGGCTCCACCAGCTCCAGCTTTACCTCCTCGGGGAGACCACCAACATTGTGATGAGCCTTGATCCCGTCACTCTCCAGGATATCCGGATAAATCGTCCCCTGCGCCAGGAAACCGATATCGGAAAGCTTGCCGGCTTCTTCTTCAAAGACACGGATAAATTCTTCTCCGATGACCTTTCGTTTCGTTTCCGGATCTGCCACACCGGCCAGCTTGTCCAGGAAACGGTCTGTGGCATCAATATAAATCAGGTTTGCGCCAAGCTGGTTCCGGAAGACTTCGATCACCTGATCGCTTTCTCCCTTTCTCATCAGGCCATGATTGACATGAATACAGGTAAGCTGCTTTCCCACAGCACGGATCAGAAGGGCGGCGACTACAGAGGAATCTACTCCACCGGACAAGGCGAGCAGGACATTTCCGCTGCCGATCTTCTTCCTTGCCTTTTCCACTTCTTCTTCAATGAAAGCCTCAGCCTGCTCCCTGGTTGTGATGCGTGCCATTGATTCAGGACGTACTTTCTTTTCTGTCTTCTTCTCAGTGTTTTCGCTCATATGACCTACCCTCCCTGAAAACATATTTCAGAAATCCGACTCACCGGCATCTTGGGAGACGCCATACTTCGTCTCCTTTATGAAGGATAAATATACTTTAATTTTTCTCCTATTTCAAGGAAAGATTTATACAAATAATATACGACATCATTACAATTTGGTCAGCATCTCGCACTATACCGGATGAAATGCCGGGATACTTTATCCCTAGCCTGACTACTCCAGTCAGCTGCATCCACATGCTGTGCACTGCCTTTGTGACATTCTGGTTGTGAGAAAAGACATTCCTGACCTATTCCACTTTACCGAGGAAGTCCAAGAGCCCACGCCGAAAGTACAGGACGATAAGTACAGTATGCGCACGAATTTACTACGGAATCATGCTGCTTGCAGCGACGAAAAATCCGGTGCGGTAAACGAATCAAAATGTAAGCATTTTGTTCGTTTACTATAACTTTCTTGTTTACACGAGGTGTTGACTGAGCCGTTACGGAAATGATACAATACAGTCGTACCTGCTATGGCACCTGACGGAGGAAACATTTTATGAAAAGAGTAATAACCTACGGTACATTCGACCTGCTGCACTATGGCCATATCAATCTGCTGCGGCGTGCCAGGCAATATGGGGATTATCTGATCGTAGCTTTGTCTACCGATGAATTTAACTGGAATGAAAAGAAGAAAAAGTGCTATTTCTCATATGAAGAACGCAAAGCCCTGTTAGAGGCCATCCGCTATGTAGATCTTGTCATCCCGGAGGAGGGATGGGATCAGAAGGCAAGCGATGTGCGGGAATACCACATCGATACCTTCGTCATGGGAGACGACTGGGCCGGTCAATTTGATTTTCTGAAGGAATACTGCGAGGTGGTATACCTTCCCCGCACACCGGAGATCTCTACCACTCAGATCAAGCAGGATCTGGCCGGTAAGCCCTGAAGCCGGAGTCCGGTAATGCCTGGGGATCCGTATTCATATAATTTCATGTCTCATTACAGTTACCGCCCTCTGACTTGTCTTCGCAGGCATCTGCCGCGTTGGTCTCGTCTTCCGGCTCGGTCGGCGCTAAACGAGTGCCACCGGCACTCAGCGCCGTCTGTTGGCGATGTTTAGTGAATCATAGGAATACTGAATCAGAGATATTTCCAAATTCCATGAATGGCATAGGAGGCAAAACAGAAGAAGCTCTGCAGGCGAGAGCAGCCGATATACCGATATACCCGATATGTCATCCTGGCGGATTTGAGCTTGCTTCTGGACTTGCCGCCCTCACTCAGACGGTATTTGAGAAAGGGCTGGTCGATGCCTGCCGCCAGTCCATATTTATTCAGGATACGAAGCCAGGTGATGTAGTCCTCATGGCTGTCGTCGTGCTCCATGGGAAACTCTAAGGCGATCTCCCTTTTCAGAAGGACAGAGGAGCAGTTGATACTATTGTGACGTAGAAGCTGCCTGTATGAAATGCGCTCATGGACAGGAATATATCGTCCTGTTGTACTTCCGTCAGGCGTCATCAGTTCTCGACCGGTGGTACACAAAACACAGCCGGATTCCTCCAGGATCTTAATCTGTTTTTTCAGCTTTCCTCTTTCCCACCAGTCATCTGCATCCAGAAAGGCGATATACCTGCCCCGGGCAGCAGCGACACCTTTGTTTCTGCTTCTCCCCACCCCTTCATTCCTTTCATTTTGAAGAAAGATAAAATTCTCCCGTTCCCGGTAAGGCCTAACCTTCTCTACTGTCCTGTCTGTGGACGCATCATCGATGACAATCACCTCCAGCGGGACATTCTGCGCAAAGGCAGAGTCGAGCGCGGCTTCTATATATTTTTCCCCGTTATAGACGGGTATGATCACCGACACCTCCGGTTCTGCCATGCTTGTCACTCCTTAAGGCCCCTTCCTCTTTCGAACACCGAGGCTTTGGGCAGCATTGTCTGTATCGACCGGCTATTACGAACCGGCCGTCTCTGGAACATTTTTGATATTATACCGATTCTGGCCTGTTTCGTCTACACTTGTTTTGCGCCTTCCATGGTATCTCCAGTCCTTTTTTTCTCAAAACCATTCCCGCTCTTTTCGGTAATACGTAACTGTTTCATCTCGACTTTCTTCACGGTTACAGAAAAGCTTCTATGAGGCATCCCTGAAATTTCATAATTTCCAAATTTTTTGCACAAAAATATGGCTTTTTTCTCCAATAGATTGTATAATATATTTAGACATGGCAGGCGGAGGTTTTCTGAGGATACTGCGCTCTTCGTTATGATCCGGAAAACAATCCCCGGCTGTCTCGTGTAAAGAAAGAAAGTGAGGGTTCACCATGAGTCAAAACAGTATGCTAGCTATGATTCTGGCCGGAGGACGCGGCAGCCGTCTCCATGATTTGACCAATAAGGTCGCTAAGCCTGCCGTAGCCTATGGAGGCAAATACCGTATTGTCGACTTTCCCCTGAGTAACTGCGCGAACAGCGGCATCGATGTTGTCGGTGTTCTGACGCAGTATGAGTCTATCCAGCTGAACAGCTATGTAGCGGCCGGCGGTCGCTGGGGTCTGGACACCAGGGACAGCGGTGTATATGTTCTTGCCCCACGTGAAAAGGCAGATGCAAATCTTGACGTCTACCGTGGAACCGCGGACGCCATCTCTCAGAACATTGATTTCATCGATTCCTTCGCGCCAGAGTATCTGCTGATCCTCTCCGGAGACCACATTTACAAAATGAACTATGCCAAGATGCTCGCCTTCCACAAGGAGCGCAAGGCGGAAGCGACCATCGCTGTTATGCCTGTCCCCTTAAAGGAAGCCAGCCGTTTCGGCATCATGAACACTGACGAGTCAGACCACATCCTTGAATTCGAGGAGAAACCTGCCAATCCCAAGAGCAACCTTGCCTCCATGGGCATCTACATCTTCACCTGGAAGACACTGCGCAAGCTTCTTGTCGCAGATGCCAAGAATGACGAATCCTCCCATGACTTCGGCAAGGATATCATTCCTACCCTGATTGCAGAGGGCAAGAGCGCATTCGCCTATAAGTTCGAAGGCTACTGGAAGGATGTAGGAACCATCGATTCCCTCTGGGAGGCAAATATGGATCTGCTCAGCCCGGACAATGAGCTTGACTTGAGCGATCCTACCTGGAAGATCTATACCGAAGACTCCACTGCTCTTCCGCAGTATATCGGAGCGGACGCCTCGATCCAGAACGCCTATATCACCCAGGGCTGCGTGATCGAGGGAGAGGTTAAGAATTCCGTTCTCTTCACGAACAGCAAGGTTCAGTCCGGAGCCAAGGTCATTGACAGTGTCCTGATGCCGGGAGCCGTTGTGGAAGAAGGCGCCGTCGTCACCCGCGCGCTTGTTGCAAATGATGTCACCATCGGCAAAAATGCCGTCGTCGGAAGCGCGGACAGCGAGCATATCGAGCTTGTCGCGAAAAAGGTAAAGGGGGCCGAATAATATGTATAAAGCATTTGGTATCATCAATTCATCCTCAAGAAATATCTGGGTGGAAGGCCTCCAGGATTATCGCCCGATCGGCGCGTTCTCATTCCTTGGAAGGTACCGGGTTATCGACTTTTCCATCTCCAACATGACCAATTCCGGTATTGACCGTATCCAGGTCTATATCAATACCAAACCGCGCTCTCTCGTCGAGCACCTTGGCACCGGCCGTCATTACAACATCAACTCCAAGAGCGGAAAGCTGCAGCTTCTCTTCTCTCAGACAGACGCCCGCAGCGATATCTACAATACAGACGTCCAGGCCTATTATGAAAACCTTGAGTATATCAAGCGGATGCAGCATCCCTATGTTGTTATCGCTCCCAGCTATTTCGTATATTCAGCGAATTATGACGAGCTGATCGAACAGCACATCAAATCCGGAGCGGATATTACCATGCTGTATCACAGCGTTGACAATGCCAAGGAATCCTTCCTGAACTGTACGGTTGTCAACCTGAACCGTCAGAAGGGTGTCCTTTCCCTTGAGCCCAACCAGGGCAATACCGCAAAGCGCAACGTGTCTCTGGCTACCTATGTCATGAAACGTGAGCTCTTCATCGATTTGATCCTGAAGGCAAAAGAGACATCATCCATGTTCACCCTCAAGGACATCATCAATGACCAGTGCAGCGCTCCGGAGCCTCTGGATGTCCGCGGTGTCGCTCACAAGGGCTTCTTCGCTGCCATCAATGATTTCAATGCATACTTCCGTGCCAACATGGATCTGATCGACTATAAGAATGCCCAGAGCCTCTTTATGGCTGACTGGCCCATTTATACCCGTACCAACAACTCCAGCCCCACCCATTACTATGAAACCGCCAGCATCCGCAATTCCGTGGTTTCCAACGGCTGTATTATTGAAGGTACGATCGAGAATTCTGTCGTAGGCCGCGGCTGCGTCATCCATAAGGGAGCCGTTGTCAAGAACAGCATCATCCTGGCCGGAGCAGAGATCGGTGAGGATACGATTGTTGAGAATACTGTCGTAGACAAGAGAGCCAAGCTGCTCCGTGTCAAAGAGGTAATCTCTTCTCCGGACAATCCCGGCTATATCCGCAGGCAGGATATCCTGTAATATGCATCTGTCGACAGTGAAAGAAGGATGACAAACGCCCGTCACCGATCGGTGACGGGCGTTTTTTCTTGCAGGAGGGGAAGGCAGAGCCGTGCCTCTGCCTTCTGCCCCTGACAGCGTGTCGCCGTCGGAAGCAATATCCTGTACAATGCGCAGCTCTGAGAATAGGGTAGTGTATAAGCTGCTGACATACCAGCTGTAAGCTCGCACATTATTTGAGCCAAATCGGCGATTTTCATGCAGATTATTTGAGCCAACAAAGTAGCCGTCACTGGATCAAATAATGTACGGTTAGCATCGTTCTTGAAGGTGCTTCCTCCGTGCGGATCCCCTTGTCA
>JAFWGA010000005.1 GCA_017515325.1 Blautia sp.
AGGAAAATCCAAAAGTTTAGATTTTCCCACAATGCTTATCTTTTGGTCTTTGGTTCGGAATAGTGTAGTGCTGGCGGTCTATCTCTTGTTTTCGGTTGCTTGCTTCCTTACCGTACATGAGCATTCGCGCCGGGGTTATCGTTGCCGTAACCCTCAAGCAGGTTGATGGCACCCCAGATGCCGAGACCGGCGCCGAGCGCCACAACGAGAGTCTGCAGTACACCGACTGCGCTGTTGAAAAATGCCATACAGGCCTCCTTAAAAAGTTCCCCTGCAGGGGTGGAATAGGTTTTGTCTGATGCTTCCGGTTCACGAGCGTACCCCTCATCTTAATCGCCTCTACAGGCAGTGGGTGCTTGATCCTCTGATCAGACAACAAGCGGCCCGGACATCGTATCCGAACCGCTATGTACGGCAGCCCTGAGGCTGCCTTCAGGCCTGCTTACAGATCTTTGCATTCTTCCATGAAGTACTTGATTCTTTCCCTCCAATCCATTTCCAGAGTAGAAAGCCACTGGTAATCCATAAAAGCATGCCAGTAGTAATTCAGAAAACAATCGATCACCATATCAATATCAGTTTGCAACTGACTTATCGCCGCTTCTGGATTCTCCGGAACGTTCTCATAATGAACAGCACGAATCTCTACTTCAGTGTGACAAAACTCATGGAATCGGAAGTCAATGTCCCCGGTTCTGTAGATTGCAATCCTTAGATGCTCTCCGTATCGCTCGAAATTAAAGTACCTGTTCCGTCCATTAGCATTCATGCAAACAGCACATTTTTTCGTTCTTTCTATCAGATGTTTTCCAATGCTGTTTAAGACCACGTTGGTCGCAGCATCGATGAAATCGTCCTTTGCCTGTTTTTCAAGCCTTTTCTGTTCTGCTTTCGTCATAAATCCTCCTTAAGCTTCGATGACATCGTATTCATCCTCTGCCCTCAGCTTCATGCGCCGGTTCAGATATTTTTCGATGTCAAAGGTGTATTTCTTGTCGTAATCGGACGTGTACCTGTAGTTCGGGTGCTGCGTAATGTCGTACTTGTCCGAAAGGAACGGTCTGACGCCCCTGAGCTGCAGGACGCACTTGCTGCCGTTCATAACAGCCAGCTCATCCCGGCTCATAAGCTCTTTTCCGAGCTTCTGGTAGTTGGTGCCGTAGCTCGGGCTGTTGCCTCGGGTGTCAGAAGTGTTGAAGGTATCAATAGTTTCCTTGCCCAGGGCTTCTGCCAGCTCCTTCAGCGTGGTGGGTTCGGATCCTCCGAGGAAAACCTGGGAATCCATGTTGCCGATGATGGTATCGGCATTGTCCTTGTAGATCGCTTTCAGCTGGGACCTGGCCTGCAGCACCAGACAAGCGGAGATCTCACGGCTTCGGATCGTAGCTACCAGCTTCTCCAGATTGGGGATCTGGCCGATATTTGCCGCCTCATCGATCAGGCACCGGACATGGACCGGGAGCCTTCCGCCATACACGTCATCCGCTTTCTCGCACAGCAGGTTGAAGAGTTGGGTGTAGATCATGGAAATCAGGAAGTTGAACGTTGCATCCGTATCTGACATGATCAGAAACAGCGCTGTCTTCCGGTCTCCGATGGTGTCCAATTCAAGCTCATCATAGGCTGTGATCTCTCGAAGCTCCTGAATATCAAAGACCGCCAGTCTTGCCCCACATGAAATGAGGATGGACTTGGCGGTCTTTCCAGCAGCCAGCTTATATTTCTTATACTGCCTGACTGCGAAGTGTTTGGGATTCTTTTTCTCCAGATTCTCAAACATGATAGGGTCCATGAAAGGCTCGATATCCGCGTGATTGCCCCACCTGGCAGAGCCGTATTCCTGGTTGTGCTTGAAGTGCTTGGCATTCTTATGACGGAGATAAACTGCAAGGTACAGAGCACCGCCGCAGACAGCACCGACCAGAAGATCCGCCGGATGAAAGCTCGGAAGAGGATTTCCGAAGGCGACTCCCAGAGCGCTGAAGAATGACAGCAGCTTTTTACTCGCATCCGCTCCTTCTGCCAATCTCCAGGCCTCGCCCAGATTGGTACAGACGAGGCCGATGAGCGCATAGGGGAGGACCTTGATGATGATCTTTTTCAGCTTCTTCGTATTCATCGCGTCTGCTCCCTCTGCCTGTCACGGTTGATGACTCTGCCGGGCAGGGCCAGGATGGCCGCTTTGATCTTCCGGAGCTGTTCCAGAACACTCGGACGTTCTTCTTTTCTAAGGACTGCCTGAGAATACTCATTGAAGGCAGCTGTCATCGCATCCGCGTCCTTTGCTTTGAAGAAGACCAGGTAATGAGGCGGCTCCACGGAGGAATCCTTCCGGATCGCATAGTCGATACCGTACTTCCTGGCTACCTTCTCAAAGCCTTTCAGATCCGTCTGGGCGATATCGATATTGGTGACGCCCTGTCCCTGGCCGATCAACTCTTTGACTGACTGTTTGCCTTGCGTAGGGATCTCTGCTTCATGATCCTTTGTTGCCTTTACGTTCTTCCGATGATTCAGATAGGCCCGGACCGCTGAGACTATAGTACGTGCGCTCAGCTTCGACGTGCTGATCGCCAGGTTCACAGTCCTGCTTTCCACTTCCTCCTGCATCCGTCATCACCTCCTCGTTTCTTTCTTCCCGGCTGCTTGCCACCAGCAGGGCCATGGTCAGCATGCCGAACAAGGCCCCTCCGAAGAAGCACAGCGTCGGGATGAGCCATCTCATCACAGTGCTTCCTCCTTCACTTTTTTGTGCGGTTTCAGCTCTGGTGCATCCAGTTTCTTATCCTGCGGCTTTTCGACCTTTTCGTCGGGAAGGGGAACTGCCATGATCCCTCTGCCCATCCGGATAAAGACCTCCGGAGAGTGGAACTTTTCCTCAAAGGTCTTCATCTGGTCCGGCGTCAGGGAACCGAAGTTCTCATCCGTAAGGCCGACCACCAGGAAGGAACCAGCTACCACGTCGTAGATCTCGCCGTTATCATCCCTGAGGGCCCTGTTAAGTGGCAGACCGTCGAGCTTGCCCTCTTCATTCATGACCAGGGCTACCGGCTCATCGAA